>JAHFUI010000087.1 GCA_023265175.1 Acidobacteriota bacterium
TTGGGCGGCTGCGTCGTTGCTTCTCGCTCACAATGCGCTGGCATTGCATCGCTCGGCGCGCCTTGCAGCCGCCTCAAATCTGGGGTCTCCAGATGGTCACCTTATTCCTTGCCGGGCCCTTAGCGCGAGGGTTCAGTGGTTTTCCGGTTATGCCTGGGGTTTCTCTTAGCATGGTCTCGAACAAGTTGTGAATGGTCCCGGGCAAGCATCTCCACAACGTCTTCCGGCAGGTTTGGGTTGAAGGTCAGGCGCATCCTGACGTCTTCGCTTTTGTCTTGGGCGAGTTTTTGTATAACGTCTTCCGGGATGTTTGGGTTTTGTGCGAGCTCTCCCCTTGTGAACGAATCCCAGTTCGCGGCAATTTCTCTCATCAATTCTGGAGGACAGTTCGGATTCATTCCGAAGTCTAGAGAGTTCGCCTCGCCGTTTTTGTGCATTTCCCAAATTATCGCTTGCGGCAGGCGCGGATTTCGGGCGACCGCAGCGTTCACCGTCGTATATGTGCCGGGCGTTCGCAGGCTTAACAAGAGATCAAGTGGCACGTTGGGGTTAGCCGCTACACCAGTCCTGACCTCAAAATTGTTGTGTCGCGCCAGCCTATCAATGATCGCTTGTGGCGTGCCCGGGTTCTCGCCGAGTAGATGCAGGACGCCAACGTGTTCGTAACGCGAGATCTGTTCCGCCTCGTCGGATGTTAGCGGCTGCCTCGTCGTCAGTTTTTCAATTAGATCACTTGAGACCCCTTGTGCCTGAAGGAATTCGTGTGTGTGTGTTTCGTATAGAGGCGGCTCATTGCAACCGGCAAAGAGCGCAAGTAGAAGCAGGAGAACACTTGATCGTGGAGGTTTCATGTCAGCATGCCGATTTCTTCGGCTAACGTTCTATAGGTGGACGGCGCCAACTGCCGTTACCTGCCCACGGAACGTCCACACCCCTTCACAAGCACTGTGTCGTGTGCGGCCATTCTGATCGTGTCGTGATATTCGTCCTCACTGCGCGGCCGCGGCCTTCTTGAAGTCCCCCGCCTTCACGATCGACATCGCCGGCACATCCAGGTTCCTCCGCAGCGCATCCTGGATCTGCTGCGGCGTCAGGGCCTCGACCTTGTTCTCCAGATCCGCGTCCCACGTCATCGTGACCTCGTCGAAATCGTGCGCCGCCAATTGGGCGGCCAGCGATCCGTCCGCCGAGCGGGCGACCTTCCGCGACTGCAGCCATCCGGATTTCGCCGCGGCCACCTCCTCCGCGGTGAATCCGTCCTTCACCGCCTTGTCCAGCTCCTCTTTCACCGCCGCCTCGACCTTGGCCACGTTCTGCGGAGCGGCGATGGCGTTCACCAGGAAGGCGCCGTTCTTCACCTTCGATGCCGCCGACAGATTCGACGAGATCCCATAGCTCAAACCGTCCTTCTGCCGGATGCGCGTCGCCAGCCGGGAATTGAGAAACCCTCCACCCAGCATGTAATTCGCCAGCACCAAGGCCGGATAATCCGCATCGGTGTTGCTGAGATTCAGCCGGAGTCCCGCCACGAACATCGCATTCTGCTTGTCCGGCGTCTCGATGCTGCGGTTCACGGGCTCGATCTTCCGGTAGGGATCGGTCACCTTCTCGAACTTTCCCGGGCTCTTCCACGCACCGAACAGCTCACCGGCGAGCGTCCCGATCTCCCGCGCGTCGAAATCGCCCACGACCGACAGCTCCGCGTTGGACGCACCCACAAACTCCCGGTAGAACTTCTTCGCCTCGTCCAACGTCACCTTCTGGACGTTTTCAATCTCTTCCTCCGGCGTGCTGGCTGCGCGTATGTCGCCCCTGGGGTGCGGATACAACGTCCGTTGCAGCTCGATCGACGCGAGCACCTGTGGCTCCGATTTCGCGTTGTCAACGCTGGTCAACAGCAGCTTCCTAATCTGCTCGAATTCCGATTCCGGAAACGCCGGCTCACGGAGGATCTCGGCCACCAGCCGCAGGACCGCGGGCAGGCTCTCTCGCACGGTTTCGATGGTCGCGGCGGCGGTCGTGGCTCCGCCGCCCACATTCACGCGCGCCTTCAAGCGGTCGAGCTCGTCCTGGATTTGCTGGCGGTTCTTCTTCTGCGTGCCGCGAATCAGCGTCTGCATGGCGAGCGCGGACGCCGCATCCAGGCCCGTCAGGCGATCAAGCGTGCCGTGGTGCAAACGGATCGTCGCGCTCACCGTGTTGCCGCGTGTCTGCTTCGACAGCAACGAGATCTTCATGCCCGACGGAAGCGTGGAGCGCTTGACGAGCGCCTCGATGTTCGCAGGCGACGGATCGAACGCTTCGCCCGCCGCCATCGCCGCATCGCCCTTGTAGTCCTTCAGCATAGCCGCGACATCAGCTTTCGCCGGGATCTCCGCACGGTCCGGCTTGGGGTCGGGAATGAATTCCGCCACCGTCAGGTTCGAGCTCTTCAGATATGCGGTGGCCACCCGCTGTACGTCTTCCGGCGTCACCTTGCGCAGGCGATCCCGGTTCAGGAAGAGCAGGCGCCAATCGCCCCGACTCAACCATTCGCTCATGGTCAGTCCGATCTGTTCCGAATTTCGAAGCTGCAGATCGACGCCCGCGAGCAGCCGCGTCCGCGCGCGGTCGACTTCTTCCTTGCTGGGCGGCTCTTTCACCACGTTGCCGATCGTATCCAGAAGGATCTTGCGGGCCTCCTCCACCGAGTCTTGTTTGTTCAGGATGGCCAGAAACACAGCGGTTCCCGGATCGTTCAATTGCCGGCTCAACCCCGCCACCTGGGCCGCTTTCTTGGCATCGACCAGCACTTTCTGAAGGCGTCCCGCCGGGTTGTCTGTGAGCAGGCCGACGAGGACGCTGATGGCCGCGAAGTCCGGGTCCGATCCGGCCGGCACGTGGTAGGCCGCCAGCACCGCCTGAATGTCGCCGACCCGCCGCAACGTCACGTGCCGTTCCCCGTCCTGTGTCGGCTCGACGGTGTAGGTGATGTCCAGCTTGCGGGCCGCTGCCGGTATGGGGCCGAAGGAGCCACTGACGAGCGGCAGAAGCGCCGTCTCGTCGATCTTGCCCGAGACTGTCAAAACGGCGTTGTCCGGCTGATAAAACTTCTTATAGAACGCTTGCAACTTATCGATGGGCACGTTCTCGATATCGGCCCGGTTGCCGATGACCGAGCGCCCGTACGGGTGCCAGAGATACGCCGCGGACAACGCCCGCCCGAGCAACACGTTGATCGGACTGTTCTCGCTGGCTTCGAACTCGTTCCGCACGACGGTGAACTCGCTGTCCAGATCCGCCTTCCTGATGAAGGAATTCACCATCCGGTCTGATTCCAGCTCCAGCGCCCACTTCAGGTTTTCATCCGTCGCCTGAAACGTCTCGAAATAGTTCGTGCGGTCGTAGGAGGTGCTGCCGTTCGGACGGGAGCCGTGCGTCGTCAGCTCCTGCGGGATGTTCGGGTGTTTGGGGCTGCCTTTGAACACCATGTGCTCGAGGAGATGGGCCATCCCGCGCTCGCCGGACCCCTCCTGCCGCGATCCGACCAGATAGGTCATGTTGACCGTGATCGTGGATTTCGAAGGGTCCGGGAACACGAGCACGTGCAGCCCGTTGGCCAGCTTGTATTCGGTGATGCCCTCGACGGACGTGACCTTCTCCATGCCCCTGGGCAGCGCTTGTCCAAAGCTCACGGCCGTCCACAGCAGGGTGCAGGACAGGACGGCGAACCCGATCAGGCGTTTCATATCGACCTCCTGGAAGCTGTCTCATTCGTTTAGCCGCAGCCGCGGGGCGGCCGCCCATTACCGAAGGTCCGCGGGCTGCCTGGCGGGTCGCCACTCGGCGGTTTGAGGCGAAGCTTCGGTGCCGTTCACCAGAGGATGAAGCAGCCCGTCGCGTTTGTCACGCGCGACGCGCAGAAAGTGAGGAGGCTGTGGTACAGTGAAACTGTGAAAAATGTCACAGTTTCACTCAAAGACGATGTCTACCGCCGGGCCCGGATGACCGCGGCGGCGCGAGACACGTCCGTGAGCGCGCTCGTGCGGGAGTTTCTCGAAACGCTCACCGACCAAAGCGACTTCGAGCGACGCGTGCAGCTCGAGCGGAAGGTGCTGGCGTCGGTCAAACGCTTCCGCGCAAGCGACCGCCTCGGCCGCGATGCCGTCCATGAGCGCCGCCCGGTTCGTTGACACCAACGTCCTGCTCTATGCTGTGAGCACCGCCGGCGCCGAAGCCGCGAAGAGCCGCCTGGCGCGCACGCTCCTCGCCGAGGGCCGTCTGGCGCTCTCGGTCCAGGTCCTGCAAGAGTTCTACGTTCAGGCGACGCGCTCCACGCGGCCGGACCGGTTGCGACACGATCAGGCAGCCGCCCTGATTGAAGCCTGGCTCCGGTTTCCAACCCAGGACACCACGGCGCCACTCGTCCGCGCCGCGCTTGCGACGACGATCCGACACCGCATCTCCTATTGGGATGCGGCCATCATCGAAGCCGCCCGCCTCCAAGGCTGTACGATAGTTTTGTCTGAAGATCTTGCGGACGATCAAGATTTCGACGGCGTGCGCGTCGAGAACCCCTTTGCCTGATGCCACGGCGGCCTGAAGGCCTGCACTACAACTTTCTGAAACAGCTGACCGAGCAACCGTGATGGCCGAGTATATGGGAAAGGCTGATATCATTCGCCGTCATGCACCATCGATCGAAGGTCGTGAGACGACGAACCGTGGCATGGCTCACGGTGCTCATTGGGCTGAGCGTGGGCCCGGGTCGCGCCGCCCAAATCGCCGAAGCGGCCAGGGCCCAAGCGCCCAAGACCGTACGGTTGTACGTCTTCGACTGCGGCCTGCTCAATATCACAACCGAGGGCGTGCAGCGGTATCACGTGACACCTGCGGAAGTGGGCGAGACGCGCATGTCAGTGCCGTGCTTTCTCATCGCGCATCCAAGAGGCACCCTGATGTGGGATCTCGGCGTGATCCCGGATAGCACCGTTGAAGCTCAGCCGCAAGGTGCCCGATCGGCTGTCAATATCACGGCGGCTGCCGTCGTGACCCGAACGCTCAGGAGTCAGCTGGCGCAGGTCGGGTATCGTCCCGAAGACATCACCTATTTCGCTGTCTCGCACGCGCATCGCGACCACTCCGCCAACGCCAACCAGTTTGCGCGCTCGACGTGGCTCGCGAGATCGGCCGAACGCGATTTCATGTGGACCGACAACAACGAGCGCGTCGACCCTTCCTTCTACACTGAGCTGAGGAACAGCAAGTCGGTCACGATTCTAGACAAGGACGAGTTCGACGTCTTCGGCGACGGTCGCGTCGTCATCAAGTCAGCTCCCGGTCACACGCCAGGGCATCAGGTGCTGGTCCTGAGACTGGCCTCAACAGGGCGGGTCATGCTGAGTGGGGATCTCTATCACTATCCGCCGGAGCGCACGTTGCATCGGGCGCCGCCCGACAACGAGTTCAGCGTCCAGCAGTCCGCAGCCTCGCGCGTGATGATCGAGGAGTACCTTCAAAGGACGAAGACACAGTTGTGGATCGAACACGACTTCGTCGCCAACGCCAGGCTCAAGAAGGCTCCCGCCTATTACGAATGACTGCTATCGTTGTCGAGGAGAAGGTAGCGGCATGACTAGTGCACGGGGCGTGGGCGAGCACGAGACATTGATCACAGGCGACGAACTGGCGCGCATGCCCGATCACGACCTGTGCGAGCTGGTGGACGGCCGGATTGTGCCGATGAGTCCCACGAATCCAGACCACGGGCGCATCGAGCTGAACATTGCGGCGGCGCTTTCCAACTTCGCACGTACGCACAATCTGGGAATCGTGATGACCGGCGAGGTTGGAGTTTTTACCAGATGGAACCCCGATCGCGTCCGGGGCGCGGATGTCGTCTTCATTTCGCACGCGCAATACGAACGCCGGACCAAGACGCGCGGCTTTCTCGACGTCGCGCCGGAGCTCGTCGCCGAGATCCTGTCACCGGAGAACCGCCACATCGACATGAGGCAGAGGGTCCAGGAGTACCTGGCGATTGGTGTTCGTCTGGTGCTCGTGGTCGATCCGGACGATCGCACAATCGTCGCGCACCGCCCCGATGGAACTACCCTTCGCTATGTCGAGGGGGACGCGGTGCCGTGCGACGACGTCCTGCCCGGGCTCAGCCTGCCCGTCGCTGCCGTGCTCGAGTCGTAACGTGAATCACGGCTCCTCGCTCCGGAGCAAAGGCTTCATGGAAGGCCCAGAAATCCTGGGTCCAGCACTCTCGAAGATGATCGGGAACTGAACCTTCGACCTCTCGAACCAGTCCAGGCGCCCCCGCTGGCGTTGGCCAGGACCCAGTCGAGGTGATATTGCGAAGTGCGGGGGAAGCGGTCGGACACGAGCCGGTTGTCTGGGGGCGACGCCATGTGACGTTTACGGCTTGGAATACTTGTTCCGCGGATCCTTGCCGACGATGTGCGAGACGTCCTGGTTGTTCTCGTTGCAGATGTACTCGATCAACTCGTCGTTGTGTTGATAAGTCGAGTGGCCGTACATCGTAAACGGCCTGGTATACGCGCCCGGATCCTCGATCGTGGTCTCATACTCCAGGCGATCGAAATCGGGACGCCGGTAGCGTTCGATGACGTGCAGCTGCTCCGTGTGCGGGTGGCCCGCGAAATCGAACCAGAACTTATCGTTGAACCCGACGGAATCGACCACCAGCGTGTCGCCTTCCCACCGCGCCACGGAGTGGCCGTACCATGTCGGATCGGGATCCGCGGGGTGCTTGCGGCCGTCGAGAAAAATCTGGCGATAGCTGTGGATGTTGCCCTCGAACAGGAAGAAGACGTGCGTGCCGGTCTGCACGATTCGCCACGGGTAAGGAGCCTGGCGGGGAACGCCGGTCGGCAGACACAAGGCTTCGGGATCGTCTTTCGACAGGCGTTCGCGCGCGAGCTTTTCGGCCCAGGGCTGCAGCGGCAGCGCTTCGCCCTTCTTGAGCGCATCGTGGATGTCGTAAATGAAAGTGCGATCCGCGCTCCAGAGTCCTGAAAAATCCACCTTGCCGTCCGCCGTCCGCGGGGCGGGTCCAAGCGCGGGCTTCTCGGCGCCCCTTGCGGCGGCTCTCGCTTGCGGTTCCTGAGCCGCGACAGGCAGAAAAGAAACCCACGTCAGGCCGGCAAGGACGACCGTCGCGAGGATCGGGCTGGCGAAGCGCCTGTTCATAAGGGCCTCCTCGTTGTGAGCATGTGGAGGGATCCATATTACGTCAGCGATTCCAGTTCACAATCAAGACGCCCGCGGCTTCCAGACAAGAATCTCCCCTTTGCCCGGAACGGCCGCGTCGCCCGTATAACGTGCGTAGGACCCATCTTGTTCTTCAAACGGGATGGTGAACTCAAGCGATCCCAGGTGCCTGGCGTACAGACGCAGGAATGTCGGGTTATACGTCGAGGCGTACGAGAAAGTCGGCAGCAGCGGCACCGGCGTCAGCGAGATGATCGTGCCGCGAAGCATCCAGGCACCAGTCCGCAGCTCGGCTCCATTGCGGATGATCAGGGTGCCGCCTTTCATCTGCAAGCCGGCGAAGTCCCTCACCGGGCCGCCGATCGCGATGATGCCTCGCTTCATCCGCATGCCGACTTCGAGGCCGGCCGTGCCGTCGACGACGATCGTCCCGTCCGTCATCCCCGAGAGACTTCCGCGGTAGGCCGCCCCCACCTGTCCGCCGGCATTGCCTCGAACCCGGATGAGTCCTCCCGACATCTCGCCGCCAAGCCAGTCCGAGACGTTGCCGGAGACCTCGATCGTGCCTCCCTTCATGTACGCCCCGAGGTGCATGCCGGCGTTGCCGGCGATGGCGATGCGGCCCCGAGTCATGCCGCGGCCGATCCATTTGACCTTCGCCACATCGCCGCGGATCTCCAGCTCGTCGCTGGCGGCCCCGTCGACGTCGAAAAAATCATCCACACGCCGCTGCCGCTTTCCCAGATGGACCGGAAGGGCTCGGATCGCGTCGTTCGCCAGCGACGCCATCACGTCCGGCGAGATCATCTCCGCTTCAAGTGGAACAGCGGGAGGCTCTTTGAGGGTGAGGGTGATCATCTGAGAGTTGAGAAATTAGGAATTAGGAATTAGGAATTAGGAATTAGGAATTAGGAATTAGGAATTCAGAATTCGGAATGGCCTCACGAATTCCCAATTCCTAATTCCTAATTCCCAATTTCACGACCTCCGGCCGCCGGATCCGTTCCATCTCCACCGGATAGTTGTCGAACGACATCGTGTAGACCTTCTCGAAAACGTTACGCAGGTACTGCGTGATGTGCTCGTCAAACGAGGGCTGAACCATGAACTGCCGGCCATTGCTGACCGAGCGGATCTCGCCGTCCTCGACCACGACTTCCCCGCTCTTGATCACGTACCGCGGATACTCGAACATCCGGCTCGCATCCGGGTTCTCGTGATACAGCGCCACATCCGCGTCGGCGCCCACACCCAGGTGACCTTTCCGCGAGAGGCCCAGCGCGCGCGCCGGGCCCGCGGACGTAATGATGGCGATGTCGGACAACGTGTACTTCCGATCCAGATCCGCAAGGACGATTCGCTTCTGCGCCTCCTCCGGCAGCCTGTTCACGCACTCGCGCCGGTACTCCACGTCCATCAAGAGACGGATCAGCTCCGGATATCGCCAGAAGGACGCCCCGTTGGGATGATCCGTCGTCAGGAAGATGCGCCAGGGATCGGTGATGAGGAGGAGCAGTTCCAATCCGACGGCCCACTGAACGGCGTTGACGAGCTTGCCCTCTTTGTAGACGTAGGGAACGATCCCGCATCCGGTCTCGTTCTCCACGTCCAGATTGCCCCACTTGTGGCCGGTGAGCTGATAGAGGACGTGCTGCCACGGGCCGTCGGCGGTGATCGTCACGGAGTCGCCGAACAGGATCGCGCCGGCATCCGTGGTGAAGCTCGTGTGCGTGTTGAAGTAGTCGGCGAGCGTGGCCGCTTCCGAGCGCATCGAGCTCCAGTCGTCTCCACCGTAGGCGTGGAATTGCAGATGCGCCATGTGCGCCCGGTGCCCCTCCAGCACCTTCATCGTCTCGATCGTCGTCGTGAAGTTGCCGGGGACGCCCAGGTTGTTGCAGTGGATGTGGAGCGGATGCGGCAAGCCCAGATCATCGATGATGGCCGCCAGGCTCGAAATGATCACAGCTGGCGTCACGCGGCTGTACCCGTCAATTGGTTCAAAAAGCTTCTTGGCGTTTCTCCCGTACTTCCAGTTGACGACGCCACCGGGATTGACTGCCTTCACACCGTACGCTTTGGCGGCAGAGATCAGCCAGGCCACGACGTGCCTGGCGCGCTCCAGATCGCCCGCCTCCAGCAGGTCCAGCACGATCTCGTTGTTGGCCATCAACACGAGGGTGGACTTGTCGACGATGGGCGTGTCGTGCAGCTCTTCGTGCGTGTGTCGGGCGGAGAGCACCGGCATGGCGGCCTCGTTCACCGTCGTCCAGCCCATCCCTGCGTACAAGTACCCGGTGGCGAAGGTCGTGGGCGTAATACCGCCGAGACCGGCACGCAACTCCGGCGTGTGCACGAACGGCAGTGCACGCCGCATGTGCTCGGGCGTCAGCCCGCGCGCGAAATTCAGCGCGGCTCCGGCGACGTGAGTGTGGACGTCCACGCCGCCGGGGAACACCACCAGGCCGCTGGCATCAATCGAACGGCCGCCTTCGACCGGAGACACGATCCGGCCCTCGGAGATGCAGATGTCCTTGACGACGCCGTCGATCCCGTTGGCCGGATCGTAGACCTTCCCGCCGGTTATGCGCACCATAGGCGAATCGGGAATGATTGCACGATATCCCCAAGAGCACGTTGCAAATTTGCCGGCTCCGGGTGGCCGCGAACGGGCGCCCGCTCGGGCGCGGAGGCGTCACCCGTGACCATGGCCTTTCGCCGAGCACCCGAGTGGGCTGTTCGCGGACAGGACCCGCGAGCGGCTAATTGTGCAACGGTCTCTATGCGATCGCCGCCTTGACGTTTGTCGCGGGAGCCCAGGCCGGCTTCGCAGCCACGGCCCGGTGGATGCGCCTAATGACCTCTTCGTCGGTCGGATACGGCGACTTGAGCGCCGGCCGAAGCGGCAGGGGTACTTCGTCCATGCGATACGCAGTCCCGGACGCGCTGATCCCTGTAACCGCTGTGGTGATGTGCACGCGGGACAGGCGGCTCGTGTGAGTCACCTTGGGATCCAGCACGATCGTGGGAATGCGAGCCAGGTGATCGATGCCCGGCTGGGGCATCGTCGCTCCCGGATCCGCGCCGAGGATGAGCGCGGCGTCGTTGTCGCCGCGGACGAGCAGGTCCACGGTCGAGAACTCCCCCGGATTGAACCGAGGGTAGCCACGGCCGAGACTCACACCGAACGGGTAGCCGGTCGACCAGCGCAGGACCATGTCCGATCCCGTGACGTTGCCGTGCCCTCGCATCGGCATGCACACGAACTTGGTGAAGATGTTGAGCTCCGCGGCCAGCGAGAGCACGCCCGCCGAGTTCATGTGCTTGCCACGCGTCATCGAGAGCCCCATCCCGAAGAAGATCACGCCGAATTTCGCGCGCTTCATTCGATTGGCGAGGTCCTGGAGTTGATCGACCGAAAGTCCGGTTTCCGCCACGCGCTCGGCATTGACGCGCTGGTTCTTCACGAGCGCGCGCAAGGTGGTGAGGACCTCGAAGTCCTTGCCCGGCCGAATCTGCAGGAAGAGATCCGCGGCCTTGACGCTGGGCGTCTCGCGGATGTCCACCAGGACCATGAAGCGCCCCTTGCGCCCCTCGGGCACGAACTTGCCCTTCTGGGTCAGCGTGTACTTGGTGAAGTGGCGGGGGTGGCATTCCGCTGGATTGCCGCCCCAGTACACGATGAAGTCCGCCCGGTTCTTCACTTCGCCCAACGTACACGTAATCTTGCCACCCAACTGGGCGGCTATCTCCGTGGGGCCGTGTCAAAGCGAGGTGTGGCTGTCGACCACGCCTCCGATCAACTCGGCCAGCGCCACCGCTTCCCGCTGGGCCTCGCACGTGATGTTGCTGAGTCCGTACACCAGCGGCATGTTCGCGGCGTGCAGGTAGTCGGCGGCGACGTCGATAGCTTCCTCTAGAGCGGACGGCTTTCCGTCAATCAGCGCATCCGGATACAGACGTTCCGCCGTGTGGTGCTTGAACCACGACTCGCCGAGGCTGCAGGCGTTCTTGGCCTTGGTGATGCGGTCGCCTTCGGTGCGCAACTCGATGTCGTCACAGACGCATCCGCAGAACGTGCACGTGGCGTTGGCCACGACGTTGCTCACTTGGCCTCGTCCCGACCCTGACCGGGCGGGATGACAAACGTTCATCCAAGCTCCCGGCCGGGAAAGCTGCCACGAGTGCGGCGCGGCATGTAGCGCCCGGCCTCAATCATTTCCCAGGCCGGCACGTTTTCTTGGGGCACAGCTTCAGACGCTTCCCGCGGGATCCGCGTGTTCTTCTGGTCGAGAGGAATTTCGTTCACGCGATCGCTTCGACTTCTACTTCCCAACCCTTGGAGGTGGGCATTCCGGTGCCATCCGTATATCGGCCCATGAGATGGCACGTAGGCGGTCCATAGGGGATGAAGATCATTCCCAGGGGCACCTTCCCTTCCACGCATGTGAAGGTGACCTCACCGTACTCGGAGCGAACCAGGGCGCTGCCGCCGGACTGAATCCCCACCGCCTTCATGTCATCGGGATGCATCGTCATGGTGCTCACGATGGCCTGATACTCGGAGGAATCCTTCCCGATGTTGATCTGCTGGCCCTGCCTGGTCGTGCGGCCGGCGTTCATGATGAAGCGTTTGTTTTCCATGTTACTAGAGCGCCGAAAATTATAGCATCGGCGGCTGGTGCAGCGACTCTAACCAATCGAGTCGATCTCCTGCTGAAGCATGTCCGCCAGGCGGCCTGCGAGTGTCCTCAGAATCACAACGGCCGCAAGTACCACCGCAGCCTCGAAGATCGTCGACAACGCGCGGTGCGAGCCCAGGGACCGGGGAAGGACCGTGAGCACGGACATCGGCACCAGGTACGCGACATACCAGAGCCACGTGCGGCGCAATGTGTCGCGTCGGCGCTCGAGGGCCCGGCGGTAGAGGTCGGTCGTCAGGGTGTCCCGCCGAATCGCCTGCATTGTGATGCGACGATAGCCTCCATACCGGAACAGCATCTCCCATGCGATCCGCACGGGGATGAGCATCAGGAAGCCGCCGAGCACACATCGGACGAGAACCGGACGTGGCAGGAGCCACGAAGGACCGACGTTCAGGACATACAGGACCGCTTGTGGGAGACAGGCCGCTGCCACGGCGATCGACGCGGCCGCTACCGAGCTCCCCAGCGCCACATCAAAGGCCCCCGCCGGATCCGATGGGTGATCGACGGCCTGCGCCGGCTTCGCGTACACGTCGCGCAGCGCAAGCGCGGCCAATGCGGCGAGGATCGGCAGGGCAAGCTGCGGCAACTGAAGCCACGTGGACCACGGGGAGCCGCGAAGCACCATGAACAAGGTATAGGCCTCCATCGCGATCAACAGGCCGTCCCCGGTCCGGCGCAACTGGCCGAAGAGGACGAGCGGCACGACGCGCATGGCATCGGCGAGGTACCCGCCGGCGGACGTCTGCCGTTCGCGGAGGTCGCCGAGCACGTCCTCGCGTCGAGCGGGCGGGATCAAGAGTCCCACGATAACCTCGATCAGTTTTGGCGGGCGGGTTTCCATCGCGAGCCCCAGACTTCCCGAACCACATCACAAATCCGCTTCGCCGTCGCGGCCGACTCCTGCAAGGCCCGGCGGCCGGCGGCTTCCAGCCGATCGTGCCGCTTCGCGCGGCCGCCGCGCGCCGCCGTCGGCGCCGACAGCTTCGACGTGATCAGCCCCTTGAGTGAAACCTCCGTTCAGTGCGGCTCTTTGGGATTCGGAGCTTGGCTGCCGAAGAACGCCTCTTCGACCGTAAACGACCAGTCAAGGTTCGCCGATTCGACCGACATATAGAAAACGCGCGGGTCCTCAGCAATGTAGACCGTGCCCTCCCCCAGGCCCTTTTCGTCCACCGTCTCCTGCAAGGCGCGGCCGCTAATCGCGCTCTGAAGGATCAGCCGGAACGTCCCCGTCCCCTTGGGGGCCTCGTTTCTCGTCTGCCAGTGCATCCGCAACGCACCGGTCAGGCCTATGAATGATTCTGTCTGGGCGTTCCCGCGGCCGGACCACGCACCGAGGTTTTTCCAGATCACGATTTCGTTTGGGACTTGTTTAGCTGGCGGCGCGCCGCAGGCACTCGCCAGCAGCACAGCCGCAACTGGTGCAGCGATCGCGCGTCGCTTGACCTCGCAGGTTCCCAGCAGCCAAATCGTCACTGCAAGCATTGTAGTATGAGGCACTTAGCGCTTATAGACACGGACGGTTTGGCGATTCCACCGAATCTGTCAAGGTTTGTCGATGGCCCGCGACGAGGTTCAGCTGAAGTCCTTGCGATCTGGGCAGGTTGGCGCTATCTTCTGCTGTCGCTTTCCGTTACCCTTCGCTCGGAAGGTCACAAGAGGTGGCCCGCCTATGGAAGAAAAGACGATGACAGCGGACACTCCGAATCGCGTCTCAAGACGAAATTTCATCAAGGGCGTGATCGCCTCAGGAGCGGTGGTGTCTTCGGCGGGCTATTTGTGGCGCTCGTCGGCGCTGTTCGGCCAGCAGCCTTCGGCGCCTGGCAGCGTTGAGCGCCTGATCACGCTGAATGTCAACGGGCAGGATCGGCGCGTTGATGTGCTGAAGCAGGAAACGCTTGCCACGACGCTCCGGTACAAGTTGGGACTCACCGGCACCAAGTTGGGGTGCGACCGCTCGGAGTGCGGCGCCTGTACGGTCCTCGTCGACGATGTGCCGCGCTACTCGTGCTCGGTCCTCACGCACACGGTGCGCGGGAAGAAGATCGTCACCGTCGAGGGACTTGCGGCCGCCGACGGCACGTTGCATCCGGTGCAGCAAGGCGTGATCGATGAGCAGGGCTTCCAGTGCGCGTTCTGCATGTCGGGGTTCCTGATGGCCACGGTCGGCTATCTCAAGACGAACCCGAATCCGACCCGTGCAGAACTGGCCCATGGGATTTCCGGCAACCTCTGTCGGTGCCAGGACTACGACAAGATTCTCACCGCCATGATGCGCGGTGCTGAGAACCTGCGGAAGGCGTGATCATGGCTGAACACAAGCTCGTCGGACAGAACTACACGACTCCCGATCTGGTTGCGAAGGTCACAGGCAAGGCGAAGTACGCGGAGGACTTTCGCGCCGAGGGGATGATCTTTGCCAAGCTCCTGCTCAGTCCGCTGCCGCACGCGCGCGTGACGCGTCTCGATCTAAGCGCCGCGTTGGCGGTCCCTGGCGTCAAGGCGATTCTGACCGCCGACGATCTTCCCGCCGCCGCTGACGCCGTGAATGACAACGGCCAGCTCATTCTCGCCAACCTCGACGGAGAAGTGGCGCTCACGAACGAGCCGGTCTATCAAGGCCAGCCGATCCTGGCGGTCGCCGCAGTCGACGAAGTCACGGCGGCCGACGCGATTGAAAAAATCCAGATCGAGTTCCAGCCCCTGCCCTTCGTTGTCGATCCGTTGGAGAGCCTCCGTCCCGGAGGGCCCAATGCCAGAACCAAGGGCAACTACTGGAACATACCGGCGCCGGCCCCGGCCGCACAGGGAGGCGGCGGAGGCCGAGGGCAAAATCCGCCGCGTCCCGAGATCCGCGGACTGAAGTTCACCGACGCGGAGTTTGCCGAGGCCAAGGACGGCCGCCTGCCCGTGATGCGCGAGGCGCCCGAGAAGTGGTCGTACGGCGACCTCGACGCCGGCTTCAAGAACGCGGCGCTCGTGCTCGACGAAACGTTCGTCACGCCGGACACCAGCCATCAGACGCTGGAGACCCGCACCGTGATGGCGTACTGGCAGAACAGCAAGGTCTACGTGTACACCGGCACGCAGAGCACGGCCCAAACCGTTCTCGGAGTTTCGCGATGGGTCGGCGTCGATCCCGCAAACGTCGTCGTCATCAGCGAATACACCGGAGGCGGATTCGGCAGCAAGATCACCGGCGCGATCTCGCTGGTGATTCCTGTGCTCCTCTCCAAGAAGGCCAATGCACCGGTGATGATGCGGGTGAGCCGCGAGGAAGAGCACTACATCGGCCGTGGGCGTCCCGGCGTGCGCGGCCGAATGAAGGTCGGCTTTTCGAAAGAAGGTCGCATCACGGCCCTCGATATGTTCTCGGTCAGCGACAACGGTCCATTCGAGCGCCAGGGTGATTGCGGAAACACGGGGGTCATCTCCTCGCTGATGTATCAGCCGCTGGCGATGCGCTTTCGCGGCATCTCGGTCCTGACGAACACGCCTCCTCGAGGCCCTCAGAGTCAACCGGGTGGCATGCAGGCCGCCGCCCTCATGGAGCCTGTCATCGCGAAAGCGGCGCGCAAGCTCGGGATCGATCAAGTGGCCATCCGCCGCATCAATGCGCCGGTCGGAAAGGCTTCGTTCGGTCCGCCGGCCGGTCCGAAGGCCGTCAGACAATACGTCACCAGCGCGTTCGTCCAGGAGGCGCTGGAGAAGGGCGCCGCTCTGTTCAAGTGGGACGAGAGGAAGGCGCGGAGCGGCAAGCGCAATGGGTCGAAGGTGCGTGGCGTCGGCGTGGCCGTCAGTACCTATAGCGCCGGCTCGGTCGGGTACGACGGCCTGTTCGTCATCAAGCCCGATGGCCGGCTCTATGTCCAGTCGGGCATCGGGAATCATGGGACCGCATCGGTCAGCGATTGCCACCGCGTGTCGGCTGAGCTCGTTGGCGTGCCGTGGGAGAAGTGCGAGGTCACCTGGGGGAACACGGCGAAGAATCTGCCGTGGACCTGCAACAGCGGCGGCAGCCAGACGATCCATGCGATGACGCGCGCGGCGCATGCGGCGGGAATGGACGCGACGAAGAAACTGCGGGAAATCGCGGCGAAGGATCTTGGCGGCAGGCCCGAGGATTACGAGGTCGCCAACGAGCGCGTCTTCCGCAAGGGCGGCGGCGCCGGAATGAGCCTGGCGAAGGCTGCTCAGCGCGCGATCGATCTCGGCGGCGCGTACGATGGTCACGAATTGCCGAAGGACATCAACAAGTTCACCAGAGCCTCCGCGACGGCGCTCGCTGGACAAGGTCTGATGGGCGTGGGCAAGGACAACTACCCGCACGACGGCCAGTCGCGCTCCTTCGTCGCGGGGTTTGCCGAGGTCGAAATCGACGTCGAGACCGGCAAGTTCCACATCCTGGACTATCTGGCCGTCGCTGACGTCGGCACGGTCATCCACCCGCGCGCGGTCGGCGGCCAGATCCTCGGCCGCTCGATGCTGGGCATCGGCCATGCGATCGGCCAGAAGTGGGTGTACGACCAGCACTACGGGGTCGCGCTGGCGAAGCGATTCCATCACAACCGACCGCCAACGATTCTCGACGCGCCAGCGCGCATGCAGTGGGCCACGGTGGATCTGCCGGATCCGGAAACACCTGTCGGCGCGCGTGGCATTGGCGAACCGCCGGTCGGTGCCGGTTGCTGTGCCGTTCTGAATGCCATCAGCGATGCGCTTGGCGACGACGTGTTTCGGCGGGCCCCTGTGACGCTCGACATGATTCTGACTGCGCTTGAAGCAGGCCGGCCGACCACCGAGCCGCTCACGGCCCACATCTAGGAGCGTGTCCGAGAATGGGAAACACGCTCCTAGTAGTTCGGCTTCGCCGGCAACAACAGCTCGATCGTTCGAGGGTTCCTGCGCGCGTAGCGCGCTTACTAGGAGTCCGTTCAGGCACTACTCGGACGGACTCCTAGGCAAGGAGAGACATCATGGCCGTGATTCACGACGTCATGCCGGCCTTCGAGCTCTTTCAGCCGGCGAGCATCAGTGACGCATTGACGCTACTGAATCGGCACGGTTCGAACGCCTGGGTCATGGCGGGCGGGTTGGATTCCTTCGATTGGCTGAAGGATCGAATCAAACGCCCAAGCGTCGTGATCGATCTGAGCCAGGTCCAGGCTCTGCGCGGAATCAAGGAACAGAACGGTGGACTCGAGATCGGCGCCGCCACGACGCTCACAGAAGTCGCTCGCCATCTGGTGGTTCGTGACAAGTTCCGGTTGTTGATGGAGGCGGCCGAGCTCGTGGCCTCCCCGCAGATTCGTCACCAGGGGACCATCGGCGGCAACGTCTCACAGGACACGCGCTGCTGGTACTACCGCAGCGGCTGGACGTGCTACCGCGCCGGCGGCAACATCTGCTATGCCGACACGCCGACCGCGATCAACCGCGAGCACGCGATTCTCGACGCCGATCGGTGCGTGGCGGTGAACCCGTCCGACACGGCGCCGGCGCTCGTCGCGCTCGATGCCCAGATGGTGATCCGGAGCGCGCGCGGCGAGCGCATCGTGAACGCCGAGGACTATTTCATCGGCCCGGCCGTCGACATCACGCGGATGACGGTCCTGGCGCCGGGCGAGCTGCTGACCGCGATTCGGATTCCCTCGACGTGGGCCGGCGCGCAGTTTTACTTCGAGAAAGTCCGCGACCGCAACGTCTGGGACTTTCCGCTGCTCAACGTCGCGTCAGCAATCAAATACTCAGGCCAAACCATCGAGCGCATTCACCTTGTGATCAATGCGGCGGCGGCGCGGCCGCTTCGGCTGCACGCCGTGGAGGCGGCGGTCGTCGGCAAGCCGCGGAATGAGCAGACGGCAGATCTCGCGGGTCGGATCGCCGTTCAGGGGGCGCAGCCGCTCCGACACAACGGTTACAAGATCCCGTTGATGCGGAACGTGGTCAAGCGGGCCATTCGGGGCGGCGGGGGTGGAACATGGACTTCGTAAGATGGGGACAAAATCCCTGGGGACAGAACATCCTCACACACGTCTCCTGGACGTTGTTCTGGGCTTCCCTCTTCGCCGGCCTGATGTTTCTCGTGGCTCATGGCAGCTACATGCTCCTGTCGGCGCATCGCAAGCGGCCCTCGGCCGAAACCGACAGGATGGAAGCCGCCCAACCGAACCTGCCCAAGCGCATCGAGCGGCATTCGCTGATGGCGAGGGCGTTTCATTGGGTGATGGCCGCCGCGATGTTCGTGCTGCTGTTCACGGCCTTCCTGCCGGTCGTCGGGGTGAAGTTTCCCTGGGTCACCTGGCACTGGATCGCAGGTCTCGTGCTGACGGGCTCGATTGTCTTCCACATTGTCCACGCGTCGTTCTGGCTCGACTTCTGGTCGATCTGGGTTGGTCCGAAGGACATTCCCGAGCTCAAGGCCGAAGTCCTGCGTGAGATGGGCCAGGACGTGCCTGGACTGAAGTCGGGCAAGTATCCGCTTGGCAACCGCCTCTATCACTTGGCGATCATGGTTGCGGGATTGTCGGCCGTCGCGACCGGCATGTTTATGATGACGCGCGTGCGAACGCCTCTCTTCACGCGGAACCCGTATCTATTCAGTGACCGGACCTGGGGCGTGACCTATGTGACGCATGGCGTGGCGGGTGTGGGCCTGGTCGGACTCGTCATCGCGCACGTGTACTTTGCAATCCGGCCAGAAAAATGGTGGATCACCAAGTCGATGATCTTCGGCTGGATTACCCGACGGCAGTACCTCGAGCATCACGAGCCAGAACGCTGGCGCGTCATGACTGACCGACCAACAGGCCGGATCTGACCAGCGACATGACGCCATCGTCAGCGGAGGTCTCGCCACCGGCGCCCGGTGACGATGGCAGGGCCGCGCTTGCCTCACGCTGCAATGCCATCGAAGAGGCGTACGAATTCATGCTGGCGTATGCCGCACAGGGGCTTCCCAACGAAGAAGGGAGCGTGTCTGGCAGCCAGATCCGCGATTTCCTGCGCAAGTGCGATGCTGCGCTGGCGGGCCTGGGAGACGCCATCACACACTGCGTCCGGCGGCTGGGCATCGAGTCGCCGGAGCCATACCTCGCGTTCGTCAACGTGGTCGAACGTGACGCTCGGGCCGCGCAGGCGGCCGTTCAACTCGTGCTCGCGCAGTCGTCGATCGGATCCCAGCTCGTCGACAACCTGAACGCCTCCATTCACCTTCGCGCCGTGCTCACTGACCTCTTTCTCCTCGATGAAGTTCTGAAGCTGTAGGTTCCGCGAGGGAGCTGTTGACGACGTCTTTGGCCCCGCGCCGAAGATGACGCAGTAGGGCACGGCCAATTGCGGGCTTCCGGTGTCCAAACCGATAACGGGGAAAGGTCCCCTCGGCACCGGAGGTGCTTCATGCAGCGATTCGCACTGGCAACGTGCGTGTGTCTGGCCCTCGCCTTTCAGCTGGCGCACGCCCAGGCACTCACCCCCCAACCGCAACGATCGATCGCTCCGCGTAACGACGTGTCGGCAAGGCTCCCGGTGCGCCGCGTCGTGCTCTACAAGAACGGCGTCGGCTATTTCGACGATCGGATGTCGGCCGCTCTCCCCGGCGCGACCGTGCGTGTCCTCGATGCTCAGCGCCGAATCGTCGCACAGACCGCGACCGATCGGAACGGAAGGTACTCGGTCGCTGCGCTCATGGCCGGCACGTATCGGATCGAGTTCACCCTGACCGGATTTGAAACTGTCGCGATGGACCTCGCCATCGAGGCCAGCGCCGAGACAACCGGAAACGCCGTCATGCGCGTCGCGGCGATTCATGAGTCGGTTGCCGTGAGCGGCGAATCGCCCGCCCCGAAACGTGCCGACGTGGGCCGTGGAGCGGGAACAGGTTTCGGGACCGGTTTCGGGACCGGTGTCGGGGGCGGTCTAGCGGGGGTCTAGCGGGCGGCGTCATAGGCCGTCTTGCGGAGGCTCAGGCGCCGGCGCCGCTCGACCGCGCGGCCGTCGACGCCACGCTGCAGGCGTCCGCACCCTCCGCCGTGGCCCGCGACCTCGGCGATCTGTTCGAGTATCGCGTGAGCGGTCCGATCTCCATCCGCCGAAATCAGTCGGCGCTCGTGCCGAT
>JAHFUI010000237.1 GCA_023265175.1 Acidobacteriota bacterium
CAGGCCCCTCGTGTCCGAGTCGAATCACGTCAACGCCAAGCGCCGCCACAAGCGCCCGGTCAAGCTCGACGAATCTCGACGAAGCGAGGCTGCCGACAAAGTGCGTCAGCATCGACTTAGGGAGACTGACGAGCTCGTCGCAATGGATGCTGCTCTCATAACGCAGCCCCTCGTCGGGGCCGACGGGCACCTGCGTCGTGAGACCATGCCGAGCCGAGTACACTGGGGCGCACGCGACGGTCGAGAATTTTGAATCGATCAACACTTGACGGCTGACCACGACGAACACGCGAAATCGCTTCGGATCCCTGGACGAGGGCCTCGCGACGCGGTAGAAATCGCCCCGCTTCACAGGTCGACCTGGTAGCCCAGCACGTCTTCGGCTTCTTCGTTCAACGCGTCGGCGTGCGCGTTGATGAGAGCCAGGTCGCGGGCGTCGGTGGCCTGCCGCGCTCGTGCCGCCAGCCCCTCGCGAAGCAGTCGCTCGATCGTCTCCGACCGGCTCTCGCCGCGCCGCGCCGCGCGGGCGAGGCTCTTCACGATCTCTTCTGAAAGTGTGACAGATGTCTTCAATTTCATACTACCAGTGTAGGGTGTGACGGCACGCCGACGCAACGCGGAATCGATAGGATCGGCGACGCGGCTTCATAATCAGCCCGCATCCTTGCAGCTGGGAAATCTGACATGGTGAGCGAGGCACTTCGACTCTTCGTCATCGTCACCGGCGGCGCGTGAACCGAGCGACCTGGTTACTCGCGAGAGCGGAGATTCAAGTAGGCGGCGGGCCGCAGGATGCGAACGCCTTCAATTAACGATGGCGTAAGCCGACGTGAGCAGAGTGACGTCAAGGAGTGCCCACAGCGCCAGAAGGCCGTTGTCGGGCCGCCACGAGGCGGAGACGAGAATGTTGGCGTCGAGGAACTTCATCGACGTTCAACCGGGCGGCCGCTTCGTTGTCGCGGGCGCTCAGGCAAGCTCCCCGGGCACCGTTCGCGGCACGCGAAATCTGTGGCATCATGGGCCATCGTGAGCACCGGTCGATCGGAAATCGAGACGTTCACGGACGACCAGCGTGCCTGGCTTCTTCACAGCGAGGCGCTGTGGTGTGAGGCATACCGTATCTCGGCTGCAAATCCGGGGGTGGATGCCGGCGACGTCTATCACGCCCTCAGGTCTCTCGAACTTCCTCCAGCGGAGCGACTCCGTCGCGGTCTGACCCGTGTTCGAACTCGTTCTCATCTCGGCTGAGCGGGCGCTGCTGGAGGCGCTCAACGCTCTTGGCGTTCAGTACCTCATTGTCGGCATGGGGGCCGCGTCATCGAAGGCGCACCCGGAACGACCCCAGCCGGCGCGATAGAATGTCCCATGCCTTTCCGGACGCTGGGCGTGGGAGTCCGTGCTTCCGTCAGCAGCTCCGCGCGCTCTCGCGGCGAGTCGTATTTCGATCAGGGGCGCGTGTCGATTCTTCACTCTGGCGGCGCCGGCCTGGTCGCGTCCGTCAAGGGTACGCGGACGTATCAGGTCACACTCGATCTGCAAGAGAAACGGCTCACCGTCTCCTGCACCTGTCCGTACTTCACCGATCACCTCGAGCCCTGTAAACACGTCTGGGCCGCGATCCTGGCAGCCGACGAAGCCCGCGCGTTCAACGTGCCGCCCGGCGTGTGGCTGAGCGTTCCCGAAGAGGACGAGGTCGACGACTTCGATGATTTCGGGCGCCTTGACCCTCTGGACGACATGGACGATCTATCTGACGAGGCCGAGCTCGACGACGACTTCGGCAACGCCGGGCATCGGACGCACCGGAAGATGAGCGCGGCTATGCGCAAGTCGGTCGCCGAACGGATGAAGCGCTACTGGGCGGAGCGAATGAGTGGGGCTATGCGCGGCGGTCGAACCACGGCGCCTCCCGCGCCTCGTCCGGCGCCGCCGCCTCCGCCGCCGGCATGGCAATCGTTTCTCGCGGGGGTCACCGACGCGCGCGCCAACCTCATGCATCCGCCCGCGCTCCTCACGGGCGAATTGATCTACGTCGTCGATCTGGCCCGGTCGGTCCACACCGGTGTCCTCGCGCTCGACGTGATGACCCGCGAGAGAAAAAAGAACGGCGACTGGGCCAAGCCGAAAGCCGCGCACCTTCGGAGCTACCAGCTCTCCCAATGGCTGGACGAGCGCGATCGCGAAATCCTCGAAACGGCCGCGGGCGCCTCAACCGTCTACGGCTACGGTCCCTCGTCCGACACGATGTCGAGCGGATATGGCCTCACGATTTCGTCAAGCCTGATGCTCAATTTGACGCTGCAGCGCCAGTTGATGCCGCGAATCGTCGCGACCCGACGATGCCTGATCCGCGAGACGATGGCGGGCGTCGATGCCAACACGGCCACGCCAGTATCCTCGACGCCCACATCATCGACACACTGGCGCCAGCCCACCATCCCGCGCGAGGTGTTGACACCGGTCGAGTGGGACGATCGACTCTGGGAACTGTGGATCGAGATTGCGCGGGCGGATGACGGCGGCTACAAGGTTGACGCGTCCTTTCGCGCAGGCAGCGACCGACAACGCCTGGGAGATGCCGTGCTCGTCACCGGGGCGCTCGTCCTGTTCAAGCCTGAGACGGATACGATCCGACGGCTCGCGCTCGTCGATACCGGCAATGCGGATCGCTGGCTACGCGAGCTTCGCACGCAAGGCCCCACGTCCGTGCCGGCAACCGAGGCGCACGCGCTCATCGAAGCGATGGCCGCGGCCGATCTCCGTCGTGTCGAATGCCCGGACGATTTGCGCATGCCGGAGATCGCCGAGCCTCCGCGGCAGACGTTGCGGATTGCACGTCCCGCACTGAGGTCGCACGGCGGCTACGGCCCGTCCGGCTCCAACCGTCTCGAGGCCAGGTTGACGTTCGAATACGCCGGGACCGAGGTCGAGGCCGACTCGAGGTCGCCGCTCGTCGTCGATCGCGCGCGCGGCGCGGCGTTTCGGCGCGATCGCGACGCGGAGCGCGCGGCCACTGCGCGGCTGCAGCGACTCGGTGTGCAACATGTCGCCGACTGGCAAACCGGTGGCACGCGCTTCGAGCTGGCCGACAAACTTCTGCCCACGCTGGTGCGGGTGCTCCTCGCCGAGGGGTGGCGCGTCGAGGCCGAGGGCCACCTGTATCGGCGCGCCGGCGCCATCAACTTGTCGGTGGAATCGGGCATCGACTGGTTCGATCTGCACGGTACGATCGATTTCGAGGGTGTGTCGGCCGGTTTGCCCGCGCTCCTGGCGGCGGTTCGCCGCGGGGACACGTTCGTGCCGCTCGGCGACGGCACGTTCGGTCTGTTACCGCAGGAGTGGCTGGCGCGACATGGCCGCATCGCGGCACTCGGCACGACCGAGGGCGATCACGTCCGATTCGATCGGTCGCAGACGACGCTCCTCGACGCGTGGCTGGCCACGCAACCGGCCGTCGAGTGCGACGAAGTCTTTCGGCAAGCCCGGGCGGAGCTGGCGCACTTCGAGGGCATCGCACCGTCCGATCCGCCTTCGTCTTTTCGCGGTGAGCTGCGCGACTATCAACGGGATGCGCTCGGCTGGTTCGACTTTCTGCGCCGTTTCACGTTTGGCGGATGCCTCGCCGACGACATGGGCCTCGGCAAGACGGTCATGGTGCTCGCCATGCTCGAGGCGCGGCGCCTCGAGTCTGTCTCGTCTCCCGCGGCGTCAGACGGTTCCACGCTCGAGGGTGGTCATCGGCGGTCACTCATCGTCGTGCCCCGATCGCTCGTCTTCAATTGGCAGCAAGAGGCCGCGTGCTTCGCGCCGGCGCTGCGGATCCTCGACTACACGGGCGGCGGGCGCCACGACCGGGAGATGACCGACTACCACGTCGTGCTCACGACGTACGGCACGCTGCGGCGCGACGCGGGCCGATTGAAGGAGCTGTCGTTCGACTACGTCATTCTCGACGAGGCGCAGGCTGTGAAAAACGCACGAACGGACGCGGCCAAAAGCGTGCGCCTCCTGCAGGGCCGATACAAGCTCGCGTTGAGCGGCACGCCCGTCGAGAACCATCTCGGCGAGCTGTGGAGCCTCTTTGACTTCTTGAATCCAGGGATGCTCGGCACCGCCTCGGTGTTTGCCGAAGCGACCGCCACGACGGGGCGAGGTCGCGCGCAGTCCGAGAGCCAGTCGGACGACCAGGCGAAGCGCGGCGAGACGTTGGCCTTGTTGGCGCGGGGCCTTCGTCCGTTCATCCTGCGTCGCACGAAGGAGCAGGTGGCGTCCGAACTGCCGGCCCGGACTGAACAGACGATCTATTGCGATCTCGAGCCGCCCCAACGCGCGCTGTACGACGAGTTACGCAACCATTACCGCGCGTCGCTTCTGGGCAAAGTGACGCGCGACGGCCTCGGGCGCGCGAAGTTCCAGGTGCTCGAGGCGCTGCTCCGCCTGCGCCAGGCCGCGTGCCATCCCGGCCTGATCGATCGCGGTCGCCGTGCGGATCCCTCGGCGAAGCTGGACATCCTCGTGCCTCGCCTCGAGGAGCTGGTCGAGGAAGGCCGAAAGGTCCTCATCTTCTCGCAATTCACCTCGCTTCTGGCCCTGCTTCGGCCGCGGCTCGACGCCTCGCGCCTCGCCTACGAGTATCTCGACGGGAAGACGCGCGATCGCGCCGAGCGTGTCCGCCGGTTTCAGGAGAATGGGTCTCCGCTGTTTCTCGTCAGCCTCAAGGCGGGCGGACTCGGCCTGAACCTCACGGCGGCCGAGTACGTGTTCCTCCTGGATCCGTGGTGGAATCCGGCGGTCGAGGCGCAGGCCATCGATCGCGCGCACCGCATCGGCCAGACACGGCCGGTGTTCGCCTACCGCTTGATTGCGCGTAATACGGTCGAGGAAAAAGTGTTGGATCTGCAGAACACCAAACGCGCGCTGGCCGACGCGATCGTCCGCGCCGACAGCGGCGGCATTCGCGACCTTCGCCGCGAGGATTTGGAGCTGTTGCTGTCGTAGACGCCGGTCACTCATCCACATCACTTCGCTTGCAATGACAGCCGCCATCTGTCAGTGCGAGGAGCCCGAGGCGATGAACAACACGCCGCGTCCTCAGGACCTGGCGAATCAGCCGACAGTCAATTTCCGAGTGGGTCGGAAGACCGACTGATCGATCAGACGCTGGCAGCGTGCACGCGCACATTTCCCGTATCGGAGGCGTAGTCGAGGATTCGCGTGTCGCTCGTCAGGAGGGTCGCGTCGAGTTGCCGGGCCGTGGCCACCAGAAGACGATCCAACGGATCGGCCAGTGCCGATCGCGGAATGCTGCCGGCGTCGATGGCGATGGCCGGCGACAGCTCGGCGATGCGTACTCCGGGCACTTCCAAACCCTGGCGGATCCACTGCTCGAGAGGGAGCGCCAAGCGAAGGCGCCCGGACGTATGAAGCGCCGTGACCTCGAACACCGTTGCCGGCGAGATACGGATGTTGTCGTGCGACTCGGCCCGTGAGAGCAGTCGGCGCGCTCGGCGACCTACCCGGCGCGCATCCTCCTCGACGCTCCAGATCCAGACGTGCGTGTCGAGCAGCAGCACGGCTCAGTCGCGGTTGATGTCGTACTCGCCGTCGATCGGGTCGAAGGCACGTATAGGGGGTGACCGCCGCGATGAGAACCTGCGGCGCGCGGTTGCTGCGATCGAGTCCGGCCGCGCCGCAAGGGTGGCGGCGGCCGACACCGGCCGAAAGCAAGGCAGCACGGCGACACCGAGCCGTGGATCGCCACAGCGATCTTTTTTGGAGAGAGGCTAGGAGCCCAGTGATGAAAGGTTCGAAAGCGTCTCGACCATGGCCAGTCATCGGACGCCGGGATTTCTTCAAGGCCGGCGCCGGTGCTGGTGCCGTGATGGCGATACTCGACACGCGCGCCGCGGCGCAGGCGCGGGAGGTTCCGGCTTGGGACGCGCGCCCCTCCAATCCGAGGGCCATTCGGCCTGTTTCAATTGACGTTCAC
>JAHFUI010000238.1 GCA_023265175.1 Acidobacteriota bacterium
GGTGCGCCCGGGGGGATTCGAACCCACGGCCTTTGGCTCCGGAGGCCAACGCTCTATCCAGCTGAGCTACGGGCGCGCACAGGGATGCAATACGAGCTTACTAGATTACTCGATTGCCGAATCTGGCGCGCGTTCTTACCAGAGACCCACTGCGACCGAGTGCAACAACCACGCGATCACCGCCAGCGAGAGCGCGGCGACAACCCACCAGAACCGAACGATGGTCGCGGCGACGTCGAATCGATCCAAATCGGACGGATCCACACCTCCACCGTAAGTCGTGATAGCCTGAGGATGGACTAACAAAGTCCTAAAAAGTGCCTAAAGCGGCACGCGCGGCGCATTTCACGCGGCGTTACAATCACACTGTAAATGGCCTAAACCGTACGGCTCAGTCCGGACGGTACGGGGGACCCACTCTGGGTCAGGTCGGTCGCCTGCTCCACCAGACCCACCAGACCCGATATGGGGCGAATCGGAACAGTGGTTCCGTAGAGGACTTCCAACCTCGAGCCCGCCAGCTAACCCCGTCGGCTGTTGGAAGGATCCCATGCCCGAGGAAGGGTTACTTTCCCAGATCAAGCGGTTCGTCGTCGGAAAGCCGATCCCGTCGCATCTCGCTCATCACGAGCGGCTGTCAAAACTTACCGGCCTCGCGGTTCTCTCGTCGGATGCGCTGTCGTCGGTGGCGTACGCGACCGAAGAAATCGTGCGCGTGCTGGTCCTCGCCGGCACGGCCGCGTTGAGCATCGCCAGCCCGATCGCGTTCGTCATCGCGGCGATCCTCGCCATCGTCGTCTTCTCGTACCGGCAGACGATCCACGCGTATCCGAGCGGCGGCGGCGCGTACATCGTCGCGAAGGAGAACCTGGGCGAGATACCGGCGCTCATCGCGGCGGCGGCGCTGCTGATTGACTACGTCCTCACCGTGGCGGTCAGCATCGCGGCCGGCGTCGCCGCGCTGACGTCGGCCTTCCCGCAGTGGCACGTCAACCGCGTCGAGCTGACGCTGGCGTTCGTCCTGCTGCTGATGGTCGGCAATCTGCGCGGCATTCGTGAATCGGGACAAATCTTCGCGGTCCCGACCTATTTCTTCATCATCAGCACGTTGCTGTTGATTGCGGTCGGGACGTGGCACGTCGTCGCCGGCAGCGTTCACCCGGTCGCTGCGCTCGGTCCTGCGCCGGTGCTGAACGAGCCGTTGACGCTCTTCCTGCTTCTGACCGCCTTCTCGAACGGCTGCACGGCGATGACCGGCGTGGAAGCGGTGTCGAACGGCGTTCCGGCATTCAAGCCGCCCGAGTCGAAGAACGCCGCGAACACGATGCTGACGATGGCCGTCCTCGCCATCACGATGTTCGTGGGCATCACGCTGCTGTCGCAGTCGTATCACGTGCTCCCCAGCGATCGGGAAACCCTGGTCTCGCAGCTCGCGCGCGGCGTGTTCGGCAACAGCATCGCGTACTACGCCGTTCAGGCCGCAACGATGCTGATCCTGGTGCTGGCGGCCAATACGGCGTACGCCGATTTCCCGCGGCTCACGTCGATCCTGGCGCGCGACCGCTACGTGCCGCGGCAGTTCATGAACCAGGGAGATCGCCTCGCATTCTCGAACGGCATCGTCGGGCTGAGCGTCTTCGCGGGCATCCTGCTCGTGATGTTCGGCGGCGACACGCATGCGCTGATTCCGCTCTACATGATCGGGGTGTTCGTGTCCTTCACGCTCTCGCAGGCCGGAATGGTCGTCCGCTGGCGGCGGTTGCGCGGGCCGCGATGGCGCTCGAACGCGATGGTCAACGGGTTGGGGGCGCTCGTCACCGGCATCGTGCTGCTGGTGGTGGCCACCACGAAGACGCGTGAAGGCGCCTGGATCATCCTGTTGCTCATTCCCTTGAATGTCATATTTTTCCGTCTGACCAGACGTCATTACGACGAGGTCGGGGCGCAACTCTCGCTGAAGGGCTGGCAGCCGCAAGTCCGCCGGCACAATACGGTCCTCGTGCCGATCAGCGGCTTGCAGCGGGCGGTCGTGCAGGCGCTCGACTACGCGAAGACGCTGTCGACGGATGCCCGCGCGGTGTATGTGAACACCGACGCGACCGCGACCGAGCAGCTCAAGACCCAGTGGGCGGAATGGGGCGAAGGGGTCCCGCTGGTGGTGCTCGACTCTCCGTACCGGTCGCTGATGGAGCCGCTCCTCGAGTACATCGAGCAGGTCAACGCGGAGCGCCCCGGCGATTACGTCACGATCGTGCTGCCGGAATTCGTGCCGGCGCGCTGGTGGCACCATCTGTTTCATAATCAGCGTGCGCTGCTGATCAAGGGCGCGCTCCTCTTCAAGCCGAACACGGTGGTGACGAGCGTGCCGTTCCATCTCAGGCACTGATATATGCGAGTGAGGTTCCGCCGGCCCGATGCGCCGACCCTCATCCTCGCGGTCGCGACCATCGTGACGGTGACCGCCGCGCTCCGCCTGTGGCTTCATCTCGCCAATCCGACGATCGCGTCGCTCAGCTATCTGCTCGTCGTGTTGATCGCGGCGACGGTGTCGACGCTTCCAGTCGCGATAGCGGTCTCGGTCGTCGCGGACCTCTGCCTCAATTACTTCTTCCTGCCGCCGCTCGGGACGTTTGCCATCGCCGATCCCGAGAACTGGGTCGCCTTGTTCGCGTTTCTGGCCGTCAGCGTGGTCGCCAGCGATCTGTCGGCGACGGCGCGCGCGCAGGCACGCGAAGCGCTGGCGCGACGTGACGAGCTCGCGCAGCTCCTAAACGAGCGGAAAGCCGCTGAGTTGGCGCGGCAGAGCGCGGAGTTCAAATCGGCGCTGCTGGCCTCGCTGGCGCACGACCTGCGGACGCCGCTGACGGCGATCAGGGTCGCGGCCAGCAACCTGCAGGCCTCGTGGCTCGCCGACGGCGATCGCCGCGAACAGAGCGAGCTGATTCTCACCGAGGTCGATCGGCTGAATCGCCTGTTTCGGAACATTCTCGAGATGGCCAGGATCGATGCCGGCGCCGTCGCCGCGGACGCGCGATGGGTCCATCCATCCGAGATTGTCGAAGCCGCGCTCGATCAGATCGGGCACTCCCTTCAACGCCATCGTCTCGATGTGGCGATTGAATCCGATGTGCTGGTGAATCTGGATCCGCGTCTCACGGCCGCGGCCCTGGCGCAGCTGCTCCAGAACGCGACCCAGTACACCCCGGCGGACTCCCCCATCGCCCTGACGGTCACCGTGTCATCGGAAGGGCTGCGCGTCACGCTTCGCGATCGTGGACCGGGCATCGCGCCGCGCGATCTTCCTCACCTCTTCGACCGGTTTTATCGGGGCAGCGGGGCGGGACAACGCACCGCCGGCACGGGGATGGGCCTGTCGATCGCTCGCGGCCTGCTGATCGCCGAGCGCGGGCGCATCTGGGCGGAGAATTGTGCGGACGGCGGCGCGCGGTTCACGATCGCCGTCCCGGCCGAAAGCAAGGCGCCGATGCTGGCCGATCAGCACGCATGACGAACGCCGCCAGGATTCTGCTCGTCGACGACGAGATCGCGATCCAGCGGACGACGGGACCGCTGCTGCGATCGCGCGGTTACGACGTGGAGGTGGTGGGCACCGGCGCTGACGCGCTGAACGCCGTGCAGCTGCGTGCCCCCGATTTGATCGTGCTCGATCTCGGATTGCCGGACATCGAAGGGACCGAGGTGTGCCGGCGCGTGCGGGCGCAGTCCGCCGCACCGATCATCATCTTATCCGCGCGCGGCGCCGAGGCGGACAAGGTGACGGCGCTCGATCTTGGCGCCGACGATTACGTGACGAAGCCGTTCGGCCCCGAGGAGCTGCTGGCGCGGATCCGCGTCGCGCTCCGCCGCGAATTCTCGGCCGACGCGACGCCCGTCGGCCGGCTGCAGATCGGCGACATGACGATCGACTTCGACCGTCGCCGGCTCATCAGAGACGACGAGGAGATCCGCCTCACGCCCAAGGAATTCGATCTGCTGGCGGTCCTCGCGCGCAACGCCGATCGCGTGCTGACGCACCGCGCGATCCTGAAGGCGGTGTGGGGCCTCAACGCGGTCAACCAGCCGGAACACCTGTGGGTGCTGGCGGGACAGCTTCGCAAGAAGCTCGAGCCCGACCCCGCGCATCCTCGCTATCTGCTCAGCGAGCCGTGGGTGGGGTACCGGCTCGTGACCGACCCCGCTGAGTAACCCACCATCGCCGTGCCGCGACGACCGACCAGATCGCTTCCACCACACCGAAGGGCCACGCTCCCTGAAGAAACCCATACACCGATCCGAGGGCGCAGGCGGCCGCGAACGCAAGGATGAACCAGTGACGTCGAGGCTCAAGCGCGTAGCACACGAGCATAGCCGTCACCGCGAAGAGTCCGAACAGCGTGAGCGGGCTCACGACCCCATTCTAGCCAGGCGAAGGGGACAAGTGATCGACGCGCCCACTCTGACTTTTTAGGATTCTTCAGCGACTTTTCAGGTGCGCCGCGCGCGGCTCGCCGCCTAAACCGCGACAAAGCGCTTGCGAAAAAGTTCCTAAGAAACGATCAGCGCTGTTGACTCGCCCCTGACACGCGCGTAGGTTGGGATCGTCGGCCGAAGCTTCGCGATATCGCGGAGCGCGGGGGACCCAGGTTTTTCGGGGCGTATCGACCGCGAGGTCGCAGGGCACTTCCGAGCCCGAGCCCGTCAGCTAACCCCGTAGGCATTCTGGAAGCGCACGGCTCCGCGGAGCGTTGCGCTCGGGGAGCTGTCATGGGCACGCCAGCCGTTCGGTCGTCTTCGGGGCGAGTGCAAGTCGTGCTCGCCACCACGGTCCTTCTCTCCTTCATCTCATTCTGGCGGGCGGCCGCGATCGTCCTCAACGATCTGGGCTCGACCGCCTACTACATCGGCGGCATCTCCGAGCAGGCGATCGGCAAGTCGGCGCCGTGGTTCGTGCTGGGCGTGATGCTCTTCTCGTACGCGGTCCGCGCCGTCTACATCGAGAGCTCCGCCATGTTCGTCCGCGGCGGCGTCTATCGCGTCGTCAAGGAGGCAATGGGCGGCACGCTTGCCAAGCTCTCGGTCTCGGCGCTGATGTTCGATTACGTCCTGACAGGGCCGATCAGCGGCGTGTCCGCCGGGCAATACATCGCCGGGTTGACGAACGACGTCCTCGCGCGGGTCGGGTTCACGGGGCAGGTGCCAATCAATGCGACCGCCGCGTTCATCGCACTGGCGATCACCGCCTACTTCTGGTGGCGGAACATCCAGGGCCTCCACGAATCCAGCACCGACGCGCTTCGCATCATGGGGATCACGACGGTGATGGTGGTCCTGCTCGTCGGATGGTGCTCGCTGACCGTGCTCCTGCAGGGCGGTCATCTCCCGCCCGCGCCCATCCCGCGCAATCTCCAGTTCTCGCGCGACGCGCTCGGGTGGCTCGACGGCACTCGCTGGCCGTCGTTCACCGCGATCGCGGTTCTCGTCGGCTTCGGTCATTCGATCCTGGCGATGAGCGGCGAAGAGTCGCTGGCGCAGGTGTATCGGGAAATCGAGTACCCCAAGGTCAAGAACCTGAAACGCACCGGCATGGTGATCTTTCTCTACAGCCTGCTGTTCACGTCGCTCGTGAGCTTCTTCGCGCTGGCGATCATCCCCGACGGGGTTCGACCCACGTACTTCGACAACCCGATCTCCGGCCTCGCGATGCATCTGGTGGGACCGCTCTGGCTGCGGCTGTTGTTCCAGGCCTTCGTCGTCGTCGTCGGATTCCTGATCCTGGCGGGCGCCGTCAATACGTCGCTGGTGGGATCGAACGGCGATGATCCCGCGATCCTGATCGATGAATACCGCGCGCTCGCCTCGGAAGTACAGGTCGAGGCGACGGTTCGTCTGTGCCTGTGCCGGAGATCTGAGGACGTCTTTCGAACGATGCTGCACGGTCGTTCCATCGTCGTGGTCAGCGGCCACTGGCGTCGA
>JAHFUI010000239.1 GCA_023265175.1 Acidobacteriota bacterium
TAGCGAGCAGCGAGCGCCGACGGGAAGCGCGGCTTTACAGCAAGTCAGATGCCGCAGGTCGTCACCACGGCCCAAACTCCGCCGGCAAGCAGCGCGCCGGTGACGACGTCGACAGCGTAGTGGTAACGCCCGACGATGCAGGCCACGCTGACACTGGCGGCGAGGACGAGGAGGGTCGCGCCCGTCAGCGGCATCGCACCGATGACCGCCAGCGCGGTGGCGAGCGAGCCGGCGACGTGTCCACTTGGAAACGTGTTCACGCGAATCGTGGCGTGTCGAACCATGTAAGAGGCGAGTCGATGAGCTGTTGTGTCTGCGAGTATCGGGGTGCTCTCGAGCATCCATGGCGGTCGGGTTTGGAACACGCTCAGCGGCGCAAACGCGCCGAACTCAGCGGCGAGCACCATCGTCCAGTAGTGGTTTGCGAGGTCCGCATGTCCTGTCGCGGCGAGCGCCAGGAACCCGCCCGGCAACAGCAGGAAGCAAAACATGTACACGATGTCGAGATACGAGACGAGCCACGCCGGCCAGCGCGCGAAACGCCTCGTCGGATCGCCGAGCAGCCTGCGGTCCCACGCGCGCAGCCACGACTCGAGCGCTTCGGAAGGATCGACGAACAACCAGCCGGTCGCGTAGTAGCCAACGGCGACGTACAGCAACGGCGTCCAATCTCGCACGAGCGCCGGCACCCAGGCTGCGACGGCGCGAATCGCTGTCGCCAACGCCAGCGACACGCCGGTCACGAGTAGACGCCGTGACGCGGGTAGCGGCCGCAGCCAGCAGACGACAGCGAGGTATACGAAATAGAGAAAGGCGAGCCACTCCGATGAGCGCACGCACAAACCTTACCTCAACGACAGGATCCGCGATGATCGCGGCGCTCTTCGTGATACGAATGACCCGTACCCCGTCTCGACGACGGTGGATGCTGGCGCGGCCCGGCCTCGGGAAGCTCAAAGCTTCGAGCGGAGCGTCGGGATCGAGGCGGAGCGGGCCAAGTCGGCGTGAACGCGCGAGCGGCCGCCGGGTATAGAATCCACCGGGTCGGGTATAGAATCCACCGCGTAAGGAGAAATCAGATGAAAAGATTTTGTGTGCTGGCCGTCGGAATCGCGATGTCGGCGTCCATCGGCATGGCCCAACAGGGCTCAACGGCGGGACCGTATAAGGTCGTCAAGACCGCCAAGGTCGGCGGCGTCGGCGGCTTTGACTATGTCTTTGCCGACGCGGCCGGGCGCCGTTTATACATTCCTCGCAGCGGGGCGATGGCGCGCGTGACCGTCTTCGATCTCGACACGCTCGCACCGGTCGGCGAGATCGCCAACGCGAACGCGCGCGGCGCCGTGGTGGACCCGAAGTCGAACCACGGGTTCTCCAGCAGCAAGCCGGTCGTGATGTGGGACACCAAGACTCTCGCGACGATCAAAACGATCGATGTGCAAGGGAACCCTGACGGCATTCTGTTCGATCCGTTCAATCAGCGGGTCTGGGTGTTCAGCCACGCCGCGCCGCATGCGACCGTGATTGACGCGAAAGACGGTTCCGTCGTCGGCATGATCGCCGATCTGGGCGGCGCACCGGAACAGGCGGTCACCGACAGCAACGGTCATGTGTACGTCGACATCGAAGACAAGGACAACGTCGCGGTCGTCGATGCCAAGACACTGCAGGTCACGGCGCACTACGACTTGTCGAGCAAGGCCAAGACACCCGCCGGCCTGGCCTTTGACGTGAAGAATCACATCCTCTTCGCCGCCTGCCGCAACCCGCAAATGATGGTCATTCTCAACGCCGACGACGGCAAGATCATCACCACGTTGCCGATTGGCACCGGCGTCGACGGCGCCGTATTCAATCCCGCGACGATGGAGACGTTCAGCTCGCAGGGTGACGGCACGCTGACCGTCATCAAGGAAAACAGCCCGACCAGTTTCGTCGTCGAGCAGACCGTGCAGACGATGCCGAGCGCGAAAACCCTGACGCTGGACACCAAGACGAATCAGATCTTCCTGATCGGCGCGGAGTACAGTGCGCCTGCCGCACCGCCGGCCGGCGGACGCGCCGGTCGCGGGCAACTGGTGCCGGATTCATTCTCGATCCTCGTCGCGGGCAAATAATCGCGGTGTCCGGAGTGAAGCTGAGAGCGACATGCGTCGATTGAACCTGCCGGCGTGCTGTCTTGCGGCCGGTCTGGCGTCCTCGGCCGTCGTGCTGACGCAGTCGCGTAGTCAGCCGGCGGCCGTTGTGTATGAAGGCGCGCGTCTGATTGCCGGCGACGGGAGCGCGCCGATTGAGAGCGGCGCCGTAGTCGTCGACAACGGCCGCATCACCGCGGTCGGACGGAAAGGCGCCGTCACGGTTCCCTCCGGCGCCAGTCACGTCGATTTGACCGGGAAGACGGTCATGCCCGCGCTCATCAACGCGCACATCCACATTGGGTACGAGGGCTACACGAGCTGGAGCGCCGAGAACTACGTGGCGAACAACGTGGCGGATCATCTCCGGCGGGAGGCGTACTACGGCGTCGCCGCCGTGATGTCCGTTGGCGGCGATCCCAACGATCAGGCGCTCCAGTTTCAACGGGACCAGCAAGCGGGAAAGTTCCCGGACACCGCGCGGTTCCTCTTTGCGGCGGGCATGGCGCCGCCAGGCGGCGGGCCCGACTCGGTCCTGATTAAAGGGACCGCGCCGTTGCATGCGGTGTATGGCGTCTCGAATGAACAAGAGGCTCGAGCCGCGGTCAGGACGGTCGCCGACAAGAAAATCAGGTTCATCAAGATTTGGGTCGACGATCGCCGAGGGACGTATCCCAAGATGCAACCGGCGGCGTACCAGGCGGTTGTCGACGAGGCACACAAACGCCAGATCGTGGTCTTCGCCCATGCGACGACGCTGGAGGATGGGAAGGCGGTGCTGCGCGCAGGCGTCGATTTGATCGTGCACCTGCCGTACGACAAGGAAGTGGACGACGAGTACCTCGCGCTGCTGAGGGCGCGAAATCCGTACTACGTGCCGATCATCGGATTTTTCGATCGTTCGCCCGTGTGCGACGCCGATCCGTTCGTCGAACAGGTCTTGCCGGCCGCGGCGATTGCCAGCATCCGGAGCACCCGATGCCAGCAGCGGACCGGTGCCGGCGCGAATAACAGCTTTCGCGAGACACTGCAGCGCGCGGTCGCGTACAACCTGCCGAAGATCGCCGCCAATGCTCGTGTCGTGCTCGGGACCGACGCGGGTGTGAGTCCTGGATATTCATTCGGCTGGGCCGAGCACCACGAGCTCGAGCGGTACGTCGAGCTTGGAATGACTCCGGCGCAGGCCATCGTCGTCGCGACCCAACGGCCGGCCGAATTGCTTGGACTGAAAGATCTGGGCACGCTGGCCGCAGGCAAGAGCGCCGACTTCCTCGTGCTCGATGCCAATCCGCTCGAGGACATCCGCAACCTGCGCCAGATTGCGAGCTTCTACATGCGGGGCGCGAAGATCGATCGCGACGCCCTGCGCGCCGCGTTCAAGATCAACTGACCAGCCGATCTGTCGGTCGCGGCGACGCGACCTTCAGCAGCATGGCGGCGAGGCCGCCAAACACCATGTTCGGCAGCCACGCTGCGGTGAATATCGGCAGCGTGCCTTGCAGCCCGGCGTTCCTTCCATAGAACAGGACGGCGTAGTAGCCGAAGCAGACGCCAAAGGGTGGAATGAAAGACATCAACCATCCGGCGCGACGTCGGCGGCTCACTGTGAGAGCGAACACGGCGAGCACGAGTGTTGCGCACGACAGCGCCCAGCGGCTGTGGTACGTGAACGACATGTCGCGCGCCACGCTCGACCCTGCCATGGCCGTGCTCTTGTAGGCGTCGATCTGCTGACTGAGCTCGCCGAGCGTCATCTGACTGGGGCTCTTCATAAAGTTGGCAGCTTCATGCCCTAAGTACGCGTCGCGCCACGCATGTGAGGCTGCGGGCACAATTGACGCCAGGAGCACGAATGATGCCACCGAACCAATGGCGGCAAGGGCGAGGACCGCGCACGTCGATCGGCGTGAGACCACGCCGCTTCCCAAGCCGCGAAGAATTCCAAACGTCAAACCCATAGGGAGAGCGATCGGAAGGGCCTGCGGAATCATGTAGGCCAAGAATCGAAGATGAAGATCCTGTGCATGCGCCCACCCACGGAGGCTGAGAAAACCCGGTACCTCCATCGCGAGTGTCAACAGCACGATGGCGGAGGCGGAGAGCGCGATCGTGCGGCCCACCGCGCGGCGATCGTCAACGGGCCAATCGCGAAGGGCTCTGATCGACTGCGCCCATCCACACATGACGATGACCTTTAGAAACGCGACGTAACCCGCGATCCGAACCCAACGGCCTCTCCACACGCGGCCGTGCCGCATGGCCGCGTCATACTCGGTCTGCAGGTCGGCGAGGAGCGGATCGATCAGCCGCTCCATCGTTCTCTCGCTGCACCTGCGCGCGGCGATCGCACGGAGTCGTTCGCCAGGGCGGGTCATCGGGCGAGCTCCGGAATCAGACGCCCAGCGGCGTACGTCCACGCCGTCAGCACGCGTCGGCCGAGCGGGGTGGGCTGATATATGCGACGTGGGAGACCGCCGGCGGCCGGCGGCGCGTCCTCGAGCCGCGATGTGATGTATCCCTTGTCTTCCATTCGTCCGAGCGTCACGTACACGGTGCCGCGTTTCAGCCGGCGCTTCGATGCGGCGACCAACTGCAGCCCGTACATGTCCTTCTCGTGGACGAGCAGTTCCAGGATCAGCGATTCTTTGGCGGAGAGCGTGAGCGCGCGGGAACGACGGTCAGGCACGTCGAGTATCTTACATCTTGTAAGACTGAGGTCAAGCTTCTTCCGGCAAGCCTAAATGCCTGCGCCACGTACGGCGACCTTGGTCAGGTGGGCGGCCGGTCAGCCCTTGACGATGAATCCTTTCTCGAGCAGGCAATCTCGAACCCGCTCGCGGAGATCCCCCTGGACTTCGATCGCGCCTTCCGCGACCGCGCCGCCGGTGCCGCACGCCCGCTTGAGCTCCTGGCAGAGGTCCTTCAGGAAGACGGCGTTGTGAGGCAGGCCATCCACCACGGTGACCGTCTTCCCGGCACGCCCCTTCTTTTCTATGCGGAGCTTCGCGACGATGCGAGCGGGAATCGATTCGTTCGCCGCACGGGTGCCGCATTTGCAGTCGCGCGTCGGCCAGCCGCAGCCGGGACAAATACTGCCACTCGCAGTGGAGTAGACCAGTCGTTCGTTGTCGCGGCGCGCCAAGCCGCGATCATGCGCGAGCCGTCAGCCCGCCGCAAGGGGATACCATGGGGTGATCCATGGTCGCTCTTCCTCGCATCCTGACGGCCGATCGCGGCGATGCCGGGCGGCGCCTCGACCTCGTGCTCCGCCGGCACCTGACCGACGTCGACGCCGCCACTCGGACCCGCATGCAGTCGTGGATTGAGAACGGGCAGGTCACGGTGAACGGCACGCCCGTACGCCGCGTGGCCGCACGCGCCGCGCTGGGCGATGTCGTGGCCGTCGCGATTCCTGTCAGTGGCGATGCTCGGCCGCGCCGCGCGATGGCGGCTGAAGACGTGAACCTCGACGCCCTGTTCGAAGACGACTACCTCCTCGCGCTCAACAAGCCAGCCGGCATGGTCGTGCACCCGACGTACAAACATGCGCAGGGCACAGTGATGAACGCGCTCCTCTGGCATGCGCGTGGGTGGCCGCCCGATCGTCGCCCGTCTCTCGTCGGTCGTCTCGACAAGCACACATCGGGAATCGTGGTTGTCGCCAAGACCGCGGCCGTTCACGCCGCGCTGCAGCGTGTGATGGCCCCGAGCCAACGCGAGGACCCTGAGGAAAATGGCGCGCACCCACAGCAGCCATCCCGATGGTGCGTAGCGTGTTGCGAAATTAGCCTCACGCGGGTGGCCGCGAACGGGGCGCCCCGCCGGGCGCGGAGGCGT
>JAHFUI010000240.1 GCA_023265175.1 Acidobacteriota bacterium
AACGCCATCAATCAGATGCAGGGTTCGGTGGTCGAAGGGCTCAGCCATGTCATGGGCTGGGAAATCACGTTCGAGCGCGGACGGGCGGTCCAGAGCAACTTCAATCAGTATCCGCCGGTGCGCATGCCGCAGGCGCCGCCTGAGATCGAGGTGCACTTCCTCACGACCGACAACGCCCCGACCGGAATGGGCGAGCCGGCACTCCCGCCGATTCCGCCCGCCGTTTGCAACGCCATCTTCGCGGCAACCGGCGCGCGGATCCGCTCGCTACCGTTGTCGAAGCAGGGATATCGCTGGGGCTAGAAGTAGGATTCTTGGAGGTTTCAGGGAGGGCCTATGGTGCGAGCGTTGGTGTGTGTATGTGCGCTCAGTTTCTGTGTTGCGGCGATGGCTGCCGAGGGGGATCTCAGGGCACGGGGAGAAAAGCTCTTTGCGGACCAGAAATGCGGGGCTTGCCATACGATTGCTGGTAAGGGCAACCCGGACGGTCCGCTGGACAACGTTGGAAGCAAGCTGTCGGCCGCTGACATCCGCGCGTGGCTTATCGAAACCAAGCGTATGGCGCGCAGTACGAATGCGACGTTCCGGCGACACCGGGAGAATAACATGAAGGAGTATACCAACCTGCCCAAGGAGGATATCGATGCGCTGGTTGCCTACCTCTCCTCCTTGAAGAGGAAGTAGCCGCTGATCATAGCGCGGCCCTTGCCGGGCCGCTATCGAGGTGCGGGAAGTCCTCTCAGCGGCCCGAGCCCGGCGTCCAACCGTTGCCCAATCCGTACGGGATCGTCACGAAGGGGGCCGCCTCGACGTGATGAATCAGCCCGCCGCGGACCGAGAAGGTTTCCATCGTCACCAGATTCTGCAGCATGCCCGGAGGCGCGTCCGCCGCGGCGCCGCGGCGCGTTCCGTCGTGGACGAAGAGTGGGAACGTGCCCACCGTCTGCTTCTGTTCGTCGAGGATGAGCGCGCGGCGCGGCCGGATGTGCTTCATGTAGGCGAACGTCTTCGAGTCGATCTGCTGTGAGCACGTCAGCATGCTGAACGCGAGCTGCGATTTCCCCTGCTCGGTCTTCGGATCCGGCAGCTGCGGGCCCGGCATCATGCGTCCGCCCGGTGGCGGATTGTTGACCGTCTGGTAGCCGTTCTCGTGACGCACGCAGTCGGCGGCGAACGCCCCGATCTTGCCGCTGTCGCCTTCGAGGGCGTCGAAGTAGGAGTTGGCCACGCGGAACATGACCTCGCGCGACACGCGCTGGCCGGCGGGCGCGTCGTCGGTCAGAATCGACACGGGGGTCGTCAGCAGCTCGATCGCCTGCGGGGCGATGCCCCCCGCGTGGAGCTGTTCGATCTCGAGAATCCTGCCGCGGTCGATCCTCAGCCGGATCGCGGCCAGCGTATCGCGGCCTTGTACCTTGATGCGCGTCTGCAGGGCGACCTGCCCGCTCACCGGATCGGCGACGTAGATCTTGAAGCTTGTGGGCTCCACCTTCGATCGCCACAGCACGCCCTCGCCCACGTCCATCTGCCCGCTGTTCTCCGTCATCCGGACGTCCAGCGCCAGCGGCGGCACCGCCTTCGGATCGTGCCGGAAGATGGCGCTCATGTAGCCGTCCATGACGCCCACCAGGCACGCGCGGTCGCACTCCTTGATCGCGGCGGCGTTCCACGCCGGCTCCTGCGCGGCGATGCGCGTCGCCGCCAGGCATATCAGCACTCCACCGAACAGCTTCAGCGTTCTCATAAGCCTTTCCTCGAAGCCAGCCTGTTGTGGCTCCAGCCGCAGCGAGCTTACCTCAGACGGCCCCACGCCGGCGCCTGAAAGAGCAGTTCGTCGATCACGCGCAGGAGGCCGTGCCGGGCGATCCCCGTATCTATTCCGGCACCGAACACCGTGTCCCGATGTTCGCGAAGAACCCCGAGCTCGAACCGATGGTCGTCGACTGGCTGAAAACGCAACTCTATCGTTTCGCCGCGTCGGCGAGATAGACCGCAATGGCCTTGAGGTCATCATCGGTCACTTCGGTCTTGCGGAAAGGCGGCATTGAAGCGACACCATTGCGCACGAACGCTCTGATCACGCCCGCCCGGAGGTCCGAGCGCTGCTCCAGCAGGGCGGGCTTCCGGCCCCCGTACTTGAGGTACAGGGCATGGGTGCCGGGAAGCATCGGCGCACCATCGTCGCCGCGCCCGGCTCCGTGACACGGAGTGCAGTAGTGCTGAAACACCGTCTTACCTTTCTCGATCACGGCAGCGTCTTGAGCGACGCCTGCGCCCACGCTCGCCGCGACGAGCACGCCGGTCAGTGCGAGTTTGATGACGGTCATGCGCGGCGTCCTCTCAAGTGTTTGGGCCAAATGCCGCCGCGTCCGGGAGCGAGAATGCCATTGGGATCGACGGCGTCCTTGATCGTTTCGTTGAAGCGACGCAGGGCGTGCTCGTTGAACGAGTACTGCTCCGCGACCACGTCCTGGAAGTAAGGCGCGGCTCTATATTCGCCCCAACCGTGCTCCGCGGCCTTGACGAGCAACGCCTTGAGACCGTCGCGCACTTTGGCCTTTCCTTCCGGTGTTGCGACCGCATTGCCGCCGCCGGTCGAGAACCCGGCCGAGAAGAGAAAGGCGAATTGGTACCACATCAGCGGCGTGCTGATTGCCGAGATGCCGCCTTGCAGACCGAAATCACTCAGCGTGTCGCCGAAGACGTGCTGCGCTTCAAACACCGCCTCAGCGCTCCTCGGCAGAACGGCAAATAGGCCGATGTGCCCCTGCACCCATGCATCGGGAACGGCCTCGGTGCGGCCGAGGGCCTTCCAGATCCCGAGACTCGGTACGCCCTGCGTGACGTTGCGCCGCATGTTGGTGGGATACGGCCCGGTGGTTTGTTCTATCTGTTCGCTCGTCAGGGGCACCTTCAACGACTCCCCCTCGATCAGCCGCGCACCGGGAATGTTCCGCGCCATGAGCTCTTTGGCGTATTCCCAGTTCGCCATCGTCGTGCGCTCGGATCCGTAGAACTGCAGCTCCACCTGCCACGAGTGCAAGTTGGCTGCGGCCGCCTGGCGATCCAGTTCGGCTTCGTTCGCACCGCCGCGACGAGTGGCGGCTTCGCGGAATTCCGTGTTTGCGAGAAGCGGCCGCAAAGGACTGCCGTACCAGGGATCGCCGATCAGGCAGAGATCGTTGAGGTAATTGACGGTGTTGACGAGAGGAATGAGATCGCGCCGCTTCGGCACGGTAATCAGACCGTTACGCCAGTGCTCAGGCTGCGGCATCAGCCGCAAGCCCATTTTTGTCACGATGCCGTAGTTCCCCTGAGCGAACAGGCCCGCCGGATCCGGGCCAAAGCCGTACTTGTACTCCTGCCAGGCCTTGCCGTTGGGCATAGCCCCCATGCCCGTGCGCATCACCTCACCGTTGGCCAGCACGACCTCCACTCCGTACTGGGCGCCGGCATGGTCGCGGTAAAAACCCATCGTATAGCCGATGCCGCGGTCCAACGTATTGCCGACCGGACTGCCCCAGCCTGGATCGGGACAGTCGAGCCAGACTTTCAAGCCGCGCTCCTGAATATGCCGGTAGAGATCGAAGTAGGAGACGCCCGGCTCCACCAGAGCAAAGTTCCGCTCGGCGTTGACCTCGATCACCCGATTCATGCGCTTCAGATCGACGACGACGCTGCCGCGGAGGTTGGGCGAAGGCCCGCCGTAGGCGAAGTTCTTGCCCGTCGAGATCGGATAGAGCGGGATCTTGTACTGGTTCGCGGTTCGGACGATGGACTGGACCTGCTCCACCGTGGTCGGCGACACAGCGGCGGAGGGGATCAGTGCCTCTTCGTCACGCGGCACCGGCGAATAGTAGTCCTTATACGGCGTCAGGTCTTCATCGCTGGTGAGCACCCAATCCACTCCGACCGCAGCTGCAAACTGCCGGAGGGCGGCGGCGAAATCGGTCGAGCTTACGCCCGGCGGTAGAATGGCCATGTTTCCCCTTTCGTGTGTCCGATAGACGCCTCCACGCGCGCGATGGCCAACGGCGAAACAGCGGGTCGGCGCGCATCATTTTAGAGCAACTCCACCCGATCGTCGATGGCGACCTGGCCCGCCGAGACGACGCTCGCGTACACCCCGAGCTGCTGATGCCCGTCGCGAACGATTGTCCGAAGCATCGACGCATCTTTGCGCAGGGCCCGCTGCGGGTGCGTCGGCATGACGCACCTGGGTGCCGGAATCTCACAGTGCAGCGTCGCCTGGCCGATGCGGACTCGCCGGCCGCACCAGCCCGATTCCACGAGCGCTGCGGTTGCACCCGTATCGATCAGGATGTTCGGCCGGAACCGGCGCACGTCCCAATCCGCCGCCGGGTTGGCGCGCGACATCGCCGCAAGCGACGAGGTGGTGAGCAGATGAATGGGCGAGACGTCAAAGTAGGTGCCCGGTGGCGAGACGAACTCGAACAATTCGGCGGGCAGTCCGGCGAGATCGGGCAGAGGTTCGCCGGGCTCGCGGCCGAGGGTTTGCCGCAGCCCCTCGTCGAGCCCGGCCGCCCGCATGACGGCCTGAAGCGATCGGCGTCCCAGCCGCGATCGTCCGATCAATCCGGCGATCGATGCTCCGCGCTGAGCGCGGCGGTAATGGGCTTTGTTGGTGGCCGGCTGAAGCGGCCACAACGAGACTGGAGTGTCCACCAGTGCCGAGAGTCGGGCGCCGACATCGGCACGATCGCTCGCGGTTGTTGTCTCGTCAGGGAGCGTCAGATCGACCGGCGAAACCGCGCCGTCAGGCTCCTGGCGGTACCGCGCCGAGCACTGGAGCAGGATGGGCCACCGTTTTGCGCCGCGGATTTCGCCCGCTGTGTCGTCCCGCAGCGCCCACCCGCGATCGCCTGCGACGCCGACCGGGCCGATCAGGCTGGACTCGAGCGGCTCGCCTGCCATCGACTTGACCGGATAGCGCCAGATCTGCGCGACCCGTCCGATTACCACGAACGCCTCGCGCCGGCACAGGTGATCGCACTGCGGTTCGCGCCCATCAGATCAAGCGGGCGATGCCGGCTAGGGCTGAACGAACGGCGATCATCGGCCCGGATCGCTCAATTGTTCTCGTGCGTTGTCGGACATCATGTCGGGATTCCACGCACCCGCCATTTGACGTTGAGCACAATGTTGGGCACATGGCATATACTAATGTATACGGCGTTCGGTAGCCCGAGGAATACTATGCCGCGAACTGCCAAAGTGTTCATGAACAATCGCAGCCAGGCCGTGCGCTTACCCAAGGAGTTCCAGTTCAGCACCGACGAGGTCTTCATCCGCAAAGAGGGCGCGGACGTGATCCTGTCGCCCCGCCCGAGGGATTGGAGGCCTTATCTCGACAGCGGCCCCGTGGCCTCCGACGAGTTCATGGAGAACGTGGAGGATCTGCCAGTGCAGGAGCGCGAGCCCTGATGGCCCGCTACATGCTGGACACGGACACGTGCTCATACATCATGAAGCGTTCAAGCCAAGCCGTGTTGAACCGGTTGCAGGCCGTTCCCGTGACGGACGTCTGCATCTCAGTCATCACCAAGTCGGAGCTGCTCTATGGTGTTGAAGTGTCGCCGCGCCGAGTGCAGGATGCAACGGCCCTAAGAACGTTCCTTCCCTACGTCGAGGCTCTGGACTTGCCCGACGAAGCCGCCACCCACTATGCCCAGATACGTGCTGACCTGAAGAAACGTGGCGAAATGATCGGGGCCAACGATCTTTTCATTGCCGCTCACGCACGCAGTCTCGGGCTCATTCTGGTCACGAACAACACCGCGCAGTTCGAGCGCGTGAAGGGACTGACGCTCGAGAACTGGACGCTTCCCGATCGTCGTGCTGATTCGACCGACGACCAGTAGGCAGTCGCGCTACTCGTGCCGGAGCGCGACAAGCGGATCCACGCGCGATACCCGACGCGCCGGCAGCCAGCCGGCGAGAACA
>JAHFUI010000088.1:0-10914 GCA_023265175.1 Acidobacteriota bacterium
ACGTGACCCGCGGCGTGAAGCGGAAGATGAGTAACTTCCCACTCCGCCCCCGGCGGCGTCGACGCACGTTGGTCCGGTGTGTGAGGGTACGCATCAGGAAACGTTAAGTGAACAGTATTGTCCTTAGACCGCCTAGGTCTCGGCTTCGGCTTCGGCATCTTCAATGGCGACGTCGGCATCGTGGAATGGAAGGCCGTCGGTCAACTCCGGCGCCTGCAGCATGCGCGGGACCCGATCGATCGGTTCGAGTTGTTTGATCTCCTCGCCGCTGGTTGCCGCCAAGAGATCCTTGAACCTGCGCGCTTTCACGAGGACGTTGCCCTCGAGCGAGCCGATCGCCTGATTGTACGCGTCGAGACTGGACTTGAGTCTCGCACCCAACGCATCGAAATGCCCGCCCAGGACCCGTACGGATTCATAGAGATTGCGGCCCAACTCGCTGATCTTGCGCGCGTTCTCCTCGACCGCCTGCTGCTGCCAGCCATACGCCACCGCCCGCAACAGGGCAATCAGCGTCGTCGGGCTCGCGGGGATGACGCCCTGTTGCACGCCCGCTTCAATCAGCGAGGCGTCCTGCTCGAGCGCCGCGCTGAAGAACATCTCGCCCGGCAGAAACATGACGACGAAGTCCGGGCTCGGTTGAACGTGGGCGGCGTAGCCCTTGGACGCGAGCTGTGAGAGATGCGTCCGGACCTGTTTCGCATGCTCGGCCAGGAGTGTCTGCCTCGTCGTTTCGTCCGGCGCGTCGAGTGCTTTCAAATACGCGTCGAGCGGCGCCTTGGCGTCGATCACCACGCGCTTGTTGCCCGGCAGCCGCACGACGAGGTCGGGACGCATGCGCCGATCGGAATCGTCGGTGCTGTTGATTGTTTGCTGCTCCTCGAAATCGCAGTGCTCGAGCATGCCGGCGAGCTCGACGACACGCTTGAGCTGCAACTCGCCCCATCGCCCGCGGACGCCCGGGCGCTTGAGCGCGTCGACCAGGCGGCCGGTCTGGCTTCGCAGATCCTGCCCGGTTGTGTCGAGCGACGCGATCCGTTGCATCAGCTGCGCGCTCGATTCGAGGCGCCTGCGTTCGGATTCCTTGATCTCCCGATCGACCTGCTCGAGCGTCCGCGTCATGGGCGCGAGCAGATTCTCGACCGCCAGCTTGCGCGCGTCGATGTCGGCGGCGGCTTGCGTGCGCGCGTCGCGCAGCCGCGTCTCGGCAAGATCGAGAAATGCCTGGTTGTTGGTTTTCAGGGCTTCGGCGGAGAGCGCCCGAAAAGCCTCGCGAAGTGTGCCCTCGGCTTCCCCGTACGCTTTGAGCCGCTCGGCGTGGACCAGGCGGGTGTTGTCGAGCTCGGTCCGGAGGCGCGCGTGCGCGGGCCGGCCAGCGAGCCATCCGACCAGCGCGCCGATGGCGAGACCGATCGCAAGCGTGATGGCCAGTGAAAGGGGTCCGATGGGCATTAGTATCGCACTTCTCGGGTCGTTGAGTCGGGTGGGCCGGGTTGGTCTGGTGGGCCGGGTAGGTTGTGACGCGACCTACCTGACCGACGTGACCATCTATTGTGAGACAACAAAAGGCAGCCACGACTCCGGCAGTTGCAGTTCAGCCGCGTGAATCGCCGCCGCCATCGCCGGCTCGCGCGCCGCTGCCGACGTCCCCGACGTGTTGATTCCCGAGGCCGACCTCTCGCCGTGCGGAGCGTCCGCCTCGAGGCGGATCTTCAACCCAGCGCCAATCGACTGCAGGGCGTGACGCGCCGCGATCTGCGCCTGCCGCCGCCGATCCGTAAACCGGCCCGCACCGGCGGAGGCCGCCGCTCGCGCGGCCACGCGCTCATCTTTCAGCACCGCAAGCCGCGACATATTCACCGGCTCAAAAGGCAGGCCGCACTGAAAGCGCGCGTCGGACGCGGTATCGAGCTGTCCGGCCGCTTTGAGCGCACCAACACGCTCCAACTCGGCGCGATAGCATCGAAAACAGAGCGGCCGGCGCGCGCTCGCCGCGTCGCCGCCGTTGCGCGCCGCTTGTTGCAAATGCTGCCGGCAGGCCTGACACAGCACTTTAGGGCGTTTGCCTTCGAGCTCGCCACCCGGAAAGGTAATCCACTCCTTGTCAGTTGCTTGCAGAGTCTCCGATGAGGATTTCGTCATACACGAGCAGTTTATGCAGGCGGTGTGACAGACCAGGTCACTGGAACATCTACACGGTCACGTAGCTGACCGAATTCCCGCAGTCAGCGAGGAACTGGTCGAAGTCCGAACGGGCGATGGTGATCGTCACCGTGTTGATGTTCGGATGAAACGACACGCGTTCTGCGGATTGCAGCTCGCGATCGATCACGACAACGATCGCATGCGCGCGATCGTGAATCAGTCCGAACGGCGACACCGAACCCGGCGTCACACCAAGGTGGGCTATCAGCCGCTCCGGTGAGGCAAAACTGAGCTTACCGTCGCCAATCTGATCGGCAATCGCGCGTAGGTCGGCCCGCTTCGAGTGCCTGATGATCACGAGGTAATGCCTGGTCCCCTTCTGATTCCGCAAGAACAGGTTCTTGGAGTGCATCGCGTCGATGCCGGCCCAGTGCCGCTCGGCCTCATCGACCGTCGCCACAGGCGGGTGCTCGTGGCGCGTGAAGGCGATGCCGAGCGCGTTCAACCGCGCATAGACCGGTTCTTCCGGAGAAGTCACGATCATGTGCACCTCGCACGTTGTACGTGGCGTCCGGCTTCAGCCGGACCTCCATTATGATGCACCGCATGAAAACCGCCGTGCTGCTGCTTGTCGGCACGCTGACGATACTCGTCTGGTCGGCCGTCCATCCACACGATTACTTCACGTGGATCCTTGAAGTCTTCCCTTTTCTGATCGCGCTGCCAATCCTGGTTATCACGGCGGGCCGTTTTCCGTTGACGCCGCTCGCGTACACCCTCATCGCGCTGCATGCGACGATCCTGATGGCCGGCGGGCACTTCACCTATGCGGAGGTGCCGCTGGGCTTCTGGATGAAGGCGGCATTCGGCTTTTCGCGTAACCACTTCGATCGGATCGGCCATTTCGCGCAGGGTTTCGTGCCCGCGCTCATCGCCCGGGAGATTCTCATCCGAGGCCAGGTCGTGAGGCGCCGCTCGTGGCTCCCATTTCTTATCGTCTGCTTCACGATGGCGCTCAGCGCGTTTTACGAACTGATCGAGTGGTGGACCGCGGAGGCCACCGGCTCAGCGGCCACGGCGTTCCTGGGCACGCAAGGCGACCCGTGGGACACCCAGTGGGACATGTTCTTCGCGCTCATCGGATCGATCTCCGCGCTCGTGACGCTCTCCCGCTTGCACGACAGGCAGCTCCGAGCACTCGAGGGATGAGATCGCGGACAGCTCCGCGCGATCTTCTCCAAAGCCTGCACGACGGCCCGCATCAGGGAGTACCGCGGGCGATAGCCATGGCGCTCATTCCCTTTATCCCTTCTGACCTTCCTTTCTGACCTTCCCTTCCGGCAATTCTGCAATCCTGCAATTCTGCAATTCTGCAATTGCTAGAATCTGTCCCGTGCCTCGCAACGCCGAAGTGATCCGCCAGTGGACCATCCTGCGGGAGATCGAGCGGACGCGCGGAGCGGGCGTGACGATCGACGAGCTGGCGTCGCTGTGCGCGGTCACCACCCGCACGATTCGGCGCGATCTGCAGGCCCTCGAGGAAGCGGGCTTTCCCCTGTTCGACGATCGCTCGCGCGAGGACGGTCGCACGCGCTGGGCGATCAACGGCCAGGCATTTCGTGGCGTGGCCGCCGGGCTGACGTTGTCCGAGCTGTGCGCGTTGTATTTCAGCCGCACGCTGCTCGAGGCGCTGTCGGGCACGCCGTTTCGCGACGGCGTGGAGAGCGCCTTCGACAAGTTGTCGTCGGCGCTCGCGCCGCACATGCGCCAGTTCCTCGATCAACTGCCGCGGGTCATCGCCTCGAAGCCGGATCCGATGCGCAAGCGCGACGACCCGCGCCAGCAGCGAATCTCCGCCCGCCTGCTCGAAGCGACGCTGCGCCTGCGGCAGGCCTCCCTCACGTACCACTCGCAGTCGAGCGACCGGACGAAAGTGTACCTCGTGCACCCGTATCGACTGGCGCACGCGCAGGGAGGCCTGTATCTGCTCGCGTACGTGCCCGAGTACCGCGAGGTCCGTACGTTTGCGCTCGAACGCATGCACGAAGTCTCGCTGCTCGAAGAGCGGTTCACGCCGATTCAGGAACTGCCGGACGAAGCGTTCCCGCACTCGCTCGGCGTCCACTCCGGTCCGCCCGAGCGCGTGGACATCGAATTCGAGCCGGCCGTCGCCGAATATGTCAGCGCGCGCGCCTGGCATCAGTCGCAGCGGATGGAACCGATGCCGGACGGCGGCGTGCGCATGACGCTGGACGTCTGCCTCGATCGCGCGCTTCAGAGCTGGATTTTGAGTTTTGGGCCGTTCGCCCGCGTCATCGCGCCGGAGCGGCTCGCTCGCGACATCGCGGAGCAGATTGAAAAGGCGCGCAGTCGGTACCCCGGCGCGGAAACGCGGTGACTCGCGGCGCCAGGCTGACGGGGGTTTCTAGCGCGAGGTTATCGGGCGTGTGCGACCCCACGCGGTTTTCGTGCGAACGACCAGGTCGATCTCGCAGTTAAGACTTTCCCGTCGCGATACATGTGGACGTGCCCGGGATGGTCGCCTTTCCACGTTAGACAGCGACCCGGCGACGACGCTATCGTAGAAGCAGGAGCCTCCATGCATAACGAGTTCACTGCGGTGTTCGAGCGCGACGGCGACTGGCACATCGCCTACTCCCCGGAGATCCCCGGAGCCAACGGTCAAGGTCGGACCAAGCAAGAGGCGCGCGAAAGCCTCGCCGCCGCCATCGCGTTGATTCTGGCCGACCGCCGAGAAGATGGACTCCGCGCCGTGCCACGTGATGCCGAACGCGAGACGGTTACGTCGAATGAAGCGCAGCACGCTGCAGCATCTGCGCAAGCACGGCTGCGTGTTGAAATGCGAAGGCGGCTCACACTCCCTCTGGATGAATCCAGCGAACGGCGCGGTTGAAGCCGTGCCCCGCCACACCGAAATCCCGAACAATCTTGTTCGAAAGATCTGCCGCGGCCTTGGCATTCCAGAGATCGGGTAGGTATCATCTGTTCGTGGCTGACGTTCCCAAGCCAAGAAAGAAGCTGACCGCCGGCGCCTGGGAAGAGGCACGCACTCTCGTCTGGACGCACCGCCGGCGTCTGGCGCTCGGTCTCCTGTTGATGGTGATCGGCCGCTTGTCGGATCTGGTGCTGCCGACGACGTCCAAATACCTCATGGACGATGTCATCACCCAGCACCACTGGGAACTGCTCCCGAAGCTCGCACTGGCGGCCGGCGTGGCCACGCTGATCGGCGCCGCGACCTCCTTCTTGAACTCGCAGGTGCTCGGCGTCGCGGCCCAACGCGCGATCACCGACATGCGCAAGGACGTCGAGGCGCACGTCATGCGGCTGCCGATCCGCTATTTTGATTCGACAAAAACCGGCGTGCTGATCTCGCGAATCATGAACGACGCCGAAGGGATCAGAAACCTCGTCGGGACCGGACTGGTGCAACTGACCGGTTCGATCCTCACGGCGATCCTCGCCTTCGGCGTCCTGATGTACCTCAACTGGCGGCTCACCGTGGTCACCTTCCTGATCCTCGGCTGCTTCGGCGGCGGGATGGCGACCGCGTTCAAGCGGCTACGGCCGCTGTTTCGGGAGCGCGGTCAAATCAACGCCGAAGTGACCGGCCGGCTCGCCGAATCGCTTGGCGGCGTCCGGATCGTCAAGTCCTACACGGCGGAGAAGCGCGAGGAACTCGTGTTCGCCAAAGGGGCGCACCGGCTCTTCCGCAATGTCGCGAAATCGCTCACCGGGACGTCGGCCGTCATGGCGTTCTCGTCGCTCGTCATCGGCGCCAGCGGTATCGCGATGATGCTGATCGGCGGATCATCGATTCGCAACGGCACCATGACGGTCGGCGAGCTGGTGATGTATCTCTCCTTCACCGCGCTGATGACGATGCCGGTCATCCAGCTCGCGTCGATCGGCACGCAGTTGACGGAAGCGTTCGCCGGCCTCGATCGCATCCGGGAAATCCGGATCATGGCGACCGAAGATCAGGAGGACGCGAGCCGCGCGCCGCTGTCCGATGTGCGCGGCGAGGTGGAGTTCGAAGACGTCGATTTCGAGTACAACCCCGGCGTGCCGGTTCTCAAGCACGTGTCGTTTCGCTCGCCCGCCGGGTCGACGACGGCCCTGGTCGGCTCGAGCGGGTCCGGCAAGAGCACGCTGATCAGCCTCGTGATGACGTTCAACCGGCCCTCGTCCGGGCGTGTGCTCGTCGACGGCTACGACCTGACCGGCGTGAAACTGCGCGACTACCGATCGCACCTAGGCATCGTGCTGCAGGACAACTTCTTGTTCGACGGGTCCATCGCCGAAAACATCAAGTACGCGAAGCCGCGCGCCAGCCTCGATGAAGTCAAGGGCGTCAGCAAGATCGCGCACTGCGACGAGTTCATCGAGGCGTTCGAGAAGCAGTACGACACCATCGTCGGCGAGCGCGGCGTGCGCCTGTCAGGCGGGCAGCGGCAGCGCGTCGCGATCGCGCGGGCGATTCTCGCGAACCCGCGCATCCTGATTCTCGATGAAGCGACCTCGAGCCTCGACAGCGAGAGCGAGGCGCTCATTCAGGACGGGCTGCGGTCGCTCAGGCAGGGCCGCACGACGTTCGTCATCGCGCACCGGCTGTCAACGATCCGCAGCGCGGATCAGATTCTCGTGATCGAAGCGGGCGAGATCGTCGAGCGCGGGACGCACGAGGAATTGCTGGCGACGGGTGGACGCTACCGGCAGTTGTACGACAAGCAATACCACTTCGAGCGCGATCGGTTCATCAACCCGGGCGAGGATTTCACGCCGGAGCCGGCAGCCATCGTCGCGCGATCTGCCGCGCGCGCGAACACGGCATTGTGATCATTCGAGAAAGTGCGATACTGGTGGACCGATGAGCACACGAGAATTCGTCAGAGTGTCGGGCCTTGGAACGCTGCTTCTGCTGGTTGGCGCCTGCTCGACCAGCGCCCAACAGGGGCGAAAACCGGCGCCTGGCGATGTCGTGGCGACGGTCGGCAGCGTGTCGATCACGCTCGATCAAATCGACGAGAAGGCGCTCCAGGAGCCCGCCGGCAGCTTCGGCAGCCTCAAGCTGTCGCAGGCGATCTACGAAGCTCGCCGCGCCGCGGCCGACGAGACCATCGGCAACATGCTGTTGGACCAGGAGGCCAAGCGCCGTGGCATCGAACGGACGGCATTGTTCGAGCAGGAAATCACGGCTCACGCCGCCGCGGTCACCGACGCGGACGTGACGGCGTGGTATCAGGCGAATCCGCAGCGCGTTCAGGGGGCGACGATCGATCAGGTGCGCGCGCCCATCAAGTCGCTTCTGACGCAGGAGCGCATCGGGATCGCGCGCGAAGCGTACCTCGCGACGTTGAAGGCCAAGACGCCCGTTCGCGTGATGCTCGAGCCGCCACGGCAGGCGGTCCGCGCCGGGAACAGTCCCGCGAAGGGATCGGCCACCGCCCCGATCGAGCTGATTGAGTTCGCGGACTTCCAATGTCCGTTCTGTCTCGCCGCGTCGCCGACGGTCAAACGGGTCCTCGATGCCTACGGCGATCGGATCCATTTCGTGTATCGCAATTACCCGCTGCAGAACCATCCCGACGCCAAGCCGGCTGCCGAGGCGGCGCAGTGCGCCAACGAACAGGGTCAGTTTTGGGCGTACCATGACCGTCTCTTCGCCGATCCTGGGAAGCTCTCCGTCGCCGAGCTGAAAAAGACCGCCTCGGACCTGGGCCTCGACAGCGCGCGCTTCAACGCGTGCGTCGACGAGCACCGCTACAAGTCGGTCGTCGACGCCGACACGCAGGCGGGCACTGAAGCCGGCGTCTCGGGCACGCCCGCCTTTTTCATCAACGGCCGGCTGCTGTCAGGCGCGCAACCGTTCGACGCGTTCAAACGGCTCATCGACGAAGAGCTCGAGCTCAAGAAGAAATAGCTCATCGGACCAGCAGTCCGAAGCCGTTGACGAGGGAGAACACGATCGCCAGCAGCGTCGCGATCAGACAACCGGCGGCGATGAGCAGATGATCGCCGCGCTCGCGCGCCAGCGGGTTCATCATCGATGATGCGGCATAGCCGCCGATGAACCCGCCCAGGTGCGCGTAGTTGTCTGTGCCACGAAAGATGAGCCCGCTGATGATGAACCACACGAGATATTGCTTGACCTGCTCGCGGATCAGCCGGCTGCCGCCCGTCCGGCCGTAATGCGCGATGGCGCCGAGGAGGCCGAGGACTGATGCCGACGCACCCATCGTGAACGACGCACCACGCAGGAAGAACGGAATCGGCAATCCCCCGAGCAGCCTACCGGCCGTTGAGCTGAGCAGAAATCCTGCGACACCGGACACGGTGTAGACAATCACGGTTCGCGACGGACCGATGAGCTCGACCGTGTCCGGACCGAAGCGCCGAACCCAATACATGTTGAAGAAAATGTGGAGCAGGCTCCCGTGGAGCCACGAGGCGCTCAGCAGCGTCCACCAGGCGCCCTGCGCGAACACGGGATATGCGCCGCTCATGCCGAACATCAGCAGCGCGCGGCCGCTCGGCGCGAGAAGGGACATGACGCCGCCGCCGGCGATCTGCAGCTCGCTGCCGGAGACCAGCAGCGTCAGGACGTAAAGAATCGAGCAAGCGCCGATGACCAGCGGCACGAATCCGAAGTCGGCGCCGAGCTGACGCAAGAGCGGGCCAAATCCCCACAGTCCGGGATTCGAGCGGCCGCACGTGTAGCACTTGTCGTCGCGGACGCCGACAAGCGATCCGCACGAGGGACAGACGACCGATCCCGTCGTCTTTCGCTGAAACATGCGGAACATTCTATCCGGGGACTGGAGGCTAGGGGCCGGAGGCCTCTAATCCCTCGGGGGTTTCGGCCGCATGTTTGCGGCGAGGATCCTCTTGCGCAGCCGGACGCTGAGGGGCGTGATTTCCACTAGCTCATCATCGTTGATGAATTCGACCGCCTGCTCCAGGCCGAGCTTGCGGGGCGGAATCAGTCGAATCGCTTCGTCGGCACTCGATGCGCGCATGTTGGTCTGCTTCTTTTCTTTCGTCACGTTGACGTCCATGTCGCTCGGCCTGGAGTTCTCGCCGATGACCATTCCCTCGTACACCTGGATGCCGGGATCGATGAAGATCTCGCCACGTTCCTGCAGGTTAAAAATGGCGTAGGCAGTCGCCACGCCCGAGCGGTCGGCCACGAGCGCGCCGGTCGGGCGCGCGGGAATCGCGCCGTGCCACGGCTCCCAGCTCGAGAAGATGTGGTTCATGATTCCGGTGCCCTTGGTGTCGGTCATGAACTGCGACCGGAAGCCGATGAGGCCGCGCGCAGGGATGCGGAACTCGAGCCGGACGCGCCCGCTGCCGTTGTTGACCATCTTCGTCATCGTGCCGCGCCGCTCGCCAACCTGCGCGATCACGATCCCCTGGTGATCTTCGGGCACGTCGATGACCAGCTCTTCGACCGGCTCGACGATCGTGCCGTTGATCTCCTTGGTGACGATGTCGGGACGCGACACCTGGAGCTCGAACCCTTCGCGGCGCATCATCTCGATCAGGATCGACAGCTGCAGCTCGCCGCGACCGACCACCTTCGTCTGCTCGGGCGTCTCGGTCGGCTCGAGGCGAATGGACACGTTGCCGACGAGCTCCTTGTCCAGCCGGTCCCGCAGCTGGCGTGATGTAACGTACTGCCCGTCGCGGCCGGCCATCGGCGATGTATTGACGCCGAAGATCATCGACACGGTCGGCTCGTCGATCGCCACGGGCGGAATCGCGATGCGGTGCTCGGCGTCGGCAATCGTCTCGCCGATCGTGATGTCTTCGATGCCCGCCAGGCAGACGATGTCGCCGGCGGCCGCTTCCCGGATCTCAATCCGCTTCAAGCCGTCGAACGCGTACAGTTTCGTCACCTTCGTCTCTTGCACGGCGGCGTCGAGCTTGCAGACGGCGACCGGATCGCCGATCTTCACGCGCCCGTTGAAAATGCGGCCGACGGCGATACGGCCGATGTAATCACTCGAATCAAGATTGGCGACGAGGATCTGCAGCGGCGCGTCGGGATTGCCGCGAGGCGCGGGTACGTGCTCGACGATCGCATCGAACAGCGGACGCAGGTCGGCGCCGGGCGTGTCCTGATCGCGGCTTGCCGTGCCGGCCCGCGCGTTCGTGTAGAGCACCGGAAAGTCCAGCTGGTCCTCGAGCGCGTCGAGATCGATGAACAGATCGTAGATCTCGTTCAGCACTTCCTGCGGGCGGGCGTCCGGCCGATCGATCTTGTTGATGACGACGATTGGCGGCAGCCGGCGCTCGAGCGCCTTTCGCAGCACGAACCGCGTCTGCGGCAGCGGGCCTTCCGAGGCGTCGACGAGGAGCATCACCCCGTCCACCATCGACAGCGTCCGCTCGACTTCCCCGCCGAAATCGGCGTGGCCCGGCGTGTCGACGATGTTGATGAGGAGATCTTTGTAATGGACCGCCGTGTTCTTCGCGAGAATCGTGATGCCGCGCTCGCGTTCCAGGTCGGTGTTGTCCATCGCGCGCTCGGCCACGCGCTCGTTCGACCGGAACGTGCCGCTCTGATGCAGTAGCCCATCGACGAGCGTGGTCTTGCCGTGATCGACGTGCGCGATGATGGCGACATTGCGACGGAGCGGGTTGGCGACCTCGCCGCGGCTGCCGATTGAAGGATGCTTTTCCGCTGACACGGACATCCTCTCAGTATACAGGACTGAATTGCAGGAAGTCAGGAAGTCAGGA
>JAHFUI010000088.1:11014-19740 GCA_023265175.1 Acidobacteriota bacterium
AGGATTGCAGGAAGGAACGGTTGGAAGGCCTCGCTACTTGAGTCTGGAGATGATTTCACGGGCGCGTTCGCTGAACTGCTCATCGTCGGCGACTTTCTGCGCGAACTGACGCGCCTCGTCTTTGCGCGACAGGCTGTAATACGCGACGGCCGTATTGAACCAGGAGGTGGCAAGCGTGCGCCGCGCGGTGGCAATCTGTTTCTCACGCCGAGCGATTTGGCGGGCTTGTCGGGCCGGCGGAGCGTCCGACGCTCGGATCTGGCCGATTTGCCGTTTGAGGTCTCGCTCGGCGTTCTCGAGGCAGCTTGCCGTCGACACGAACACGCCGGCCGTTCGGTCCCAGATACGCTGATCGGCCAGCACGATGCCGAGGTAGAAGCTGGTTTCGCAATCAGTCGGATTGCGCTGAAGCGATTGATCGAACTTCCCCCGCGCCACATCGAGCTGCTTGCGGCGATACGCGATGATGCCGGCGAGCTTGGGCACCTGGTCGTTGATGAGCAGCTTGTCCGCCGTTTCGACGTCGATCCAGGCTTCGTCTATTCGATCGAGCTGCGTTTCGTTCAGCGCGCGCCAATAATACGCATCGCCGGGCAGCCATTTCTCCTCGAGCAGTTGGTCGGTGACGGCGATCGCCTGATCGTGTTGCTCCAGATAGGTCAGCGCGCGCGCCTTTCCGAGAAGCGCCTCCGCGGCACGCGGCTCGAGTTCGAGGGTCTTTCCGTAGAACTCCAACGCCCGGTCGAACTCTTCCGCGGTTATGGCGACGTTGGCGATGGACAGCGTCAGCGCCGGCCACCGCGGATGCCACGCATACGCCTGCTGAAACCACCTGTCCGCCTCGTCGAGCTTGCGTTGCCCGATCGCAGACTGGCCGAGCAGATAAGTCGCTTCGACGAATCTCGAATCCTGCATGAGCAGCGCCTCGACCGTGGGACGCTGGATTCCAAAACAGCTCGCTTGTTTGAAGACCAGCAACGAATCGTCGCGCATGCCACCGACCGGCGCCACCAGGGCGTCCGCGGTCAAGGCGCGCCCCTCGGACGTGCCGCAGACAAACGCGAGCCATGCATACGCAGTCAGCGCGTCCTGGCCGGCGCCATCGCGCAGCAGGGATAACCATGTCGCGCGATTTCGAGAGAACTGCTGCAGCCTGTCCACCTCGGCGTCGCTCGACATGCGGGGCATCGTTCCAGCGGATCGCGTGGGAAGCAGGTCGATGATGTCGAGGATCTGAGCCGTCGGCTGACACGCTTCGACCCCGGCACCGCGACCACAAGGATGGTGCGGCAGCAAATCCTTCGCGATCGTCAGATATCCATCGTCCACGAACCCGAGCTCGCGCTCGCGCATCGCCAGCAGGCCCGCGGCCCGGACGGCGCCGGCCGTGGCCAGGTCGACGGCCGCCGGCGGCGCACCGGATACGCCGTGGATCGCCTGATATGCCGCCAGCGCGTCGCGAAGGCAGTCGAAGCACCCGGCCTGGACGAGGGCGTCGGCCTCGGCGAGCCGAGGGGAGAGATCAATGGGTGGCGCGGCCGCGCGCGGTTTGGCCGCAGCGCAACCTCCGACCGCCAGCGCGAGACCGACGACGATCGCCGGGTGCCACAATGGCATTGGAGTCATTAGACACCGCCGGAGGTCAAACGGTCTCGCGATCGTGTTGGCTCGGTACTCCCCTGGCCACGAAACTACGAGGCCACGAAAAAGATTGTGTTCTCTTCGTGACTTCGTGTTTTCGTGGTTGCATTCCCTCAAAACAGCGGATGAAGCGTCGTGAACAGCGCCAGGCAAAGCGTGTAGCCCATCGCAAACACGACGATGACCATCGTGGACACCGCCCGCGAGCGGATGGTCGCCAGCCAGATGAAGCAGGGAAACATCACGGCGCAGTACCGGCCCATCCCCTCGAAGATGCCCGAGGACAACGGCAGCCACAGGTTCGCGAGCATGAACAGTCCGTAGCCAGCGCCCAGTCGCCGCCAGACGAACGGCACCGCGGCGACGAAGAGGATCGCGGTCACACCATTCAGGGCGTCGTAGGGGGCCGTCCGATCGCCGGCAAGGTACGCGTACGGATGGGTCACGAGCAGTTGGATGAGGTGAAACGGCGCGGTCCACGGTAACCCGCCCGGATAGTATCCCCACCGCTTGAGCGCCACCGCCCACAAGAACGGGTTTCCGCTCTCGCCGTACATGTAGAGGCAATAGGCGCCGAAGCCGGTCGCGGCGAGCACGAGCGCGACAGCCGCCCAGATGCGATCGCGCGACGACGGTTCGGCGCTGCGCCACGCAATCCAGGCCAACGCCGGCCACATCATGATGCCGGTCACGCGGGTCGCGCCGGCGAGGGCGCCCGCGAGGCCGGCCGGCAGCCAGCGGCGCGTGCGCAGCAAATAGATCGTCAGCACCGTGAACAGCAGGAACGTGCTCTCGCTGTACGCCACGCCGAAAAAAAAGGCGAACGGAAAGATCGCGGTCAGGAGGACGGCGCGCTCGGCGTGGCGGCGTGGCAGGTCGAGCCGCGCGAGATGATAGAGCACCACCATCGCCAGCACGAACGAGACCCAGGCGACAAGCACGCCGCCGAGATACACGTCGCTCGGCGCGCGGCCAAACAGCCGACCGACGTATCGCATCAGCAGCGGATACACCGGGAAGAACGCGATGTTGGCGCGCCCTCCCGCCATGGCAGGCGCCGCGTCGTAGCCGCTGCGTGCGATGCCGAAATACCAGCCGCTGTCGTACCGCACGAACGCATCCCAGAACGGGCTCGGCCGGCCGTACATCGTGAACTGCTCGCGCTGATAGAGCGGGAACACGATGTTCGCGTAGAACGCCAGGATCGCGGAGACGATCCGGAACAACACCGCGGCGACGGCGATGCGGACGGCGGGATGGCGGATGCGAAGACGCACGGGCATCACATGCAACCACGAAGACACCAAAACACGAAGAAGAATAATGTTTTACAATAATGCATGCCGATCTTCGAGTACACCTGCCGCGCGTGCGGTCATCGATTCGAACATCTGACACGCGCCGATCAGGACGCCGCCTGCCCCGCGTGCGAGGGCACGGCGCTCACGAAGCACCTGTCGACGTTCGCGGTGCGTGCCAATGGCGCCGCACCTCGGGTCGAGGCCGGCGCGCCTGGACCGTGCGGCTCGTGCGGCGATCCGCGAGGGCCCGGAGCATGCTCGATGAATTAGCCGTGCTTGCGCTGCTCAAACGTGGCCAAACGTGTCAACTGTGCGCAAGCCCGGCTTAGGCGCGGCCGCGTGGACGGCCGCGCGGGCTAGTAACGAAGCTTCGCTCCCACTCACAATCCCAGGTTGAGGGGAAGCTTCGTTACTGTGACGCACTTCTTCCGCGCGTTCCGGCATCGCAACTACCGGCTCTTCTTCTCCGGCCAGATCGTCTCCCTCACCGGCACCTGGATGCAGTCGGTGGCCGAGTCGTGGCTCGTCTATCGCCTGACCGGCTCATCGGCGCTGCTGGGCGTCGCCGCCTTCTGTAGTCAGATTCCGGTCTTCGTGCTCGCGCCCATTGGCGGCACGATCGCCGACCGCGCCAATCGTCAACGCATCATGGTGGCGACCCAAACGATCTCCATGGTGCTGCCGCTCATTCTGTCAGCCTTGACGCTCAGCGGGCGCGTGCAGGTGTGGCACGTGTTCACGCTCGCGACCTGCCTCGGCATCGTGAACGCGTTCGACATCCCGGCGCGGCAGGCGTTCGTGGTCGAGATGGTGGGCCGTGAGGACCTGCTGAATGCGATCGCGCTCAACTCGTCGATGGTCAACGGCGCGCGGGTCGTCGGGCCCGCCGTCGCCGGCATCCTGGTGGCGGCGGTCGGCGAGGGCTGGTGCTTCCTGATCAACGGCGTGAGCTACGTGGCCGTGATCGCGGGGCTTCTGCTGATGAGGGTGACGAAGACGCGGCGCGAGCGGCGTCCTCATTCGCCGTTACGTGACACGGCCGAGGGGTTTCGCTTCGTCGCGCGGACCAGGCCGGTGCGCGCGCTGCTGCTGCTGCTCGGCACCATCAGCTTCGCCGGCATGCCGTACGCCGTGCTCATGCCGGTCTTCGCGCGATCGATCCTTCACGGCGGCGCGCGGGAGCTCGGCATCCTGATGGCGGCGTCCGGACTCGGGGCGCTGGGCGGCGCGCTCAGCCTGGCCGCGCGCCGGGACGTCCGCGGGCTGGGCGGGTGGATTGCCATATCCGCCGCGAGCTTCGGCATCGCGCTCGGGTTCTTCTCGCTGTCACGGACGTTCTGGCTGTCGGTCGCGCTGCTCGTGCCGGTGGGTGCCTCGATGATGGTGGAAATGGCGGCGTCGAACACGCTGATTCAGGCGATGGTGCCCGATGCCCTGCGCGGCCGCGTGATGTCGGTCTATTCGATGATGTTTCTCGGCATGGCGCCGTTCGGAGGTCTCTGGGCCGGCTATGTCGCCGAGCGCATCGGCGCTCCCGCGACTGTCGCGATCGGCGGCACCATCTGCATCGCCGCCGCGATCGTGTTCAGAGTGCGATTGCCGTCGCTGCGCGGCGAGGCGCGTGAATTAATCGTGGCGCAAGGACTCGCGAGCGGCGAGCCGCCCCAGGACATCACGGGACCCGGTGAGCAGGTCCCGCTGCCCGCGAAATGATCGCCGTCTCTCGATTGATGCGCCTATCAGGATGACTCATCACTTGAGTGATATGATGCTTTCATGCCAAGAACGACGATTCAGATCAAAGATGATGCGATGAAGGCGGCGAAGGCGCACGCTGAGCGGCACCGGTTGACACTGGGGGAAGCGATTAGCGATCTGGTCCGGCAGGCGGTGGAACGCCCTCTGGTGACCGACGACCGCAACGGTTTTCGTGTCGTGCGCTTGAACCGGCGCTCCCCTAGAGTGACAGCCGCATCAATCGATCGGCTGCTCGAAGAACTGCCGTGAAAACGGCGCTGCTCGACGTCAATGTCCTCACGGCACTTCACTGGCCGGCTCACGAACATCACGAGGCGGCCCATCGATGGCTCGCCGAGCGATCGACGACGCGGTGGGCGACCTGCCCGTTGACACAGCTCGGTTTCCTTCGCATCGTCTCGAACCCATCGTTCTCACGAGACGCACTGTCGCCCGCCGAGGCGATCACGCTGCTCGACACGAGTCGCATGCATTCGAGACACGAATTCTGGTCAGATGACATTGACGTGCGCGACGCGTTGAGCGGATTTGAAGGAAGACTACAAGGTCACAAGCAGGTGACCGACGCGTATCTGTTGATCCTGGCGACCCGGCACAAGGGCGTGCTGGCGACGTTCGATCGCCGCCTTGCGCCGATCGCCGGCCGCACCTTCGACTCTGCTCTTGACATCGTGCCGACGCGATAGGGCTACTTCAAGAGCTGGTCCGCCGTCGTGAAGCGCGGCTCGATATCAACGGGGACATTGGCCAGTGTACGCAACACGCTCGCGACGGGCGGTCGCACGACGCCGAGCCGCTCGGCCAGCGCCTTGGCTTTCGCATAATCGCCCTGGACCTGAATCGTCATGATCTCTCGCGTGAGGCCGGTCACGCCTTCTTTGATCTTCGCGCGATTGACGGTGAAGGTGCCGTCCGGCCGGACGACGAACCCGCCTTGATCCAGCAGGTAATTCAACGGCACGGCGATGCTGCGGCCGTGCGCCTCGTTGATGCCGAAGCGAATCGAGCGAAAGGCCGACGCCAGGAATGTGGTGTAGAGCGGCCGCTCGAGCGACGCCTGCAGGACGCCTTTGTCGATCATGTGCTGAATGGCGAAGAGCGACGAGATGTCGGCCTTCGCTTCCTCGAGCGCGCTGTAGGCTTCCTTCATCTCCTGCCGGACCGTCGTCTGCCGGCCGTTGACGGTGATGTTGTGCGGTCCCAGACCGTGCATCAGCTCGTGGACGAGAATGTGCGTGAAGAACGCCTCGAACGACAGGTCCTTCCGATCGGAGGTCGACAGCACCACCCGCGAGATCGGCACGAGGGTCTTCGCGAATTTCGCGTCCTGCACGTTCTTGAGCATGACGCGCTTGGCACCCTTCTCCCGGATCACGCGCTCGTCATTGGGCAGGTTGAACGCGGCCGTCTGCACGCCGTGGTTCGCGTCGCCCGAAGATCTCGGTGACGACGATGATCGGGGCGAGCGCGGCAAGCTTGGGATTGCGAGCGGCCGGATCGATCGGCAGATGGTTCTCGATGTCCTGCAGCTCGCCGCCGAACCGCTGCAGCTTGTTGCTCTCGGATTGGTCCTGAACGGTGATGAAGGATTCGAATCCGGCCTTGTAATTGAGCAGCTCGTCCTCGTACACCTCGTACGGCCCGATGGTCGGCTCGATCGCGCCCGTGAGCTCCATCCACCGACATCGCTGTCGTAATAGTCGTTGGACAGGAACGCGTCCGCGCGCTTCATGAGAAATGTCTTCAGAGACGGCTCGGAGGCGAGGGCCGCAGCCTCGCGCAACGGCGCCGCCGCGCGCGTCAGCTCGCCCTGATATTCGATGCTGTACGGCACCAGGCTGAACGCCCCGTTGGCGCCGCGACGAATCACGGCGAAGAATCCGGTCGCGCGCGCGCGCTCCGCGTCAGGGAGCGATTGCATCCACTTCTCGAGATCGGCTTTCGACGCGTCGGCCGGATAGAAGTTGGCCCCTCCCGGCTTGGGCGGGGCGCCCGGCACGAACGGTTCATCATGATCGAGCCGCGACCACGGACCTTTGTTGATGAGGAAGTGATGAAGCCGCGCGCGGCCTGCTATCGTGCGGTTGCCGGCCAGATCGAGGAGCATCGCGTCGTTTACCCGCCCAGACCTGGCGTAAGAACAGCCCGTCGATGATTTTCGACGCCGCAATGAGCTTGGCGAGCACCTGCCGGTCGGAAGGTGAGAGGCTCGACAAATCGCCGCCGATCTCGGTCGGTGCGAACCTCGCCGCCATCTGTTGCAGCTTCACCGTATCCGGCACCGAAGCCTCCTGGGCGCGAACCAGCAATCCGACGCTCGCGCACACCATGGCGATCGCCACCGCGCGTCCCAACAGTCGCGTCATCGCCATCTTGGTAGCTTAACTCGGAGTGGAGGCTGGGGGCTGGAGGTTGGAGGCAAGCGACGATTGCGGGATTTGCGATCTGCGCTATCGGCCGGTAAACCGCGCGCAGATGAGATCTGCTACGGCCTGTTCCCGCTGATCACCGAGCTGCGCCTCGCACTGAAGGAATCGAAGAAGCTCTGGTGATCGACGCAGGGCCAATTCGAAATGCAGCGGCTCTGCCGAATATCTCGGATCGATCTGGAGCGCTCGAACGAGCCGCGAGCCCTGCGAGCTGTCGCCGCCGTCGATGAGAATCACATTCACGTCGGCGAGCGAGAGGGATTGGCCGAGAATCGTGATCGCCTTCGCGGTCAGATCGAATGTCCAAGTCAACGTGCGATCTCCGGCCTGCACGGTCTGAGTGGCGGTGTTGGAACCGAAGCCTTGTCGGCCCGAGGCGTAGCCACCGATCCCGCTCGCTCGGAAGAGCCAACCCGGTGTGCCGCGCCAAAGTATCAGGAGGTCCAGCGCGGATGTCCCAGCACCCTCGGGATGTGCCATCCACCACGCCATAACGCTCGATGACACGGCACCCTGTCCGGACTCCCGTTGGGGCTGTCCTGCGATCTGAGCAGCCACGACCAAGGCGAGCCCGACGGTGGTCAGCGACCACGTGCGATACGGTTTCATCATCGACGAACCAGGCCCTGTTCCGATAGATCTGCCGTTCAATGCGCCGAATGAGCCGCGTGCCGCGGCGACATGGCGGCACAGACCGTTAGGCGCGTCGGCTCGTAGGGTCAGGGAGTGGCGCCCGGCACCGACGTGCTGGTCTCCACTCCCTGCCACATCAAACCGGACGTGACGTATTCCCTCATACGGCTTGCCGACAACGGTCACCCTACAGCGTGCAAGGATCGAGACTCCGTCGTCCCTTGGGATAGAAGTAGGCCAATCCGCTCCGCCGCTCCCACTCCGCAAACGCCGCCGGTAACAGCCGACCGCGTGAGCCCTGCCGCTTTCGCAGGAACCGCCCCAGCCGAAGCCAGACGTATCGATCGAGATCGGCCAGCTTCTTCGTGGAGTTCCCAATCGCGAAGTAGGCCCGCCAGCCCGTGATGATCCGGTTGAGCACGCCCACCAACTCGCCGAGGTCCACCCGCATGCGGGTGCGCTCGGTCTGTTCACGGATCTTCTCACGTACGGTCTTCATCGCCTTCTGGCTGGGCCCTGCGTAGGGCACCAAACGACCGGTCCGCCGCGATGGCCGTTTGTGGAAGTGGAATCCGAGGAAGTCGAAACCGCCGCACCCCAGGTCCGCGGCCAGTTCCGCGAGGTACGCCCCGACCCCGTGGCGTTCCATATCTTCGATGCGGACGCCATCGACACCGGCGCGTCCTTGGTTGGCTCGCACGTCTTCCCAGGCCCGCCACAGCACGTCGGGCCGGACGATGCGGTCATACAACGCGTGGAACCGACGGCTCCGATTCCTCTTGGCCGCAAGGTATAGCCTGCGCTGGAGGGCTTGCGACTTTTCTCGTGGGTGTGGTTGGCTCTGACGAGCATGCACCATCACATCTCTCCCCGCTCGACACCGTTGAAGCAGGGGACCTTCCCTCCGGTGCGGTTGTGTTGTCCGCATCCTCACCAGTGTCGGGTCGGAAGAGGCGCACTCGTG
>JAHFUI010000241.1 GCA_023265175.1 Acidobacteriota bacterium
CCGTTCGCCAGACCGCCTGCGCTTCCCGGCCGCGAATGCTATTCTGTTCCCGTGCTGAGCCCGACTCCTCCCGAAGCGTTCACCGATGCACGCGGGCGTCCGTATTTCCTCTGGGATTGCGACCTCACCATCGCGGAGTTTCAGGAGCGTCTGCGTGATTCGGACCCCGACGTACGGGCATACTTCGTGGCCAAGCTGATGCGACAGGCCAAGCCCGACGATGTCTTTCGGTTCGTTGACCTGACCACGGTTCGTGCCTTGTGGCCGCGCCTGGTTCGGTATCTGGGAAGCTCTCGGCCCTTTTGGAGCTGGCTCCTCGATACCTGGACCCGACAAGCAGATGGCGGACGATAAGCTCACAACCCTACAGCGACGAATCCTGCGCGTGCTCGCCGGATTGAACCCGCCGTGGACGCTCACCGGCGGCGGAGCCCTGGCCGGCATCTATCTGTGACATCGGACCACTCGGGCCCTGGATCTCTTCTGGCGCGATCGGATCGATCTCGGACGCTCAGCCACCGAGGCCCGCGCCCTTCTCCGCGCCGATGGAATGGAATTCGCCGTCCTTCGAACCTCCCCGACGTTCAACGAGCTGCGCGTGTCCAACGGTAAAGACGTGTGCATCATCGATCTGGTGGCCGAACCCTTTCCGCCAGTGGAGCCCCCGCTGCATGCCACGATTGACGACGCCGTGATCGCGGTCGACTCGATGCACGAGATTCTCACGGCCAAGCTGACGGCACTACTTGGCCGCACCGAGCTGCGCGATCTGGTCGATGTCCAGGCGCTGGTGGAGGCCGGGACCGACCTGAACGTCGCTCTGCGCGATGCGCCAAAGAAGGACGCGGGGTTTTCTGCGATGACGCTGGCGTGGGTGCTCCACTCGTTCGAGACGGCCCCTTTGGCGCGTGCGCTGGGTTGGAGCGAAGAGCAAACGGCGGGCGTCGAGACGTTCCGGCAGCAGTTGATCGATCGCCTGACCGAGATCGCCAGACCGGATCGGGAATCAGATGTCCCTGATCGATAGAGCCGCGGGCGAAATCATGACGTCGTCATAAACCCCACCTCCAGGAATCCTTCCTCTTCGAAACGGAACACGCGCACCTTCGCGCCATCGGCCCGCGGTCTCACGATCAAGTACAAGTGACCCGGATACGTAGCTTCGGCCAGATCGGCGATCGAGGGTTTGGGCTCCGAATGCGCGTGCGAGTGATAAAAACCCATCACCTCGAGCCCACGGCTTCTTGCCGCGCGGCGCGCGTCGATGTGGCCCTTCGGGTCCAGGCTATAGCGACTGGGGTCTTCCGAGAGATTGCGCGTCCGAACGGCTTCGACGATCTCGTTGGCCGTTCCGAGCAAGACGCCGCAGCACTCGGCCGGCAGCGCCTCGCGCGCGTGCGCGGCGATGGTTTCGAGCGCCCGCCGCGCAATGCACACCTCTTCGTTCAGAGCGCCTCCACGGCCATCGCGATCCCCATGCCGCCGCCGATGCACAACGCGGCGACGCCGTACCGCAGTCTCCTCGCGCGCAGCGCGTACACGAGCGTCGTCAGCACGCGGGCCCCGCTCGCGCCGATCGGATGTCCCAGCGCGATGGCGCCGCCATGCACGTTAACCTTCGCCGGATCGGCCTTCAGCTCACGCACGACCGCGAGCGACTGCGCCGCGAACGCCTCGTTGAATTCGAACAGATCGATCTGTTCCATCGTCAGGCCGGCCCGGTCGAGCACTTTTCGGACAGCGGGCACGGGACCGATGCCCATGATTTTCGGATCGACGCCTGCGGACGCAGACGACAAGATGCGCGCCAGCGGCGGCATGGCGATGGCCCTCGCCTTCTCCGCGGTGGTGACCACCATCGCGGCCGCACCGTCGTTGATCCCGGATGCGTTGCCGGCCGTCACGGTTCCATCTTTCTTGAACGCAGGTTTGAGCGCGGCAAGTTTCTCGACGGTCGTTCCCGCGCGTGGGTATTCATCCGTGTCCACACGTAACGAGCCGCCCTTCTTCTGCGGGACGTCAACCGGAACGATCTCGGCCTTGAAACTGCCCTCCTGGATCGCCCGCTCGGCACGCCGTTGACTCTCGGCCGCGAACGCGTCCTGATCGGCCCGCGACACGCCATAACGGCTCGCGATCTCTTCGGCCGTGATACCCATGTGACAGGAATTGATGGCGCACGTGAGGCCGTCGTCCAGCATCGAGTCGATCGTCTCAGCATGGCCCATGCGATAGCCCCAGCGCGCACCCTTCAACAGATACGGCGCGTTGGACATCGATTCGGTGCCGCCGGCGACCACACCGTCCAGGTAGCCGGCGCGCAGCGCTTCGACCGCGTGCACCACCGCCTGCAGACCGGAACCGCACACGCGATTGACAGTCTCTGCCGGGACCTCCGCCGGCAGACCGGCTTTGAGCGCGGCTTGCCGGGCGACGTTCATGCCGGCACCCGCCTGCAGCACGCAGCCGAGGATCACGTCACCGATGTCGGCCGGAGCGATGCGCGCCCGCGCGATCGCCTCGCGGATCACCACCGCGGCGAGATCGGCCGCCGACACGTCCTTGAGCGCGCCGCCGAACGACCCAATCGGCGTTCGGCAGGCGCTCAGAATCACTGCGTCAGAGTCATCTTTCACGTAAACCTCAAACCCCTATATCAGAACCACAAAGCTCACGAAGACCACAAAGCCATCCGAATCGTCTTCTTTGTGTACTTAGTGCCCTTTGTGGTTCTAAATTTAGTCCGTCCTCGTGGTTCGTTTCTCGATCCGATTCTCGTACGCCACGCCCTGCAGGATGTGCCGCACGAAAATGCCGGGCGTGATGACGTGATCGGGATCGAGCTGGCCTGGCTCGACGAGTTCCTCGACTTCGGCGATCGTGACGCGGGCGGCGGTCGCCATCACGGGATTGAAATTACGCGCGGTGCGGCGGTAGACCAGGTTGCCGGCGCGGTCGCCCCGGTGCGCCCTGACGAACGCGAACTCCGCGTGAATGGGCGATTCGAGCACATACGGCTTGCCGCCGATCACGCGCGTCTCCTTGCCTTCAGCCGCGAGCGTGCCATAGGCGGTCGGCGTGAAGAAGCCGCCGATCCCCGCGCCGGCGGCGCGAATCCGCTCGGCGAAGGTGCCCTGCGGCACCAGCTCGACCTCGATCTCGCCGTTCAGGAACTGGCGCTCGAATTCCTTGTTCTCGCCGACATAGGTCGCGATCATCTTCGTGATCTGCCGCGATCGCAGCAGGATGCCGATCCCGAAGTCGTCGACGCCGGCGTTGTTGCTGATGACCGTCAGGCCCTTGGTTCCACGCGCGTGCAACGCCTTGATGAGATTCTCGGGAAGGCCGCACAGCCCGAAGCCGCCCATCATGATCGTCGCGCCGTGCGGAATCAGCGCAACGGCGGCTTCCGCGCTTGCGAGGACTTTGTTCACGTGGCTGATTATAGCGAAACAAGATTGTGTTCGGCCTCGCGGTCGGCGTATTCTCTGTCCCACACGCAACCGAAAGAAGGTCATCATGCGCGTCATAGCCGTTACCGCCTTGTCCAGCCTGCTGCTTTGCCCAGTCGTGATCGCTCAAACGGGAGCGTCCACGCCGGCGTCATCGAACGTTCCCGTCGTCGGCTTCATGCATGCCATTCATGCCACCAACGATGTGGAGACGACGCTCGCGTTCTACCGCGAGGTATTCGGTTTGTCCGGTCAGGTGAGGCAGTTCCCGAACGACGCGGTTCCGATTCTGACCAATTCGCCTGGCGTGAGCCTCCGGGTTTCGATGCTCCAGCTTCCCGGCAACGGTTTCAATTTCGAGCTGACTGAGTTCTCCAACGTAGAGCGCCATCCGGCGCAGCCGCAGATTTCCGATCCGGGTGCGCCCCACATGAAGTTGTTGGTGCGGGACATCGAGCCGGTCGTCGCGACAATCCGGAAACTGGGCACGCCAATCCTGACGCGGTCCGGCGCCCCGGTCAGCGCCACGACCTCGCTCGGTAAGGTCAAGGCGATCTTCGTGCGCGATCCGGACGGCTACATCGTCGAAGCGATCCAGACGCCTGCCGGGGCGGATGCACCGGCGGGCAACGTGATCGGCTCGATCATGGGCGTCACCGTGGGCGACCTCGACGCCTCGATGAAGTTCTGGCACGGCCTGCTCGGATTAGAGCTGACGGGCGACATCACGTTCTCGACCGAGCCGGCGATGCTCGACCTCATGGGCATCGAGAAGGGCGGATCATTCCGCACGGTCGTTGGCGTGGTGCCCGGAAGCAAGGCGCGGATCGAGTTGACCGAGTTCAAGGGGATGCCGCGCAAACCCTTCGACTTGCGCGTGCCGGATCCCGGTGCGTCCGGCATGGCGATTCGTGTAGCGGATATCCAGAGCCTGTTGCTGCGGCTGAAGGCGGAAGGCGTCCGCGTGATCTCGCGAAATGGCGAGCTCGTCGTGTGGAGCCCGACCGTGCGGAACGTGTTCGTCAAGGATCCGAACGGCCTCAATCTCGAGCTGGTCGGCAACGCCGATCCTGCAAAGTAGGGACACAAGTCCTACGAAGTCACGAATGACTGCGAAACGCGACACGTTACTGGGTCGCTTCGTAGAGAGTTCGTGTCCACCAGCGGCCGCTCAAGAGTCCGTTCCATCAGCGGCTGCCTGGTGCAACGCGTGTTAAATTACGCCGCATCATTGGAAACCTTGTAGAGGCGACCCAGCGTATTCTACTTCAACTGCGTACACCTCAGCCTGTTGCAGTCACTTCTGCAGACACGCTTCTTCGTGCTTTCGTGGCGCGGGTTAATCGAAGAGCTAATCGGGCTTCTTGTTCAGCCCGTCCCGCCAGCGGTTGGCCGCGGCGAACACGTCGGCGAGCCGGTCTCCGTCTTTCAGGTCCGATCGAAGATCTTCGAGCACCGCGATCAGCTGGTCGAGGGCGGTGCGGATCTCGTCCGCGTTGGTCGCGGTGATGTCCGTCCAGATACTCGACGGACTCGACGCGAGCCGTGTCGTATCGAGCAGGCCTCTGCCGGCGAACGCCAACCCATCATCTCCCACGGCATCGCCGATCACCTGCATCAGCGCGCTCGCCGTTAGTTGCGGAAGGTGACTGAGATACGCCAGGAGCCGGTCGTGCGCCGCCACCGATACGATGCGCGGCTCGGCCCCGAGCGCGCGCGTGAAGGCGGACAGTTTCTCCACCGCCTCCCCCGCCGCGTCACCGGTTGGCGCGAGCAGCCACGGCCGGCCCGAGAACAGATCCGGCCGCGCGTGCTCGAGCCCTCCCTTCGCGGCGCCTCCGAGCGGATGGCCGCCGACGAAGGTGAACCGCGGGGGTAGAAGCCGCGCGGCGTCGACGATCGCGCGCTTCGTGCTGCCGGTATCGGTCACGACCGCCGGCTGCCCGACGTATTCGTCGAGCCGTTCGAGCAGCGCGATGTTCTGCCGGACCGGCGCCGCGAGAATCACGACGTCGACCTCAGCCAGCACGATGAGGTCGTCGGCCGCGACATCGATCGCGTGGAGACGCATCGCGGTCTCGAGCACGTCTTTGCAATCGACGCCGATGACGAGCGAGGACGGCCAGATCTCCCGTGCCGCGAGCGCGATCGATCCGCCAATCAGCCCCAGGCCGACGATGCCGATCTTCTCGAAAACGGGCGGCCGCCCTTCGGTGCGGCGGCCGGGTTGGATGACTGGGAGCTCCATAAATGCAAATTGCTAAATGCTCATTGCAAATGTATTGGCAAATTCCAAATCACATTAGCAATTTGCAATCAGCAATTTGCAATGAGCAGTCACTGCTGTCCAAATTAGCGCGCGGATTCGTAACTTGGACGGGTTAAGTCGTTGAAAACGCTAGACGATCGCGCTCGAACGAAAATGACACCTCCCGGTGCTCGCAGATGCTGTCCAAAT
>JAHFUI010000008.1:0-13069 GCA_023265175.1 Acidobacteriota bacterium
GTGAAGACGGCCGTGATCAACAAGCGCGCCGGCGGAATGGGACTCATCTCGGGTCGAAAGGCGTTTCAGCGTCCGTTGAGCGAGGGCGTTCAGTTGTTGAATGCCATTCAGGACGTCTACTTGAGTAAGGACGTCACGATCGCGTGACAAAGGGGGCGGACCGCGCGGGGGGATCCGACGCTTTCTGAGCGTCTCCGTTCCGTGCACGGGGCCGAGGCATGACAGCCCGTGGTGAAAGTTGCGACGGCATTCGGCCGGCGCTGCATCCCCGTGGGCGGCGTTGCTCCTCCCTCAAATATGGCCCGATATTCTCGGTCGTCGCGCCTTGCCCACGTGGCGCATCGCCGCCCTCGGTGCTCGCCGCAACTTTCACCACGGGCTGATGAGGCTCCGGTATTACAGGCGGATGGGGTGCAGAAGGCCGGCCAAGTAATCCCGCAGGCCTTCCTCGGTGCTGCGGAACGCCAGTTCGAGCCACGGAATCGCGGCGCTCTCGAACTCGGCCGTTTCCAGACATTCGTCGTCGCCACACAAGGCCCCGCTGATTGCCGTCGCGGCGTACACGACGATCACCGGGCCGTGGCCGGGATACGAATAGATGTTGACCAGCCCGTCGAGGCGCACGTCGAGCCCGCATTCTTCACGAGCCTCGCGCACCGCCGCGACCGCCAGCGGCTCGCCGCGGTCGACGTAGCCACCTGGGAACACCCACTTGCCGTAGCCCGGCTCGATCGCGCGCCGCACCAGCACGAGACGATGCGTGTGGGTCCGGATAATCGTGCCGACGGCAATCTTCGGATCGAGATAGAACACGAAGCCGCACGCGGCGCACACGAGCCGCTCGGGTTCGGCCGCCTTGATCACGCGCCGCTCGAGGGCGCCGCCGCACCGCGGACAGAAGCGATACTCAGGCGCCCCGTCGTGTGCCGCGGGGTGCGAATGGCTCGGTGGCTCGGCCACGCCCCATGATGGCCGCAACGGGCCGCCGTTTTCAACGCCACGGTATAATCTCCGGTTATGTCGATCCTCAAGGTCGCGCGCATGGGGCATCCCGTGCTGCGCGCAAGGGCGCGCGCGCTCGAACGCACCGACATCAAGAAACCGATGGTTCAGCGGCTGATCGACGACATGATCGACACGATGACCGAGTACCGCGGCGTTGGCCTGGCCGCGCCGCAAGTGCACGAAAGTCTGCGCCTGTTCGTCGCGGTGCCGGGCGCGGACGACACCGCCGAACCAGACGGCGAGCCGGGCGTGTTCATCAATCCTGAAATCACCCCAGTCGGCAGCGACAGCGTCGATGGATGGGAAGGCTGTCTCAGCATTCCCGATATTCGCGGCCGGGTGCCGCGCGCCCGCGAGATCATTGTTCGCGCCCTCGATCGCAAGGGGCACCCATTCGAGCTGTTCCCGCGCGACTTTCCGGCGCGGGTGATTCAACATGAGACCGACCATCTCGACGGCGTTCTGTTCTTCGACCGGATGCGCTCGTTCGAATCGCTGACCTTCCTCGACGAATACGCGCGGTACTGGACCAAGGATTGATTGGTCAGATTTGAATGCCGATCCGTTCGGCGGCTTCTTTCACTTCAGGTAGTTGGATTGACCGTTCGGTTTCTCTTTTCCTCAATCTTGCGCTCCTGCTGCAGCCGCTCCAATTCCACCTCCGAGTGATCGGCAAACTGCATCGCGTCCGCGATGCCGCGATGCCCAGCCACCTCGGCGATCGCGCGATGCATCAACTGGCAGACGCGCCGGTACGCGGGATGACCTTGCGGCGCCGTGCGGAGCTCGATGAGGTGCATCGCTTCGCGTGCGTTCATCTCCATGTAGAACCGGACACGATACGCCATCACCACGCCATACGGCGCGACGTCGCGCCGTCCATCGTCGACGAGCGCGTCGTAGAGCTCCGCCGACCGCTCCATGATTTCCCGCCAGTCCGCCAGCGCGCCCGCTTCTTCGATCGCCGCGGGCTGCGTGTACCCGTGCCGCGTGCTGAGCGGTTGCCAGTCGAGCGTGAGCAGCCGGTGCCGCTGCAAATCCCGAAAGGCGCCGTAGTCGGTGAGCACGTCGAACCGGTACGTGGTGCGCTCGAAGGCGCGGCCCGGTTTGTGCCGGCGGTTCGTACGCGTGCCCGTATACGCGCGAAGTAACGACGCCCGTTCGTCCGCCGACAGACGTCGCGCGATGGCGATCAGCTGATCGTCGGGCAGCGCGGATGCGCCGTACAGGGCGGCCGCCACCACCTTCGTCTCGCCGTCAGGATCGAAATCCGTCAGGACGACCTCCGGCCGCGGCCCGGCATCGGCGCCGGCGACGATCGGGTCGGCCGCGGTCTGGAACGCGCGGCGCGTTGCGGCCAGATAGTCGATCCAACGTCCGCCGCGATCCGGTTGATCGATGCGCGTGAGGAACGCCGGGATGATCTGCCGCAGCTCCGCCAGCATCGCGTCCGCGTGCGCGCGGACTTCTCTGAGCGGGTGCGCGAACATCCGCAGCAACAGCGCTTCGTAGGCCTGCCCGGTCCCGAAGAGGCCGACGTTGGACTGCGTGGCCGCGGGCAGCAGGCCGCGCAGGGTGTCCAGCGCCTTGGCGCGAATGACCGCTCGATAGACCGAGTCGGAATCCCGCGGCGATTGCGGATACTTGGTCCTGAAGTGCGTCTCGATCGCGGGAATCCAGCGCGCGTAGGTCTCGAACGCCGCGTCCAGCGTGCGGACGAACGTCTCGCGCACCGGCGAACCGTCCAATTCGGCGGGGACAAGGTACTTCCACCGGCCGTTGGAGCGATCGGTGAGCGGGACATATCGGGTCGACTGCTCGAGGTACGCCATGAGCCGTCCCCACTCGAGCACTTTGGTCAGGACGTTCGAGACGCCTTCGCACGCGACATGCGCGCCGCCCAGTTGCGCAACCGAATCGTCACCGTATTCGCCGAGCAGGCGGGCGTACAGCTTGTCGGCGCGCTGCGACCCGACGGTCGCGGACTCGGCCGGCACCGCCGCCGCGACCTGGTCGAGAAATTCGTCGAGAAAGAGACGACGAAGCGATTTGGCCGATCGGGAGTAGCGTGCGAAGAGCGCGCCCTTGACGGTCTCGGGGAGGTTCTTCAGCGCAAACACCGGCCGGTCGGTGTTCGTGAAGTAGGGGGCGAGCGCACGTGCCTCGTCTGGCGTGAAGTCGTCGGCCGTCGCGGCGCGCGTCATGGCGAGGAGGTATTGTACCTGCTGTGTCTGTCGCGATCGCCGGCGCGCTGATTCGCGGCGAGGCTGACGACTTTCTGGGGCAATACCGGCGCAACTCTCACGTGTCGTTGGTGCTCCGGGGTGCTCCGATACAGCTTCTAACCAGCTAGGATTTCTCTTATTGTAGGGGACGGTCTTTAGACCACCGTCCCAGCCCAGGAGCTACGAATTCACATGGACAAGGTGATCGATTTCATCAACGTGAACCGGGAGAGATACCTCGACGAGCTCAAAGCGCTGCTGGCGATTCCGAGCATCAGCGCGCTGCCCGAGCATGCCGAAGACGTCAAGCGTTGCGCGACGTGGTGCGCGGACGAAATGCGGCGGATCGGGTTGAACAACGTCCGCCTGATCGACACGCCCGGCTATCCGGTCGTGTACGGAGAATGGCTCGGAGCGCCCGGCGCGCCGACGCTGCTCTTTTACGGCCATTACGACGTCCAGCCGGTCGACCCGCTCGAACTGTGGGAGTCGCCGCCCTTCGAGGCGACGATTCGCGACGGCGAGATGTACGCGCGCGGATCGGCCGACGACAAGGGGCAGGTCTTCATGCACTTGAAGGCGGTCGAGGCCTACTTGAAACAGGGCGGCCGGCTGCCGGTGAACATCAAGTTCATTCTCGAAGGCGAGGAGGAGGTGGGCAGCGCCCACCTCGACGACTTCGTCCGCGCGCACAAGAGCGAGCTCAAAGCCGACGTCGTGGTGATCTCTGACTCGGAGATGTTCGAGCGCGGCGTCCCGTCCATCTGCTACGGGCTGCGCGGGCTCGTGTACTGCCAAATCGATCTGCGGGGCAGCAAGACCGACCTTCACTCCGGTTCGTTCGGCGGCGCGGTCGCCAACCCCGCCTTCGTGTTGGCCCAGATGATCGCCCAGATGAAGGACCGTGGCGGCCGGATCAGGATTCCAGGCTTCTACGACGATGTCCGGCCGCTGGAGGACGCGGAGCGCGAGGCGTGGGCGAAGTTGCCGTTCAACGAAAAAAAATATCGCAAGGATTTCGGAATTCCGAAGCTGTTCGGCGAATCCGGATACTCCACGCTCGAGCGAACGTGGGCGCGGCCGACCCTCGAAGTGAATGGGCTGCTGTCGGGCTTCACCGGCGACGGCGCCAAGACCGTGCTGCCGGCGGTCGCGATGGCGAAGATCAGCATGCGCCTGGTGCCCAACCAGGAGCCGAACAAGATCGCCGACCTGTTCGAGGCGTTCGTGCGCAAGATTGCTCCGAAGACCGTCGATCTGACGATCACGCGCATGCACGGCGGCAAGCCGTGGATGGCTTCCTTCGATAACCCGTTCGTGCAGGCCGCCGAACGCGCCATCGAGCGCGGATTCGGGCGCGCGCCGGTCTTCACGCGTGAAGGGGGATCGATACCGGTCGTATCGACGTTTCAGGAAGAACTCGGTTTGCCGTCTGTCTTGTTCGGGGTTGGGCTGCCCGACGAGAACGCGCATGCGCCCAACGAGAAGCTCGACGTGTCCAACTTCCACAACGGCATCATCGCGTCGGCGTACCTCTACGGCGAGATGGCGCGGATTTCGGTGCCGGCGTGAAAAGCCGATCAGATACCATGGCCACGAAAACACGAAGCCACGAAGAAGAGTATTCCTCGTTTTTCGCGTTTTCGTGCTTTCGTGGTTGCATTTGATTCTCACGCTGTGTCGCGAATCGAAAGCCTGCTGGCGAAACTCCACACCTTCTACGGCAAGCTGCCGATTCCGCCGCGCGATCCGTTCACGCTCTTCGTGTGGGAAGTGCTGACGGCGCACTCGACGCCACGGAAACGCGACGCGGCGATCGCGGCGCTGAAGCGCATTCGTGCGCTGACCCCCGACGCGATGTGGCGCGCCCCGCAGGCCAAGCTCGAAGCGAGCGTGGCGGTCGCCGGTCCTTACGTCGAGCAGCGCGTGCGCGCCCTCCGCACGGGTGTGGACGTGTTCCGCCGCTCGCCGGGTTTGCCGGCCGCGATCAAAGGACCGCTGCCCGCCGCCTTGAAGGCATTGAAGCCGTTTCCGAGGATGGGCGAGGGCGGGGCCTATCGGGTGCTGCTGTTTGCAGCCGATCACGCTTTGCTGCCGGTCGATGCGCGTGTGAGCCGCACCGCCGTCCGTCTGGGATACGGGAAACCGTTCACCGACTTCAAGCGGACGGCTCGAAGCATCCGTCAGGCGCTGGCCGCCGAGTTGCCCGACACGCCGGCCGCGTATCGAGAGGCCTATTTGTACCTGGCGCATCACGGTGCGAGTACGTGCACCGAGACCGATCCGCACTGCGCGGTGTGCCCGCTGCTGTCGGACTGTCCCGAAGGCCGAAAGCGGACCGGCCGAACTAATTGAGCGAAGCGACTCGACGGCGGAGCGTCTTCACGTGCTCCCAGATTTGCTCGTGCTCGTCGCGCTCGTCTTCGTCCAGGCTGGCCGGCGGCGCGAGTTGGAGATACGCCTGCAGATCGCGAAGGGCGGCGGAAAAATCCTTCAGATGATAGGCGAGCAGACCGCGATCGCGGAGCTCGTTGGTGGCGGATGGGTCGACCGCCAGCAGCAGCTCGGTGACGTCACGAGCTTGCGGAAACGAATGCATGCGGACGTAGACGCGCTTCAAGTTCAGCAGCACCCGCGCGAGGATCTGCGGCTTCGTGGCGCGCCCCAGCAAATGGGAATCGAACACCGCTTCGTCGCCCGCATGACGGCGCAATAATTCCCGGCAGGCCTCTTCGGACAGGAGCGCGCCGCCGTGAAACGCGTCGATGATCAGATCCTCCGAGTACGGCAATCCATGTCTCGCCCGGCACCGCAGGAGAAAGTGGCCCGGAAAGTTGATGCCTTCCACATGGAGGCCGGCCCGCCGCGCGATTTCCATGTAGAGCAGCGCCAGCGTGATGGGAATCCCCGTCCGCCGGTCGATCACTTCATTGAGAAAGCTGTTGCGCGGGTCCTCGTACTGCACCTCGTTGCCGACGAACTGCAGCTCCTTGAACAGGTATTCGTTGAGCGCCATGACGCGCGCGTAGCGGTCGGGATCGACGCGCGGCGGCGCATCGCCGGGGACGACCGCGGCGGCGGCCACGCGCCGCTTCGCTTCCCGGCCGAGCGCGTCGAGCCGATCGAGGTACGGGCCGGCGTCGAGCTTCGGGTACTCGATCCGCGCGATCATCAGCGCCGCGATCGCGAGATCGGGGTCGGGGCTGAGCGCCGCATGGGAGAAGTTGCGGACGAATTGCTCTCGCATAGTTTCCCGCCACGATCAACGCAGAGCGCGCTGAGCACGCAGAGCCGACATGCTCTCTGCGGTCTCGGCCGTCTCGGCGTTTGACGCCGTGACCTGTTCCCAGTGTACCAAAAAAAACGGGCGGAGCCGCGAAGCCCCGCCCGCGATGAGCACCGTGCGTCAGGATCTCAGAAGCCGACTACCACGCCAACCCGGAAGATGCGCGGGCTCAGGTTCTGCGCGATCAGCTGGAAGCTGGTCGACAGGACGTTGTTGTTCCGCACCAGCTCGGTGTTGCGGTTGAAGGCGTTGAACAAATCGCCGATGAGGCGGATGTTCACCGTCTGCGCCTTGAAGCTGCGGGCCACCCGCAGGTCGGTGTTCCAGAGGTTCGGATACCGGAAGTAGTCGATTTGAGGCGTGACGAGCACCGACAGGCTCGAGTCGCCACCGAGGGCCGCGGACGTGCCCTGCCGGAACATCGGGTACGGATACCCCTGCCGGCCGAACAAATTCCCGCTGACCTCGATGCCGTACTTCGCTTGATAGAGGCCATTGGCGTTGATCTGCCACTTCGCGTTGGTGTAGATGTTGCCCGCGCCGCTGCCGCCGCTCTGGGGCGCGAACTGGCCGCCATCCTTCAGCGGCTCGCTCAGCGTCGGCGTCGGATTGCCATTCGTGTCGTAGATACCGGCCGCTTCGGAGAAGTGCTCGCGCGCGTTGTTCCACGCGAACCCCACGCGGCCCATCCATTTGTTCGACAGCCGCTTAATCAAACCGAGCTCGATGCCGTTGTAGTCCGTGTAGTACCCGGGAATCGTGGTCCGCAGGAAGCCATTGCCACCGGCCGAAACCTTCGCCGGGATCGGAATGAATGTCGGGACGTTGTACGCCGTCCCGTCCGGCAGCGTGCCAGAAAATCCCACGCCGGCCGTGTAGTCCGCCAGCGTAACGCCGACGCGCGGTGTGATCGCACCGGTGAAGTTGCCGTAGAGGTCGCTCGTGCGCGTGTAGCTGTAGTTCACCTGCAGCGCCAGGTTCGGCAACAGCTCACGATCGACTCCCACCACGAGGTTCTGAGTCACGGGTGCCTTGAGGTTCGGATCGGTCACGTTCGCCGATGTGACCGCCGTCGGGTTGTTGGGATTGAAGCCGCCGCCAGAGGTGATGAAGCCGGCCGCCGTGGTGTTGACCTCCGCGGGCTGCGCGAGGTGATCGCCATTGAGATCCGTCCATCGATACGTCGCAGACCCTGCGATCGAGCTCGGGTTCGTGTTCCCGATCGTGGTGGTGTCGAGCTGGCCGGCGTACCGGCTGTAGCTGAGGCGCGCCACGGTCTTCCGGCTTTCGTCGAGTGCGTAGGTGACGCCCACGCGCGGCGAGATGTTGTTCCACGTGAACGGCGCGTCATATCCCGCGAAGACGATACCGGGCACGAGTGTCGGGAATGCCCCGTTGGGCAACGTGTTGCTCGGCAGCGCTTTGCCCCACTGGTGGTCGTACCGGACGCCGGCATCGATCGTCAGGTTGTTCTTCATCGAGATCGTGTCGCCGACGTAGAAGTTGAGATAGTTCGCGCGGTTGCCACCGTAGCCCTGTCGGAAGACCTGTGCCTGGAGTTCGGTCGCTGTTCTCCTAATCGCAAGGATCTGGTTGCCCGGATACAACGTGCCGGTGATCACGTCGGTCGTCCGGAAGCTGAACCCGTATTTCACATCGTGTGAGCTGCCCGCCGCGTTCAGGAACGAGTTCGCGTCGATGTTGACGACCTGCTGGGGCCGGAAATTCAGGCTCTGCCGGGTCGATCCAAACGACTGCGCCAATACGAAGTCCTGGCCCGCTTGCATATCGAGGCCGCCCACCGGATCGAGGATGAACCCGGTGTTGTAGTACGCGTACTTGCCGGAGACGAACAAATTCGAGCTGAAGACGCGATCGTCGGCGATCTTCCACAACCCGTGCAGCGCGAAGTCGGTGTACGCGTTGTCCTGATGCCAGGTGGCCGTCGGCGCGTCGAACAGAATCCCGCCGGTCCCGGGGCTGCGCCCTTCCTTGATCTTGAACCCATCGAAGTACAGGAAGCTGACCATGTCGTTCTTGGTCGCCTGCCAGTTCAGCTTGACGTCGGGGTTCTTCAGCTTCGTCTGATCGATCTGCTGCGTCGTGCGGCGGAACAGGCGAACGTCCTGGATCGAATACGAGCCGAAAAACCACGCATGGTCCTTGATGACCGGTCCGCCGATGTCGAAGCCGTAGTCGGAGATTTGTTTGATGTGATCCGACGTGTCGTGCGTGACCGGCGTCGCCAGGGCCTTCAGTGCGTCGGGCACGTTGTCGGCTTCCATCGACTGGTTGTCGAAGTAGCCGCGCACGCCTCCGTGGAGCTGGTTGGTTCCGCGCTTGACGACGAAGTTGAGTCCCATGCCGCCGGTCGGCGACTTAATGTTGTTGCCAGTCGTCGACACGTGGATTTCTTCGAAGTTGTCGAAGTTGAAATAGGTCGGTGATGCACCGGTCGCGCCCATGTCCGTAATGTTGACGCCGTCCATCGTCCACACCGCGTCCTGCGGACGAGTACCCTTCGACTGGAAGTTGGACTGCTGGCCGGTCTCGTTGCCGCCGATGTTCACGCGATCGACGAGCACGCCGGGCACAGACCGCGCCAGCGCGAACGGGTCGCGCGAGGTCGGGATCTTCGTGAGCTCATCCAAGCTGAAGGTGGTGCTCGTGCCGGTCGCCTTGGCGTCGACGATCGGCGACTGGCCGGTCACCGTGACCGTTTCCGCAACCGCCGCCACCTTCAGCGTCATCGGCAGATCGACGTTCTTCCCGACGGCGACGATGATCTCCGAACGGACGAGGGTCGTGAATCCCGGGAGCACCGCCGTCACCTTGTACGGACCGGGCGCGAGGTTGAGAAAGCGGAACTCTCCGGTCGATTCCGTCGTGAAGGTCTGCGTCGCGTCGACGCCCTGCACGGTGACCAGAACGCCCGGCAGGACACCGCCCTGTTCGTCCTTCATCGTGCCGGTCATGTTGCCGCCGCCAACCTGCGCGATTACCGGGAGCGCGAATGCCAGGACACAGATGATCGCGAGGCTCAATCGCTTCATCGGAGTTCTCCTTCGTGGAACGACACCGTTTCAGTTGTTTCTGTTGGCAATGCTATGAGCGCCATCGTATCCATCCTCATGACTGGTCTTACATTCACACGTCTTGTTTCTTCGCGAGAGCGCGCGCGTCCTGGTTTTCGGTCCGAGAGCGCTGACGCTTTAACGAATCATTCCTCGGGGACAAAGGCAATACCCGAAGACACGTCTAGTATCACATTAAACGTGGTGTATTTATAGCATATAAAAGCACTCTTTAGCACTAAATATGACAAATAGTCAGATCCATTTAATTGGATCACGACAGGTCAAAAGTGGCGCAGAAAAGTCAGATCCAAAGCGTCCAGATTCGCGATGACGAACTCCGCCTCTGATAGAGACGCGGCCGGGTAGGTGTGCGTAACTGCTACTGTGTGGAGGCCGGCGGCGCGCGCCGACTGGAGACCCCACCGGGAATCCTCCACGGCGACACACTCGTCGGGCCGGAGCGGCTCGCCGATGGATGTCGACAGAAGGCTGACGGCGCGCAGATACGGATCGGGCGCCGGCTTGCTCGCGGGACTGTCTTCGGCGGCGACGACCGCACCGAAATACGGCGTCAGCGCGGCGCGGTCGAGGACGCGCAGGATCTCCGCGCGCAGGGCGCCCGACGCGATAGCCAGCGGCAACAGCGCCGCGAGCCGACGAATGGCCTGCTCGGCGCCGGGGAATAGGATCGAGCGCTCCTGCTCGATCCGCTCGAGGCAGACGGCTTTGCGGTCGACCAGTTTCGCCACGCCGTCGACGGTCCACGTCAAACCGCGGTCGCCGTTGACGGCGCGAAACACTCCCACATCGTCGTACCCCAGATATCGCGCGTAGTACTCCTCTTCGCTGAAGGCGACGCCTTCCTCCGCCAGCACGTCATGAAAGGCGGTGAAGTGCAGCGGCTCGCTGTTGGCGATCACGCCGTCGAAATCGAAGATCACGGCGCGGATCACTTTTTCAAACGTTCTCCAGCCCTGATCGGCACCTGTAGACGGTTCTCGGGCGGCGGGTACGGGCATTCGTAGGTCGGACTGTAAAAGCAGTACGGGAAGTACGCCCGGTTGAAGTCGATTTCGTAGATGCCGGTCGCGTTCCGATCGAGATCCAGAAATCGTCCACCTGCGTAGGTCTCGCTCCCGGTGGTCAGATCGGTCAATGGCACGAACAGCGTATCCGTGCGGGCGCCCACTTCGTGAAATGCGGTGAGCGTGAGCGCGTGGCCTTTCAGATTGAACTCGAGCGTGCCTGCGCGGCGGAACTGGGCTTGTCCACCGGTGGAGGTTGGCATGGGTATGACCGTGCTGTCGTTCGACGGCTTCAGCGCGGCCGCCACCTTGTAGTCCGGATCGATGGGGAAGTACCCAAGCGGCAGCAGTTCCGCGCGGCGGCCTGGTGGAACCGGAGAATTCGACGCACTCTTGAAATCGTCGTCTTTCGCCTTGCGCGCCACCGCGATGGTGTCGACGTAGCTTTTCGGGTTGTCGGGCGGCGTGTTGCTGCAGGCCGCGGCGAGCACGACCAGCAGAAGAACAATGCCGGGGCGGCCAGGTCGGCCGGCTGGGTAATGCTTCATGCCTATAGTCATGATTTTACTCGCCAGACCTACCAGACCTACCAAACCCACCCGACCTGACTGAGAGCCGCACCGCGCTCTTAGAAGATGTAGCCGCCCCGAGCGACCGCTTCGTCCGCGATCCGACGGCGGAGGGCGACCGTGTTGATTGGTGTCACCTTGGACAGCCGGCGCAGGGCCGCGAGTGCCGTTCTGAGCGCATCGCCCTCCACCATCGCAGCGAGTGCCTGCCGCGCCGAAGCCTCGATGCGCATCGCGGCGTCGTTGACGAAGACCCGTGCGGCATCGACCTGCAGCGAGGCGCGCGGGACGCTTGCGTGTGAGGCGGCCTGCGCGCGCAGGACCGCGCTCTCCGCGCTGAAGACATCAATCAGGATGTCGGCCACGTGCATCAGCACTTCCTGCTGGTCGGCGAGCGCTGCTCCGTAGGTTTGCATCGCGAGGCCGAACACCATCAGCGCGGTCTTCTTGAACGCGGCGACCGCGCGATGTTCGTCGCCGAGCAGCGATTCGTCAGTGGCTGCGGCCAGCGTGGGGCCGAGCAACTCGTCCTGCAATGCCTTGGCCGCGGGAATGATCGCCACGTCGCCCTTCATCGCCCGGCGGGCGAGCATGCCGGGGATCAGCAGCCGGTTGATCTCGTTGGTGCCCTCGAAGATGCGATTCACGCGCGCGTCTCGAAAATGACGCTCGGCCGGGTAATCCCTCACGTATCCATTGCCGCCGTGGATCTGAATGTTCTCGTCGAGGACGAAATTGAGCGTCTCACTGCCGGCGACTTTCGCGATCGAGGCTTCGATCGCGTATTCCTCGAGCGCCGCGAGCGCGGCCGCGCCGTCGTTGGCATCATGCGGCGTCGCCTCGATGCGCGCGTCGATGAGACCGGCGGTACGGTAGATCAGGCTTTCCACCGCGTAGGTGCGCGCGATCATCTCGCCGATCTTGTGGCGGATCGCTCCAAAACTGGCAATGGGCTGTCCGAATTGCCGGCGCTCGGCGGCATAGGTGGCCGCTTCGCCGATCGCGCCTTGCGCGCCGCCGCTGCACGCGGCGCCGAGCTTGAAGCGGCCGAAGTTCAGCACGTTGAACGCGACCTTGTGTCCCTTGCCGACTTCGCCCAGCAGGTTTTCGGCCGGGACCTTCACGTCCTGAAGAATCACGGCCGTCGTCGACGACCCGTGCAGGCCCATCTTGTGCTCTTCCTTGCCGCTCGTGACACCTCCAAACGCGCGCTCGACGATGAACGCCGTGAAGTGCTCGCCATCGACCTTCGCGAACACGACGAAGACGTCCGCGAAACCGCCGTTGGTGATCCACATCTTTTCGCCGTTCAGGACGAAGCTGCCGTCGGCTTGGCGCGCGGCGCGCGTCTTGGCGCCCAGCGCGTCCGAGCCGGAACCGGACTCGCTCAGCGCGTACGCGCCCACCATCTCAGCCGACAATAGCTTGGGCAGGTATTTCTGCTTCTGTTTCTCCGTGCCGAACAGATAGAGCGGAAGAGCGGTCAGGTTCGCCTGCCCTCCCTGCGCAGCGCCGAACGACGCCGACCGCGACAGCCTGTCGCTGACGATGAGCGACGAGACCTTGTCCAGGCCGACGCCGCCGTATGCCTCGGGAATGTCTACGCCGAGCAGCCCCAGCTCTCCACAGCGCCGCAACAGATGCCGGGCCAGGCTCCAGTCCTTCTGTTCGAGTCGATCGAGCGCCGGCAGCACTTCGTTCTTGACGAACTCTTCCGCCGTGCGCGCGATGAGGCGATGCTCGTCCGTCACGCGCTCAGGGGTGAAGACGTGCTCGGCGTCGGCGGATTCGAGGAGCCACGCGCCGCCGCGTTGGATCGAAGTGTCAGTCGAAGCAGGCATCGTTTCTCACTCCGCTCGCTGGGGCCCACCATCATTTCTCA
>JAHFUI010000008.1:13169-62301 GCA_023265175.1 Acidobacteriota bacterium
TCGTAGAGGAGCGTCGTCGTCAGCTTCGCGCCGGTGCATCCGAGGGGATGGCCGAGCGCGATGGCGCCGCCGTTGACGTTGAGGCGATCCGGATCGAGAGGGATCTGCTTGAGGCACGCGAGCACCTGGGCGGCGAACGCTTCGTTGAGCTCCACGAGATCGATCTGGTCGAGCGTCAGGCCCGCGAGCTTGAGCGCCTTGCGAATCGCCGGCACCGGACCGATGCCGAACCGCTCCGGCTCGACGCCGGCCGTCGCGAACGCGACGAACCGCCCAAGCGGGGCGAGACCGCGTTCCCGCGCGCGTTCGGCCGACGTGACGATGACGGCGGCGGCCCCGTCGCTTGTCTGCGACGAGTTGCCCGCGGTCACCGTGCCGCGGGTATGGAACGCCGGTCGTAATTTCGCGAGCGCGTCAGCGGAGGTGTCGCGCCGCGGGCCTTCGTCGATCACGAACAGTTGTTCGCGCACTTTCGGCCTTTCACTGCTTTCCGTCCGGCTACCGCCTCCGCCAAGGCTACGGCGGCCGGACACGACGGAGTCGGTGTCGACGAGCGCCGCGGTCACCGGGACGATTTCCTGCGCGAATCGTCCCTCGTCGATTGCGGCCAGCGCGCGCTGATGGCTGCGCAGCGCAAAGGCGTCCTGCTTCTCGCGTGAGATGCCGGATTCGCGCGCGTGGTTCTCGGCCACGAGACCGGTGCTCAGATACACGTCCGGATATCGGTCGATCAGCGTCGGATTCGGCGCCAGCTTGTGGCCGCCCATCGGGACAAGGCTCATCGACTCGGTGCCGCCGGCCACGATGGCAGACGAAAAGCCGCACATGACGCGCTCGGCCGCGAACGCGATGGCCTGAAGTCCCGATGAACAGAAGCGATTGACGGTGACCGCCGACGCCTCGACGGGAATGCCGGCGCGAAGGCTGGCAATCCGCGCGACGTTGAGGCCCTGTTCCCCTTCGGGCATCGCGCAGCCGAGAATCACGTCATCGATCTCAGACGGATGGATGCCCGGCGCGCGGCGCAGCGCTTCCGCAATGGCCGTCGCGGCGAGCTCATCCGGCCGCGTGCCACGCAGCGTCCCGTTCGGGGCCTTCCCGATTGCGGTCCGAACCGCTGAAACGATCACCGCGTCATGCATGAGGTTCTCCGGGGGTCAGATCTTGATTTTTGCGTGCGCGAGGTTGCCGCAAAAATCAAGATCTGACCCCGCTTCAGCAGCTCTACGCTGGCGCGCGACGTCTTCAGCGCGTGGGGGTGGGGCTCCACGCGCAACAAGAGCATGAAATGCTGCCACGAGGGCCGCAAACTCTCGCGGGCGAGTGATCGATCCAAGGTGTCCGGTTCGTTCGAGGACGCCGTGGCGCGCACCAGCGATCGAATCCATGTACGCCATGGTGCCGTCGACCGGCACGACATGGTCCAGGCTGCGCTCACCGGTCACGATCAGCGTCGGCGCGACGATCCGGGCGCAATCATCCCGAAGGTTGGTGTTCGCAATGAGCGCCGCGCGAGCGGCCATCCGTGCCGGTGAAAGCGGCGCCCGAATGACGGCGGCCAGCTGTCGGCAGACAAAGCGCCAGCGCGCGCCGAGGCGCGGAAAGGCCGACCGGATCTCGTCGCGAAGCCGGAACGGCGACTCGGCCAGAAACAGCGGCCCAAAAAGCCAGGGCCAACGCGCGTACAGCCGATGGCGGGGCCGCAGGCGCCAGCCCGGGCCCGGCGCCGACACCAGAATGAGCGCCGCGGTGCGTTCCGGACACCGCGCCGCGAATCGGATCGCCGGAAGCGCGCCGAAGGAGATGCCGCAAATCACCGCGCGCTGGATGTCTGAGTGGTCGAGGACTGCGGTGACCTGACGGACGTCGTTGTCGATGCCGAGCGCCGGATCGAGCGGCTGGTCGCACCCCGGCTCACCGCGCAGCGGAAACGTCAGCGTGCGGAACGACGGCGCGAGCGCGTCGATAGCCGGACGCAGGTACTCCCATCGGCCCTGGATGCCGGGAATCAGGACGAGCGGAGGACCCGCTCCGAACGCGAGCACGGATCGATCCTCAAATTTGGTCATCTGGTCATCTGGTAATCGGGTAATTCAATTGGTCGATTGAACAATCCAATTACCCGATTATCCATTTACTCGATTATCCGATTCAGTTTCTGAGCGTCTTTCCCGTCTTGAGCGTGTACTGAATGCGATCGAGCGTCTTCGGCTCGCCGCACAATTTTAAGAACGCTTCGCGCTCGAGGTCCAGCAGGTACGTCTCGCTGACGATGGTCTGATGCGGCAGAGAACCCCCCGAGAGAATTGAAGCAAGGACGCGGCCGATTGTTGCGTCGTGATCGCTGATGCGTCCCGCGCGCCATGCCAGGTGGACGCCGAGCTTGAGTGCGGCCAGGACGCCGCCGCCGCCGACCGGAATCGCGCGCGGCGCAGGCTTGTGGTATCTCTCGCGTACGCGTTCCAGCGCGAGCGCTTTGGCGTCCGCCATCACCCGCTCGCGGTTCATCGTGGATTGATCGAGGGGCCTGAGATAACCAAGCCGTCTGCCGTCCTCGGCACTTGTCGAGACCTTCGCGAAACCGATCGTCTCGAAGGCACGCTGAACGAACGGCAGAAGATTCGCCTGCGCTGGGAGACCGTCGACCATTCTGGCCAGCATCTCCTTGGTGCCCCCGCCCGCCGGGATGAGGCCGACGCCGACTTCGACCAGCCCGATATATGTTTCCGCCGCCGCCTGCACCCGATCGGCGTGAAGGACGATCTCGCAACCGCCGCCCAGCGTCAGACCGGCCGGACACGAGACGACGGGTACATCCCCGTAGCGCAGTGCCTGCGTCGCACCTTGAAACGCGCGCACCATCGCATCGATCTCGTCCCAGTTGCCTTCCTGCGCCTCGAGCAGCAGCAGCATGAGGTTTGCGCCAGCGGAGAAGTTCGGCGCATCGTTGCCAACGACGAGCGCTTGAAAATTTGCGGCCGCCTCCTTGACGCCCGCGTGGAGCATCTGGATGGTATCGGCACCGATGGCGTTCATCTTCGAATGAAACTCGAGCGCGAGGACGCCGTCGCCGATGTCGACGAGGCTTGCGCCGGGATTGCGCCGGACGATCCGCTGGCGGTCTTTCGCGGCTTTCAGAATCTGTAGACCAGGTCCGGCCGTCGGCACGCCGTCCTCGCGGAAGCGATTGGAGCCGGCGCGCAACACCTGGTCGAGGAGCGACGGAACCTGGGCGTGATCACCCACTGCTTCGAGCACCTCACGGACGCCGATCGCATCCCAAGTCTCGAACGGTCCCAGCTCCCAACCGAACCCCCACTTCATCGCGCGATCCACATCGTCTATCGAGTGCGCGATGGACAAAGCGATGCGCGCGGTGTAGATCAACGTCGCTCCAAGCGTGCGGCGGAGGAACGTGCCGACCTTGTCGTGGCCCAGAAACAGCGACCTGATCCTGGCGCCGACATCTTCTATCGGCCGCGCCGCGTCGAGCGGCGGCAGGCGCGCCGGCAGCTTGGCGCGATAGGTGAGCGTGGCGGGATCGAGGGTGAGGATGTCCGACGGTGCTGTTTCGGCTGCGGCTGTCGCGCGCGGGCGCTCGCGCTTGTAAAACCCCTGGCCGGCCTTCTCGCCGATCCATCCCCGCTCGATCAGCGCGTCCACCAGCGGAGGCAGTCGAAAGAGGGCACGCGCCTCGTGGTCCGGCAGGTGCTCTGTGAGATTTCGGGCGACGTGTCCGAGCACGTCGATGCCGGCGATGTCCGCGGTGCGGAAGGTGGCGCTCTTCGGCCGGCCGAGAGCCGGACCGGTCATGGCATCGATCTCTTCGATCGTGTACTCGCCGGTCTCGAGCGCGCGCAGCACCTGAATCATGCCGAACAGACCGATGTGGTTCGCGATGAAGTTCGGCGTGTCTTTCGCGATCACCACGCCTTTGCCGAGATGGACGTCGGCGAACCGCGATACGCGATTGAGGACGGCGGGATCGGTGTCGGCCGTCGGAATGACTTCGAGGAGCCGGAGGTATCGAGGCGGGTTGAAGAAGTGCGTCCCCAGCCAGTGGCGGCGGAAATCGTCGCTCCGGCCCGCCGATAACGCGGCGATCGGAATGCCCGAGGTGTTGGACGTGACGATCGTTCCGGGTCGTCGGACCGCATCGACACGCTCGAGCAGCGACTGCTTGACGTCAATCCGCTCGACGACCGCTTCGACGATCCAGCCGACGTCGCGCAATCGAGCAAGGTCGCGATCGAAGCCGCCGGTCTCAATCAGCCGCGCGATGTCGGACGTGAAGAACGGATCCGGTTTCAGGCCTCGTGCGCGCTCGAGTCCCTCGCGCGCGACTTCGTCCGTCAGATCCAGCAGCAGCGCCGGCACGCCGGCATTCGCGAAGTGCGCCGCGATCTGCGCGCCCATCGTTCCCGCGCCGAGGACAGCGACCGACCGAATCGATGCCGACATCTCACCTTAAATGTAGTCGAACTGCGGTGGCCTGTGGCTTACCTGCACTCCGAGCGAACACGTCCAAATGCCGGACTTATGGCAGAAAACGCACGGAATGTTCTCGAGGACGATGGTAGGATTTTGGAATATGGCGGTCAAACGCGAAGCCAGCATCGAGGATCTGTATCACGTCGAGGGCAAGGCCCAACGGGCAGGTGGCATGTCCCGTATGCAATCTTTCTAAGTCGAACACCGTCACTACTGGTGTCTAGCAAGTCGTGGTTCTTGCGCGCAGCGTCTCCGTGTTTCGCTAGTGTAGGTCTTCTTGAAATGCGCTGACAGCTGTGCCGGCGATCGCTCATCACGCCTCGTCGTTTGAGGAAATCGTAAATCTGCTGAACGGGCAGGTGTCCAATGCCTGTGCTTGGAGACAAGGAACCGTGTCGCGCCACTCAGCGTTGCACCGGGACGATGGAATGGAAAAAAGTTGGAGTCAGTGATGCCGTCTTTTGCGGCGAGGACGATTCGGCCCATCCAGAGGCCGTTCCAGACTACGAAGCCTGGGTCTGTGATACGTGCAAAGCCGAATGGAAATATTCAAGCTGACCCGCTACACCATCCAGCCTTTAGTACTTGGCGGTGTCGTGAATCGCCTGCAGGACGTCGGCGGTTTGCGGCAGGATCGCGTCTTCGAGATCGGGGTTGTAGGCGACGGGCGTGTCGAGGGCGCCGACGCGTCTGACCGGCGCATCGAGATATTCGAAGAGATCGCTGGCGATCCGTGCGGCGATTTCGGCGCCGAAGCCGCACGTCAACTGATCTTCATGCGCGATGACCACGCGGTTGGTGCGCTTCACCTGCGCGGCGATGGCCTCCCAGTCGTACGGCGCGATCGTCCGTAGATCCAGCACCGCGACGCTGATGCCGTCCTTCTCCGCCTGATGCGCGGCGACGATGGTCCGCTGGACCAGCGCGCCCCAGGCGACCACCAGCACGTCGGTGCCTTCCTGCCGCAGGCTGGCTTTTCCAAACGGGATCATGAAGTCTTTGCCGGGATACTCGGCCTTGTTGTACGTCTGCCGATACAGGTGTTTGTGTTCGAGAAACAACACCGGATCGTCGCAGCGGATCGCGGTGCGCAGGAGGCCCGCGGCGTCCATCGCGTTGGACGGAAACACCACCCGGATGCCGGGGCAGTGCGCGAAGATGCTCTCGCCCGACTGGCTGTGATACGGCCCGCCGCCGCGCAGGTAGCCGCCGATCGCCGTGCGAATCACCATCGGGCACGAGTAGGTGTTGCCCGATCGGTACCGCATCATCGACATCTCGTCGCGCAGTTGCATCATCGCGGGCCAGATGTAATCGAAGAACTGGATCTCGACGACCGGCTTGAGGCCGCGGATCGCCATCCCGACGCCGCGCCCGATGATGTTGGCCTCGGCCAGCGGCGAATTGAACACGCGATTCTCGCCGTACAGCCGCTGCAGGCCGTGCGTCAGCTTGAAGACGCCGCCCTTTCCGGTGACGACGGCCAGCGCTTCCTTCCGGCTGGCGTCCGCCACGTCTTCGCCGAAGACGACAATGCGCGGGTTGTGCGCCATTTCGTCCTTGAGCGTGCGATTGATCGCCGCCACCATCGTGTCCGGCTTGCCGTCGGGTTGTGCCCGTGTTTCGAACGCGGACGAGGTGGGGTCCACGTCGGGGGAGTAGACCCAGAGCGCCGCGGTGTCTCTGGCCGGCTGCGGCGCGTGAAGCGCTTCGAGCGCGGCGTCGTTGATTTCGCGCTCGACGTCGGCAAGCATGGCCGCGAGGTCGCGATCGGTCGCCAGCCCGTTGTCCTTCAGAAACTCGGCAGATCGGGTGATGGGATCGCGCCGCGCCTCCGCTTCGCGCTCCGCGGGCGTCTTGTACAGGCGCTCATCGTCTGAGAGAGAATGCGAGTACGGGCGGATGCACCGTGCGTGCACGAACGCCGGCCCGTTGCGGGCGCGCACGTACGCCGCCGCGGTGCGCATCGCGCGCACGCTCGCCAGAAAATCGGTACCGTCGATCGAATCGACGTGGAGGCTGGGAAACGAACGCACGAGCCGCGAGATGTCGCCGCCCGGCGTCTGGAACTCGACCGGCACTGAAATCGCGTAGCCGTTGTCTTCGATCAGAAACAAGACCGGCAAGCGTCGCAAGCACGTCGTGCCGAGCGCCTCCCAGAACTCGCCTTCGCTCGTCGCGCCTTCACCAAGCGACGTGAACACGATGTCGTCCGCGTGAAACCGTGACGCGCGATCCTCGATGTCAGCGACGCGGCTGTAGATAACGCTGGCGTCAGCCGCGCCAACCGCGTGCAGGACCTGCGTGCCGGTGGGACTCGATCCCGAGACGATGTTGAGCGCCGTGTTGGCCCAGTGCGACGGCATCTGGCGGCCGCCTGAGCTTGGGTCGGCGCTGCTGCCGACGGCAGCCAGCAGCATCTCGAGCGGCGTCACGCCAAGCTGCAGGCACAAGGCGCGGTCGCGATAGTACGGAAAGAACCAGTCGTATGCCGGCTTCAGCGCCAGGCCGGCGGCGATCTGGATCGCCTCGTGCCCCGCGCCGCTGATCTGAAAGAAGATTTTGCTTTGGTGCTTGAGCTGGATCTCCTTGTCGTCAAGCTTGCGCGACAGGAGCATCGTGCGATGCGCGCGCAGCAAGGCGTCTTGATCCAGGCCGTGGAAGATTACACCGCTCGATTGACTCGCGGCACCGCTCAATTGGTTCGCGGTGCTCGATTGACTCGCGGCGTCCGATTGCCCGCCCACAGCTTCGCTGCCGTTGACGACAGACGATTTCATCGGCGCAAATTATAGCATCCGGGCAACGAAGCTTGGCACACGCGACGTAGCGCCAGTCTGGCCGAAGCTTCGTTGTTAAATTAGATGGTATATTCTCGACCCATCATGAGCGTGCAGACGGTTCGGCTCCACCGCTGGGATGAAATCGCGCTCGAAAAGGTCACCGAAATGGTGTCGCGCAAGATCGTCACCGGCGAGCGCGAGATGCTCGCGCAAGTGTACTTGAAGCGCGGCTGCCTGGTCCCCATGCACTCGCATGAAAGCGAGCAGATGACCTACATCCTGCAGGGCGCTCTCAAGTTCATCGTCGGCGGCGAGGAGATTACCGTCCGCGAAGGGGAAGTGCTGCACATCCCTTCCGCGGTCGAGCACCAGGCCGAAGCGCTCGAAGACACCTTCGAGCTGGACGTGTTCAGCCCGATTCGGCAGGACTGGCTGGATCACACCGACGACTACTTCGGGCGATGAAAGGCGGTGGTTCGTTCAGTGCACGCGCCGGTCGTAGTCGTCGGCGCGGCCGCCGGAGTACACGTCGAACTTCCTGCGGACCCGATTGATCTTCCACTTCATATAGCGGTACTTCACTTCCGCCATCGGATGGATGCGGGCGCTTTTCAGGAACAGGTATGCCACGAGCAGGCCTCCCAAGTGTGTGGCGTGCGCCAGGCCGCCGCCCGTCCCTGACACCGAGGAGAAAAACGAGATCGCGCCCATGATGAGCACGAAGTACTTCGCCGGAATGGCGAACACGAAATACATGTAGATCGGACGGTCGGGAAAATACATCGCGTAGGCGAGCAGCAAGCCGTAGATGGCCCCCGACGCTCCGATCGTCAACGAGTACATCACCTGCTGCGAGAAGGCGAACGGCAGCACCGCGACGAGCACGGTGATCACGCCGGCGCCGGCGCCGGTGACGAAGTAGAACTTCAGAAAGTAGCGCGTCCCCCACATTCGCTCGAGCTCCGCCCCGAACATCCACAGCGCCAGCATGTTGAACACGATGTGGAACACACCACCGTGAAGGAACATGTAGGTGATGAGCTGCCACAGCCGCAGCTGCGTGAGCACGGCGAGCGGAGACAGCCCCAGCCACCGCGTCAGCGACGGGACGAACGCCGTCGCGAAGAACATCGCCACGTTGGCGCCGATGAGCGCCTTGAGGGCTGTCGAAATCGGGCCGGGTCCGAAGGAAAACGAGGAAGCGTAAGGCGAAGGATAACGGCGCATGGCGCGAGCCCCGAATCGTACCACATCCGGACGCGGCGTCTTACATTGATCCGGCGCGCGAGTGACCGAGCCGCGTCCGCAGCAACGCCATGGCTTCGCCAAATTCGGCGATCGCCAGAAGCTTCGCGGCGACAGCGAGCGCCGCCAGGCCCGACGCGATTTCGAGCGCCAGTCGAATCGATTGCGAGGCCAGGCTCTTGCCGGCGATGATCGTCTCCGCTCCATGCTCCACACCGAAAACGACCGTGGCCATCACGAGGGAGGCGGCTGTAATTTTCACGAGCGCAACCGCGAGATGTTTCGCGCCGATGCCGTCCAGGCGCCGCCGCAACAGCAGCATCAGGAGAGCGCCGTTGGCGAGGGCGGCCAGAGACGTGCCCAAGGCGAGACCGCGGAAGCCCATCGCGCGCACGAGCAGGAAACTCAGAACGATGTTCGCGCCGATGGTGCAGAAGCTCACGGTCACCGGTATGCGGCTCTGTCGCAGGGCATAGAAGGCAGGCGACGCAATCCGGGCCGTCGAGTAGCCGATCAGGCCGACGGCATAGAGACGCAGCGCGGCCGCCGTCGGTGCGGTGTCGGCCGGTAGAAAGCGTCCGTGCTCGAACAAGAGCCGCACGATCGGTGTGGCGAGCGTGATGAGGCCGAGCGTCGCCGGGACGTTCAGCATCAACATCAGCGACACCCCGCGCGACAACGTCTCGCGGACGCCGTCGATGTCGTCAGTAGCGGCGCGCCTCGACACCGCCGGCAGCACCGCCGTCGCAATCGAGACGCCGAACAGTCCGATCGGCAAGTACATCAAGCGGAACGCGTAGGTCAGCCACGACACGGCACCGGTGCCCTGACTCGTCGCGAGGAGAGTGTTGACGAAGATGTTGACCTGCGTCGCGGCGAGGCCGATCGTGCCGGGGCCCATCAGCCACAACACCTGACCCAATCCCGGATCGCGCGGGTCGAAGACCGCGCGATACCGAAATCCTTCCCGTCTGATCGAACGCCATTGCGTCGCGATTTGGCCGATGCCGCCCGCGACGGCCGAAATCGCGATGGCCATGATCGGCGGCCATCCAACGAGCGGCATGACGGGCACCAGCGTCAACGCGCCGACGATCGTCGCGACATTGAACGCTGCGGGCGCGAGCGCCGGCACGAAGTAGTGATGCAGCGAATTGAGCATCCCCATCATCACCGCGGCGACCGCGGTCATCATGAGGAAGGGAAGCATCACGCGTGTCAGCTGGACGGTCAGTTCGAGCTTGCCCGGAACCGACGCAAACTGCGCGGCGTACGCGCCGACGATCGGGTGCGCGAAGAGGATGCCGATCGTCACGAGCGCGCCGGTGATGATGAGCAACCCGTTCAGGACGTTGTTGCCGAGCCGCCATGCGTCGTGCCGGCCACGCGCCGTGAGGACACGCGTGAAGGTGGGCACGAATGCCGCGCTCATGGCGCCTTCAGCGAACAGATCGCGCACCAGATTTGGAATCCGGAACGCGACGATGAAGGCGTCCATTTCGTTCCCGGCGCCGAACAGCGCCGCGAGCACCTGATCGCGGGCGAGGCCGAGGATGCGGCTGGTGAGTGTCGCCGCGGCAGTCAGCCCGGCGGATCGTGCGAGCCCGAATGAGGCTGAGTGGGAGGGTGTATCGGTGTCAGCCACTCAGCTTGCCGCGCGCCAGCTCGTTCACCGTCCTTCCATCGACGTTCTGGCCGGACAGCTTTGCCATGGCGGCTTTCATCACTCGGCCGACGTCTTTGGCGGATGCCGCGCCGGTCTCGGCAATCGCTTCGACGATCGCGCGGTCGACCACGGCCGGATCGGCGGCGGGAGGTAGGTACGATTCCAGCACGGCGATTTCAGCGGCTTCCTTGTCCGCAAGATCCTGGCGGCCGCCGCGCATGAATTGCTCGATGGAATCCTTGCGCTGCTTCACGAGTGCGCTCACAACCTGCCGTGATTCATTGTCGTCGAGCGCACGGCCTTTCTCGACATCGCGGTTCATGAGCGCGGCCTTGAGCATGCGCAACGCGCTCAAGCGCGCCGGCGCCTGCTTGCGCATCGCATCCGTCATCGCGGCCTGGACCTCGTCCACTAAGGCCAATTTATTGATTCTGGGGTCGAGGCGGCGGAGGAAATCCCGGCGGAAGAAATCCCGGCTGCCCGGGCTGCGGTGCCGGTGCGGGTACCACCATGCCGGGAACAGACACGCCTACCGGAGTAGAAGTCCGCGGGCCCGGATATGAAACCCCAGTGGGCAGCGCAGCAGGCGCTCCCTGTGGCGGGAAAAGCGGCTGCTGTGGCTGACTGCTCACGGCGCCGGACACCGCCCCCTGCTGCGGATTCGTGACTTGAGGCGGTGGGAACGCGAACACCGCGCCGCCTGGGTTCTGAAGCGTCACCCCTTGCCCACGGTCATCTTCACCAGGAAACGGCGGCGCCTGCTGTGGGAACGGGGCCGGCTGTGCGAATACCGGCGGCGGCGCCGCGGTCGTCGATGACGCCGGAGCGATACTGGCCGGGATCACGACGATGCGCTCGAAGGCGGACACGTTGCCATCAGACGTTGTACGCGGCGCCAGGATGACGCCACTGATTGATCGCAGGACGATGTCGAGCGCCTGCCGTTCCGGAACGTCCGTCAGTTGCAAGGTCAGTGGTCCGCCAGCGACGCGTTCAGCGTTGATCACCTTGGTCTGACCGACTCGTTCCCATTCGGCAAGAATCTGCCGGACCGTCGCGTTCTTGGCGACGAGCGTGACGTGGCCGCCTTGCAGCGTGAGCTGCACGTCGGCCGACGCGGTCGACACCACGCCCACCACTGCGAGCACATTGACCGCTGCCGCCACCGAAAAGTTGGGCATTGAGCTATGACCAGTATACGCACGCCTCGCGGTATTTCCAAGCGGGGCGTTTGGCCCCCAATCCGTCGATGAAGCGGCCGGCAGTCCTCGCATGCTGTCTCGGCGTTCGTGGTCGCCGGTTCGCGCGAGCTGGTGACGCACACGCGTGAGCATCGAGGCGCGGACCTCAGCGCGCGGGCCTGTCACACTCGACCGGTCGTCTTACATCGGACGCCTCCGGCGACACCTGGATGATCCAGGGTCGTCTAATCCGTCGATACGCCAAGCAGACGCGCCGGCCGATCCCGTTACACGGGCACCGGCAGCAGCCGCAACGCCTCGATCCACTCCGCAATCTGGGCCGCCGTGGCCGCCCGCCGCAGCACCAGCTGCCGCGCATGCTGCACCACGCGGCCCGGCGTCTGCAGCATTAAAAACCGCAACCGCTTCGGCCGCGCCGTCAGCAGCTCCGCGGGCAAGGCTCATCGCGTTCACGCCGTCAGCACGTTGTGTGTCAGCACCGCTAGTCATACCCCCGCTGCCGGACTTTGGTCTGCACCTCCCGCTGCACCCGCCCAGGCAGCCCGAGCGACCGGAACGTCTGCCCCACGAGCGGCGCGCCGCCAAAGGCCGTGAGCGTTTCGGACAACGGGGTCGGGTCGATCGCGAAGGGGAGCGGCGATTCGGTCGGGGAAGGGTTCCGCGGTTTCAGCCAGCGGTATTCTATCCGCGGCCGCACCCGCGCGGTGCCGCTCGCTTGCGCTGGCACGCGATCACGTGCCGCCCCCACACCATCACATCGGCCCTCAAACGCCTCTCCTCGCGCGTCGTCGAGCCGGCCGCTTTGCTTATCGACGGATCAGGGTTGGCCCGCACGGCTAGCGGAAATAGTCGATGACTTGAACCAGGATATCGTCGAGATTGTGCTGCGTTTTGTACCCGATAAGTGCCGTCACCTTGCTCAGGTCCGGCAACCGCCGGGGCATGTCCTCGAATCCCGATTCATACGCATCGTCGTAGGGGGTGTATGTGATAAGGGACTGAGAGCCGGCAAGAGCTCGCACGCGCTCAGCGAGCGCCTGGATCGCCACTTCCTCCGTGTTCCCGATGTTGATGACCTGACCGATGGCCTTGGGCTCGCCGACGAGCGCGAGCAGTGCGCCAACAACGTCGGCGACGTGCGTGAAAGCGCGCGACTGTGTCCCGTCGCCGAAGACGGTGATCGGCTCCCCCGCCAGCGCCTGCCGCACGAAAGTTGGGATGACCATGCCGTATCGACCGGTCTGCCGTGGCCCCACGGTGTTGAAGAAGCGGACGATGATGACCGGCAGCTTGCGCTCTTTCCAGTACGCGAGCGCCAGGAACTCGTCGATGGCTTTGCTGCACGCGTACGCCCAGCGATGCTTGGTCGACGCGCCCAGCACGAGGTCGGAATCCTCGCGAAACGGCACGTCGTCGCTCTTGCCGTACACCTCGGAGGTCGACGCGATGACCACGAGCTTCTTTTTCTTGCTGGCGTGCTTCAGCACGACCTCGGTGCCGTGCACGTTGGTTTCGATGGTGTGCACCGGCTGTTCGACGATCAACTTCACGCCGACGGCCGCGGCGAGATGAAAGACGACGTCGCTGCGATCGATGAGCTCGGCGAGCAGCGGCTCGTTGTTCACCGAGTCGATGAAGTATTCGAACCCGGACCGCCCCTTGAGGTGCGCGATGTTATCGATCGACCCGGTCGACAGATTGTCCAGGATCAGCACCCCATGTCCGTGTGCGAGCAGGGCTTCGGACAGATGCGAGCCGATGAATCCCGCTCCACCGGTGATCAGCGCTCGCACGAGACGTGTCCTTTCAGAATGACTGCCGCCACCTCGGCGACGTTCTCGTTCTCCATCCGCGGATGGAGCGGCAGCGAGACGATCTCGTCGCAGATGCGCGCGGCGATCGGGCACTCGGCGGGAGCGAACTGCGCGAACGCCGGTTGCCGGGGAATCGGAAACGGGTAGTGAACGAGCGTCTCGATGCCCGCGGCGCCTAGGCGACGTTGCAGCGCGTCCCGTTCGGCTGTCCGGACGACGAACAAGTGGTACACGTGCCCGTCATCGCACCCGGTGGGAAGGGCGATCGGTCCGCCGGCCAGCGCAAAGCGGTAGCGGTCGGCGAGGTCGCGCCGCCGATCCGTCCAGCCGCGCAGGCGCGGGAGGCGCGCCGAGAGAATCGCCGCCTGGATCTCGTCGAGCCGTGAATTGCAGCCAGGCTCCTGGTGGCGGTAGCGATCCGTTTGGCCGCCGTTTCGCAGCCGCTTGATGCGATCCGCCAATAATCGATCGTTGGTCACCACGGCGCCGCCGTCACCCAGCGCGCCGAGATTCTTGGTGGGATAAAAACTGAACGCGCCCGCCACGCCGATCGTTCCGACCGGCCGTCCTCCGGCGGTCGCCAGGTGCGCCTGGCAGCAGTCTTCGACGATGGGCAGGTTGTGCGCCGTCGCGATGCGGTCGATCGCCGCCATGTCGGCCGCCTGCCCGTACAGGTGAACCGGAAGAATGGCTCGCGTCCGCGGTCCAATCGCTTCAGCGATCCGCTCGGGGTCGATCGTGTAGCGAACGGGATCGATGTCGGCGAAGACCGGCCGGGCTCCGACCATCGTCACGGCGAGCGCTGTGTACGCCGCGGACAACGGCGTGGTGATGACTTCGTCGCCCGGTCCAATCTCCAGCGCCCGGAGGATCAGCATGAGCGCATCGGTGCCGCTGCCGACGCCAACCGCATACGACGCGCCAGCCGCCGTTGCGAATTGCTGTTCGAATTGTTCGACCTCGGGGCCGAGGACGAACCAGCCGCGAGCGACGACGCGATCGATCGCGCGCCGAATCTCCGGGGCGTCCTCGCCGGGCGTCAACGACACGAATGGGATGCGCGGGACGGTCACGGGCTGCTCGGCTCCGGCGTGTCTGTGGCGTCGACGTACTGACGGTAGTGCTGCCGGTAGAAGGCCACGGTTCGATGAAGTCCATCACGCAGCGAGATGGACGGCGCCCAGCCGGTGGTGCCAGCGAACTTCGACGAGTCGGCATAGAAGCTGCCGATGTCGATGGCCTTTTTCTCGGCGGGCCACTCGACGTACTGAACTCGTCCCGACTGCGCCACATCGACTAGGAGATCCGTCACCTCGCGGAGGCTGTGCGGCGCCTCGCCGCCGACGTTGAACGCTTCGCCGTTGCACGCATCGTCGGCGCCCGCCCGCAGAAACGCATCGGCCGCATCGTCGACGTAGACGAAGTCGCGGAGCTGCGAGCCGTCGCCGTAGATGTGGATCACGCCGTTCTCGATGGCGACCCGGATAAACCACCCGATGAAGCCCTGGCGGTTGTGCCTGATCAACTGGCGTGGGCCGTACACGTTGGTGAGACGCAGCGAGCAGGCGCGCACCCCGAACACGTTGTTGTAGACGAGGTGGTAGTACTCGCCGGCCGCCTTGTTGATGCCGTTCACGTCGGTGGGGCGCACCAGGTGCGATTCCCTCACCGGCAGCGAATCCGGCCGTCCATACACCTGACGCGTGCCGGCGAAGACGACCTTCACGCCTGGATTGTAGGTACGGCAGGCCTCGAGGACAGTGAGCTGGCTGCGGCAGTTGATCTCGAGGTCGCTGTAGGGATCGCGCATGCTGTCGATGTGACTCACCTGGCCCGCGAGATTGAAGATCACGTCGCGATCGCGCACGAGGTAGTTCATCGTGCTCTGCTGACGGACGTCGGCGATGTTGACCTGCAGCCGATCGGCCATGCCATCGATGTTGAACAGGTTGCCGCCGTAATCAGGGATCAGCGAGTCGACGAGCAGGACCCGGGCGCCGAGGTCGACGAGTTGGCGGGCGAGATTACTGCCGATGAAACCGAGGCCTCCAGTGATCATGACCTTGCGGCTGCGGTAGAACTCGCGGTAGCTCACGGTCACGGGCGCGGCGGACCGGGATACACGCGGTTGGCCGGGTCGGCGGCCCGCTGGGCGAGCGGCGTCACGCCGGCGCGCAGGTGCTCACGGCGAATGACGAGCGCGTACCACAACACCAGCAGGTCCCGGCCCGTTCTGAAGAGACGTCGAACGTTGAAGAACTCTGATTTGCCGAACGCGCGATGGTAATGATGCACCGGCACTTCGACGATGCGGAATCCGCCGTCCTGGATCTTCTTCATCATCTCGACGCAGATGATCCCGCTGGTCTTCGCGAGATTGATGCGGTCGAAGATCGCGCGGCGCATCAGCCTGAAGTCGCAATCGACGTCGCGCAGCTTCAGGCCGAACAGGATGCTGACGATGTAGTGATAGAGGCGTCCGATCACGATGCGATGAAACGGATCGGCGCGGCTGATTTTGAAGCCGTTCACGAGATCGGCGTCTGGCGTCATCCTGGCCCACAGCACCGACAGTTCCGCGGGATCGTACTGCGCGTCGCCGTCCGTGTAGAAGATCAGCTCCTTGGTCGCCGACCGGAAGCCGGTTTGCAGTGCGGCGCCGTAGTCGCGGTTCTTCGGATGATGCACGGCGCGGACTTGCGGATAGGTCCGCGCGAGCTCGTCGGCGATTTCGGCCGTGCCGTCGGCGCTGCCGTCGTCGACGACGATGACCTCGAAGTCCGGCGTCAGTTCCGATGCGGCTTTCACGGTGCGAATCACCATGCTGGCGATGGTGCCGCTGTCGTTGTACGCCGGGAAGAAGACGCTCAGACCCGCTGGCTTGTGCGCGGGAGAGCCTGACATGTGCGGAGCATCCACCATAGCATGAAACCAGGTCGCGCAGCCCGGCCGCCGCCGTCATCATTCGTCATCGTCTTCAGGGCCGCGAGTTTCTGGCGACGAGGCGCCAGGGAGTCACGAGCGATTCCACGAAGACGGCACCGGAGAGCTTCGATTCGCCCCGACGCCGTTCGACGAAAGCGATCGGCACCTCCGTCACACGACAGCCACGCCGGGCGGCGAGGTACAGCGTTTCAATCAGAAACGAGTAGCCGTCGGAGAAGATCCGATCGAGCGGTAACGAGGCGAGCGTCGCGCGGCGCCAGCACCGGTACCCGCTCGTGCAGTCGCGCACGTGCAAGCGCGTGACCCGACGGACGTAAATGTTGGCGAAACGGCTGAGCACCACGCGGAACAGCGGCCAGTTGACGACGGTCCCATCGGGAACGTATCGAGAGCCGATGGCGAGGTCCGCATTCGCGACCGCCGCGATCAATGCCGGCAGCCGCGCGGGATCGTGTGACAGGTCGGCGTCCATCTGGCAGATCACATCGACCGATGCGCCGAGGGCTTTCTTGAAGCCGTCGAGATAGGCGAGACCCAGGCCGCGGGGTCCCGTCCTGTGCAACACCTCGAGGCGGCCGGCGTATTGGCGCGCCAGGCCGTCCGCGATCTCACCGGTTCCATCAGGAGACTGGTCATCAACAATCAGCAGCCGGACGTTTTCGTGCTGCATCACGCCCGCCGCGAGCAGGGTCACGTTGTCGCGTTCGTTGTAGGTCGGCACGATGACGAGTGCCGTCGGCGTGCTCACGATCGCCGACCCTCGAAGCGAAGCGATGAGATCTGCTCGGACACGAGGCCGACGAGGAAAATAACGAGGCTCACAAGGATGAGGAGCACCGACGAATTGGTCACGTGCGACTGGGTGACGATGGTCCACACCGCGTAGCCCGCGCCGAGAAGAAAGGCGGCGGCGCTGATCGGCAGAAAGATTCGCAACGGACTGAAGATCGTCATCACCTTGAGCAGGATCAGGACGAAGCGGACACCGTCGGGGCCCAGATTGATCTTGGAGCTGCCCCGTCGCTCGGCCGCTTCGACCGGCTCGAAGCGGACGCTGTATCCCGCCTTCATGAACGCCAGAGTCGTCGTCGTCGGCGTCGAGAAACCGTTTGGGAGAAGGTGGAGGAATTCCAGCAGACACTCCTTCTTGGCCGCGCGAAATCCCGATGTGAGATCCGGAATCGGTCTCTCAGCCAGATAGCCCGCGACGCGGTTCAACGCGTCGTTGCCGACACGACGAGCGAGGTTGGCGTGTGAGTGACGTGCGCGCGCGCCAATGACGAGATCGTACGCGTCGAGATGGGAGACCAGACGCGCCGCGTCGCTCGGGCGATGTTGGCCGTCGCCGTCCATGATCAGAATGAATGCGCCCGTGGCGTGGCGGATGCCCGTTTTGACCGCGGCGCCGTTGCCTTTGTTGTAGGGATGGCGAATCACGCGTGCGCCCGCGGCGGCGGCCTCTACGGCCGTCGCGTCGGTCGAGGCATCGTCGATCACCAGGATCTCGTGCCACGTCGAGGCGCCGCGCAACGCCGTGACGAGCGGGCCGATGGACGCCGCTTCATTGAACGCCGGGATCACGATCGACGTGTGGATCGTCAACATCCGGTAATCCGCGGTTCGCTTACGTTGCAAACCGGAAGTTGATGATGTCGCCGTCCTGCACGATGTACTCCTTGCCTTCGAGCCGCACTTCACCGTGGTCGCGGCAAGCGGCCATCGTCCCGCGCGCGATGAGCGCGTCGTAGCCGACCACTTCGGCGCGAATGAAGCCGCGCGCAATGTCACTGTGGATCTCGCCGGCGGCCAGCTGCGCCGCTGTGCCGCGGGGGATCGACCAGGCCCGGCACTCGTCTTCACCGACGGTGAAGAAGGAAATGTAGCCGAGCAGATCGTAGCTGGCGCGGATGACGCGGTCGAGGCCGGACTCGGCCAGACCCAGGTCGGCCAGGAACGCGGCCGCGTCCCCCGGATCGAGTTGGGCGATCTCGAGCTCGATCTTGGCGCACACCGCGGCGGCCGCCGTACCGGCCCGCGCGAGAAATACCGTGAGACCGGTGCGCTCGGCGGCGGTCGACAGGCGTGCCGCGCCCTGACCATTGCCCGTGAGCTGATGTTCATCGAGGTTGATGACGATCAGCAGAGGCTTTGCGGAGAGGAACTGAAAACCGCGCAGCCGTTTCAGATCATCGCCTTTCAAGTCGAGCGCCCGGAGCGGACGTCCTTCTTCGAGCGCGGCCCGACAGAGAGTGACGACGTCGCGTTCGCGTTCGAGCTCGGCGGATCGGTTCTTCCTGAGATCTTTTTCGATTCGATCGAGACGCCGCTCCGCGACGCCGAGGTCGGCGAGGATCAGCTCATCTTCCATCGCCTGGGCATCACGCGCGGGATCGATGGATCCGGCCGGATGCGTCACCGCCGGATCGTCAAAGGCGCGGATGACGTGGACCAGCGCGTCCGCGTTCTTGTAAGCAGCCACGTCGACGAGGGTCTTCACGCCGCCGGTGCTGCCGGGCGCGGCGAGATCCGAGAACTCGACGGTGGCGGGCACGCGCTTTTTCGGGTTGTACATCGCGGTCAGCCGGTCGAGGCGTAGGTCGGGCACCTTCGACATGCCGATCGACGCCTCGGTCCGGCCGTGCGGCGCGCGCGCGGAGTCCTTCGCGCTCGTCATCAGCTGAAAGAGCGTGGTTTTGCCGGTCGATCCGAATCCGATGAGTGCGGCTCTGAGCATCGATAGTCTCGAACACCAAATCTCGCATGCTAGTCGAAGGGGCTAGTTTCGCACGGAATTTCAGCGCGACGTCTGCTCCTTCGACGAGGCGAGCAAAAGGCGAAAATTTTGCGTAACTTACTGATGGGATAGATATTGCGTTGACTTCCTGCCGAGCCTCCTCTACTATCGGCGTGGACTTTTATGGAAGAAAGTGGTCTGTAAGAACCGGTATCGCCGTGCTTAGAGGCAACGCACCGGCCCGAATAGATGACAAGGGGCGGCTCAAGGTGCCGAACGTGTTTCGCGCGCTGATGGAAACCAAGTACGGCCGCAATCTGTTCGTGACCAGCGTCACCGGCGAATACGTACGCATCTATCCCATGCCTGTCTGGCTCGACATCGAGCAGAAGCTCGGCGCGATGCCGTCCACGCACCCGGCGAGACTGCGCTTTCTCGATCGCGTGAATTATTTCGGGCAGGCCGGCGACCTCGACGCGCAGGGGCGCGTGTTGATCCCGGTGCGGCTGCGCGAAGCCGCCACCATGGCCGGCGACGTCGACGTGTTGGGCCAATTCAACTATCTCGACGTCTGGAATCACGAACGCTTCCTGACCAAGATGCAGCGCGAACCGTACAGCGACGACGATGCGCGCGCGCTATCGGAGTTCGGCATTTGACGGGACACGTACCGGTCCTGACGGCGGAGGTGCTCCACCAGTTGCGCCCCGAGTTTGGCGGCGTGTTCGTCGACTGCACCGTCGGCCTCGGCGGCCATTCACGCGTGCTGCTGGCGGCGGGCGCCGCGCGCATCATCGGGTTGGATCGCGATGCCGAAGCGCTGGACCGGGCGCGCGAGGCGCTGGCGCCGTGGCTCGAAAGGGTCGAGCTCGTGCATGCCGATTACCGGTCGATCGAGGCCGTGCTCGACCGTCTCGGCGTGGCGGTCGTCGACGGCGCGCTGGCCGATCTCGGCGTGTCGTCGATGCAGCTTGACGAACCCGGCCGCGGTTTCAGCTTCCAGCGCGACGAGCCGCTCGACATGCGCATGGACAGAAGCGCGGGGGAGACGGCCGCCGATCTGGTGGCGCGCTCGAGCGAGCGCGATCTGGCCGATGCGATTTTTCAATACGGCGAAGAGCGCCACTCGCGGCGCATTGCGCGGGCCATCGTCGACGCGCGGCGCCAGTCACCGATTGACACGACAGGACGGCTCGCCGCGATCGTCCGGCGGGCCATGCCACACCGTGGATGGATGCGCATCGACCCGGCGACCCGCACGTTTCAGGCGCTCAGGATCTGGGTCAACCGGGAGCTCGAGGGACTCGACCGTTTTCTCGAAGCCGCCGCTCGCCGCTTGCGGCTCGGCGCGCGGCTGGTCGTCATCACGTTTCACTCGCTCGAGGATCGGATCGTGAAGCACACGCTCCGGGCGCTCGAGCGGAGTGACGTGGCGGCGATGAAAGTTCTGACCAAGAAGCCGATCGTGCCGACCGACGAAGAAGTGCAGCGCAACCCGCGCGCGCGCAGCGCAAAGTTGAGAGCTGCGGAACGTATTATCTGAACCACGAAGCACACAAAGGCCACAAAGATTTCTTTGTGGGCTTTGTGACCTTGGTGGTTCAAGACGGGGACCGGACGACATGGAAGCCTTCGAGTACGCCATCAAGAAAGACGTTCGCAACAACCCGATCGTCCGCGAGGTCGACGAAGCGCGGCAGCGCGAGTTGTGGAAATCGGTCGGCATAGCCGGATTGCTGGTCCTCGTGCTGCTCTTCTCGGCGTGGCAGCACTTCGAGTTCCTGCGCCACGGCTACAAAGTCGAGGAGATGCAGCGCGAGCGCGCCGCGCAGGATGAACTGAGTCGCCAATATCGGCTGGAAATCGAGACGCTGCGGTCGCCGAAGCGCATTGAAGCATTGGCGATGGAGCAACTGCACCTCGTCGCGCCGTCGCAGAGCGACGCGATCATCATCGAACGGGTGCTGGCGGCCGATCCTCCGGCCATGTCCGTGGTCGCACGCCGGTGAGACTCTGGCGCTTCCCGCGCCGGGAAGATTCCGGCGCCGCGAGATTCGAGCGCATCGGCGGCGTTCTGGGCGGAGACGCACGCAGCGCGGGGCCGCCCGACCTGGCTCCCGACTGGCGCGTCACCCTGAAGCGCCGCACGATCGTCATCGCCGTGGCGATCGCGTGCTGGGTCGCAGGGATCGAAGCGCGCCTGGTGTACCTGCAGATCGTTCGACACGCCGACCTCGTCACGCGCGCCGAGAAACAGTACACGCGCACCATCGAACCGCCGGCCAAACGCGGCGACATTGTCGATCGGAAAGGCCGCGTCCTGGCCACGAGCGTCGACACCGACACGATCTACGCCGTCCCCTCCGACATGAGCGAGCCCGACGCCGCCGTGGCGACGCTGTGCGGCGCGCTCGGGGATTGCACCACCAAGGAACGACAGACGCTGACCGATCGTTTCCATCGTGGAACGTTCACTTACGTGCGCCGGCAGGTGTCGCCCGATCAGAAACGCCGCGTCGAAGCGCTCGGCCTCGACGGCATCTTCTTCGTCAAGGAGAGCCGGCGGTTCTATCCGAACCGCGAGCTCGCCGCGCATGTGCTCGGGTATGTCGGTGTCGACAACACCGGGCTGAACGGGCTCGAAGTGGCGTACGACTCGAAGATCCGCGGCAAGAGCGGCAAAGTGCTGGTGCAGACCGACGCGCGACGACATGCCTTCAGCCGGATCGAGCGGCCGCCGACCTCAGGCGCGACGATCGAGGTGACGATCGACGAGTACTTGCAGCACGTCGCCGAGCGCGAGCTGCACGCGGGTGTCGTCGCCAATCGCGCCGCCGGGGGCAGCGCCATCATCATGAACCCGCATACCGGCGAAATTCTCGCGATGGCAAACGAGCCGACGTTCAACCCGAACGCCTATCGTGATTTCGACGAGATCGATCGCCGGAATCGCGCGGTTCAGGATCTGTTCGAACCGGGATCCACCTTCAAGGTCGTGACCGCCTCGGCGGCGATCGAAGAGAAGGTCATGCCGGTCGACGCGTTGATCGACACGAATCCCGGCGTGCTCTATATCGCCGGACGGGCCAAGCCGGTGACCGAGGCGAGCCATCACAACTACCACGTGCTGTCGTTCGCCGACGTCATCATCAGGTCGAGCAATATCGGCGCGATCAAGATCGGGTTGCGGGTCGGGACCGAGCGGCTGAGCCGCTACGTGTCGTTGTTTGGATTCGGGCATCCGGTGTCGCCGGACTTTCCCGGCGAGAGCCCGGGCATCGTCTGGAATCCGACGAAGTGGACCGAGAGCGCGCTCGCGTCGGTGTCGATGGGCTATCAGGTCGGCGTGACGCCGCTGCAGATGATCACGGCGGTCAGTTCCGTGGCCAACGGTGGCGAGCTGATCGAGCCGCGAGTGGTCCGGGCGATCTACCGCGACAACCGCCGCTGGGCGGTGCTGCCGAAGATCGTGCGCCGGACGATCAGCGCCGATACTGCCGCCACGCTCACGACGATCATGGAAGGCGTCGTCGAGAACCCGCACGGGACGGCGACCCGCGCGCAGATTCCCGGCTACACCATCGCCGGCAAGACTGGCACCGCGGCCAAGCTCGTCAACGGCCATTATTCGACGTCCGATTACAACGCGTCGTTTGTCGGATTCGTGCCGTCGCGCAACCCAGTCGTGGCCATCATCGTCGTGACAGACTCGCCGCGCACCTATCCGAACACCGGCGGTTTCGTCTCGGCGCCGGTCTTCAAGCGTATCGCCGAAGCGACGCTTCGCTATCTCAGCGTTCCTCGGAGCGTCGACCCCGAGCCGCCGATTCTCGTTGCACGCAACGACGGCAACGTGCCGGTGGCCCTTCCGACGACGACGGCGCCAGTCGTCAGCTTCGTGTCAGATGGTCCGCCGGGAACCGTGCCGGATCTGAGCGGGATGAGCGCCCGGGAGGCGACCCACCGCCTTGTCAGGTCGGGGTTGACGGCGCGCATGTCAGGTGACGGGTTCGTCATTGCGCAGGATCCGCCGCCGGGGGCCCCGATCGATGCGGCGGGGATCTGTCGCCTCACGCTTCAACGGGCGCCGACACATCTTTTCACGAGCGCGCGCCGATGACGTGGGACGAGCTGTCCGCCGTGCTGCGCGCACGCGGGCTCACCCGCACGGACGACCAGGCGCGGACCGATCATCCGTTCGTGACCGGCATCGCCTTCGACTCACGGGCGGTCCGGCCCGGGAACGTGTTCGTGGCGCTCAAAGGGCTGCATGCCGACGGAGCGTTCTTCGCGCATCAGGCGATCGAACGCGGCGCCGTGGCGGTCGTGTCGGAACAACCGCCGGCATCGCCGGCCGGCGTGCCTTGGGCCATCGTCGAAGACGCGCGTCTCGCGCTCGCGCTCCTTGCCTGCGCCTTCTACGGCCATCCGAGCGCCGCCATGCAGGTCGTGGGCATCACCGGCACGAATGGCAAGACGACGACCGCGTATCTCGTGGCGGCCGTGTTCGAAGCTGCCGGGATCCCCTGCGGCATTCTCGGCACCGTCGTATGCAAGGTCGGCGGCGATCTGCGTGATGCGACGCGGACCACTCCGGAAGCTCCCCAGGTTCAGGCGATGCTGCGCGAGATGGTTGCCGCCGGCTGCGGCGCGTGTGCGATGGAGGTGTCGTCGCATGCGTTGTCGCTGCGACGCGTCGATGGCACGACGTTCGCCGCCGGCGTGTTCACGAACCTCACGCGCGATCACCTCGATTTTCATGCGGACATGGAGGAGTACTTTCAGGCCAAACGGCGGCTGTTCAAGATGCTGCCGCGCGACGCGCCGAGCCTCATCAATCTTGACGATCCGCGCGGCGCGGCGCTGGCCGAGACGGTGGGCCGTCCGGTGACCTACGCCGTGAGCCGCCCGGCCGACATCAGGCCTGGACCGCTGTCGTTCTCCCTCGAAGGGTTGACATTCGACGTGCGCACGCCGCACGGATTGATTCAGGTCCGCTCCTCGCTCGTCGGCCGGCCGAATGTCTACAACATCCTCGCGGCGGTTTCTACCGCGACGGCGCTCGGCGTGTCCGTTGACGCGATCGAGCGCGGCATTCGGTCGCTGCAAGGCGTGCCCGGCCGATTTCAGGTCGTGTCGAACGCCATGGACGAACTGACGGTGGTGGTCGATTACGCGCACACCGACGATGCGCTGCGGAACCTTCTCGAGACGGCGCGACCGCTCGCGCGCGGCCGGCTCATCACTGTATTCGGCTGCGGCGGGGATCGCGATCGGTCGAAGCGTCCGCTGATGGGCGCGGTCGCCGATCGATTGAGCGACGTCATCGTCGTGACGTCGGACAATCCGCGCACCGAGGATCCGGGCCGCATCATCGAGGAGATTCAGCGCGGTCTGACGGCCGATCGGCGGACCGACAGCGGACAGCGGCTGCTGACGATCGCCGATCGCGGCGCGGCGATTGCCACGGCGATCGAACTGGCACGTCCGGGCGATCTCGTGCTCATCGCCGGCAAGGGTCACGAGAAGTACCAGGCAATCGGTGACCGCATTCTGCCGTTCGACGATGTGGAGGTGGCGCGCGAAGCGCTGGCGCGCCGGACCAACTCCGGCGTGGTGTAAGGAGCGGGTGGGAGCCCGTGCGTTGGATGAGCGAGATTCGCCTGACCGCGCAATGGGTGGCCGAGGCGATGGCCGGCGATCTCGTGTCGGGCGACCCGGCGCGCGAGTTCACCGGCGTCTCGATCGACACGCGGACGCTCACTACGGGCGAGCTGTACGTCGGCATCCGTGGCGAGCGGTTTGACGGCGCCGACTTCACCCCCGCGGCGCTCGCCGCCGGCGCGGGCGGTGTCGTGCTGCCTCGCGGCCGGGCGCGCGTTGGCTCCGCGATTGTCATTGAGGTCGACGACACGACGTTGGCGCTGCAGGCGCTGGCGCATCGGGTACGACGCGAGTCGGGCGCGAAGGTCGTGGCGATCACGGGAAGCGCGGGGAAGACCACGACGAAGGAAATCACGGCGGAGTTTCTCGCGGCGCGGTATCGCGTGATCCGCAACCGCGGAAACTTCAACAACCACATCGGGCTGCCGCTGTCGCTCATCGATCTGAGGCAGCGGCCGGAGATCGCCGTCGTCGAGCTGGGGATGAGTCACGCTGGAGAGATCAGCACGCTGGTACGCATCGCCGAACCGGACGTCCGCGTGTGGACGAACGTCGGAGAGGCGCATCTGGGCTTCTTCCGGTCGCTCGACGAGATCTGCGACGCCAAGGCGGAGATCCTCGAGCGGGCGACCGCGGCCACGCTGCTCGTCGCCAACGCCGACGACGAGCGGATCATGGGGAAGACGCCGGCGTTTGACGGGCGGGTGGTCACGTTCGGCATCGAGCGGCCGGCGGCCGTCCGGGCATCCGCGATCGTCGATCGCGGCATCGATGGCATCACGGCCCGGCTCGACACGCCGCGCGGCGCGTTCGAGATCACAACGCCGCTGGTAGGCCGGGGGAACCTCGCGAACGTGCTGGCGGCGACGGCGGTGGCGGTCGAATTCGAGGTATCGCTCGATGCGATCGCCGAACGGGCGCGGAATCTGCAGCCGGCGGCTCATCGTGGACAAGTCGTTCGACTGCCGAGCGGGGTGACGATTATCGATGACAGCTACAACGCCAATCCCACGGCGACGCGACAGGCGCTCGATGTCCTTGCGCGTGAGCGGACGGCGTTGCGGCGCGTGGCGGTGCTTGGCGAGATGCTGGAGCTCGGCGATCGCGCGATCGCCCTTCACGAGGCGGTGGGCCGCTCTGCCGCGCGCGGTGGGATCGATGTGCTGCTGACTGTCGGCGGCGGGCCTGCGGCGGCGCTCGCCATGGCGGCCATCGATGCGGGCATGCCGGCGAACGCCGTCCGGCATTTCGCGGCCAGCGACGAGGCGGCCGGCGCGGCGGCGGACATTGTCCGTCCTGGCGATCTGGTGCTCGTGAAGGGATCGCGCGGCGTTGGGACCGATCGCGTGGTGGAGCGGCTCGAGGCGGAGTTCGCCTGATGCTGTACCACCTGTTGTATCAGGGGCTGTATCCCCTGGATTCCCACACGCTGTCGGTCCTGAACGTGACGCGTTACATCACGTTCCGAACCGCCGCGGCCAGTCTGTCCGCGCTGGCGATCAGCCTTGCGCTTGGGCCGTGGATGATCCACAAGCTGCGCGAATTTCAGATCGGCCAGGTGATCCGGCAGGAAGGCCCGACGACGCACCGTCCGAAGGCAGGCACGCCGACGATGGGCGGGTTGCTCATCCTGACGGCGTCGTTGGTGCCGACGCTGCTGTGGGCGGACTTGACGAATGCGTACGTGTGGATCGCCGTGGTCACGACGGCGGCATTCGGCGGCATCGGATTTCTCGATGACTACCTGAAGATCGTCCGGCGATCGCATCATGGGCTCAGGCCACGCTACAAGCTCGCGTGCCAAGTGCTCGCCGCGACCGCGGTCGGCGTCGTGCTCCTGATCCTCGCGCACGAGGGCGCGTACAGCACGCGCCTCGTGTTTCCGTTTTTCAAACGGCTCATTCCGGATCTCGGCTGGTGGTACCTGCCGTTTGCGATCTTCGTGCTCACGGCCGAGTCGAACGCCGTGAATCTGACCGACGGTCTGGATGGCCTGGCGATCAGCATCTTCGCGATTGCCGCGGCCGCGTACACCGCGCTGGCCTACGTCACCGGACACCGGGTCTTCGCCGAATACCTCCTGCTCGTGCGGTTCCCGCAGGCGGCGGAGCTGACGATCTTCTGCGGCTCGCTCGTCGGCGCCTCGCTCGGGTTCCTCTGGTACAACTCGTACCCCGCGGAAATCTTCATGGGCGACGTCGGATCGCTGGCGCTCGGCGCCGCGCTCGGCACGGTTGCGATTCTCATCAAGCAGGAGCTGCTGCTCGGCCTCGTCGGCGGGGTCTTCGTCCTCGAAGCGCTCTCCGTCGTGCTGCAGGTCGGCTATTTCAAGATGACCGGCGGCCAGCGGCTGTTTCGCATGGCGCCACTGCACCATCACTTCGAGCTGATGGGATGGAGTGAGCCCAAGGTGATCACGCGCTTCGTGATCGTCGCGATCATTTTCGCGTTGTTCGCGCTGGCGACACTGAAACTGCGATGACGTTCTCGGTGGAGGGAAAACATGTCACGGTCGCCGGGGCGGCACGCAGCGGCCTGGCCGCAGCCGAGCTGCTCGCGCGGCGGGGTGCGCAGGTGACGCTGTCGGACACGCGGACCCAGGTGCCGGAAAGTGCCCGCTTGCGCGCGCTCGACATTCGAGTCGAGCTCGGCGGACATCGGACGGACACGTTCACGACGGCCGACCTGATCGTGCTGAGTCCCGGCGTGGCGATCGAACAGCCGGCGATCGCCGCCGCCCGCCGCCGCGGCGTGCCCGTCATCGCGGAAATCGAGCTCGCCTCGCGCTGGTTGCAGGGCCGCGTGATTGCGATCACCGGCACCAAAGGGAAATCGACGACGACAGCACTGACCGGACGGATGCTCGCGGCTGCCGGATTCAAGGTCGCCGTTGGCGGCAATATCGGTGCGCCGCTCTGCGCGCAGGTCGTCGACTCGACGCCCGACACGTTGCACGTAGTAGAGACGAGCAGCTTCCAGCTCGAGACGATCGACACGTTCCATCCGTGGATTGCGGTGATGTTGAACTTTTCTCCGGATCACCTCGATCGCCATCCGACAATCGACGCATACGGACGCGCGAAGGCGAGGATTTTCGAAAATCAAGACGAAACCGATTGGGCGGTGATCAACGCGGACGACCCGTCGGTGCTGGAGCTCGCGAGGCGCGGCCGCGCGGCCAAACGCTACTTTGCCAGGCGCGCGGCGATTGACGAAGGCGTCGTGATCGAGAACGAGTGGATTGTCGAGCGACGAGGGGGCGCCGCCCAGCCGCTCGTCCCGCTCGACGCCGTGCACCTGATCGGACCGCACCTGGTCAACGACGTCATGGCGGCGGCGGCGGTTGGCGCCATTGCCGGCGCGGCGCCGGCGGCGATGGCCTCGGCCGTCGACACGTTTCAGGGCCTCGAGCATGTGATGGAGCTGGTCGCCGAGGTCGCCGGCGTGCGGTTCGTCAACGATTCGAAGGCGACCAACGTGGAGTCGGCGCTGCGGTCGATCGAAAGCTTCGAACAGCGTCTCGTGCCGATCATCGGCGGCCGGTTCAAAGGGGGCGATTTGACGCTGCTCCGCCAGCCGCTCAGCAGCCGGGCGCGGGCCGTGGTGGCGATTGGCGAAGCCAGGGCCAAAGTGCGCGAGGCGCTCGAGGGCGCGGTGGAGGTGCACGAAGCGGCATCCTTCGAGGAAGCGATCGCGACGGCGCACGCGCTCGCCCAGCCGGACGGTGTGGTGCTGCTCGCGCCAGCCTGCGCGAGCTTCGACATGTTTCAGGACTACGCGGAACGCGGCAGGCGCTTCAAGGAGGAGGTCGCGCGGATCGCGCGTACGCAGGAAGAAATCGACCGCAGGTAGTGTCCGGCTTCAGCCGGACCAGACGTGAGCGGTGAGCAGTCGTCAGTCGGTTTATCGCGGTGAAGGACTGGCTGCTGGGAACGCAGGCTGCCCCGGTCTGCGAAGCTGGTGCCCTTGCCCGAGGCCGACTGATGACTGCTGGCCGCTCACGGCGATCCTACCGCGCGCGCGATGTGAGGGCGCACGGACGTGTGACCGGCGCCGGCCGTTGTTTCGGGTGGAGCGCGGTTCAGCTATAGGCACGGCCCGAAGGCCGCGCGCGACACACGAAACGTCGTCGAAACGTTGGGCCGGGCCTTTACGCCCGGCCGCCCTAGCCGTCTTGAGTCCCAAGAACTTGCACCGAATGAGTCAAGTTTTTCGGTCAAGACGGCTAGCCCCCGCGCAGCGGGGCTGTGATGAAGGCGGACTAGGAGATATGGCTCGCAAGCTGAAGTCCGACCCCGCGCTGTTCATCGCGACCATCCTGTTGGTCGCGCTGAGCATCGTCATGGTCTACAGCGCCTCGGCTGTCGTGGCGATGGAGCGGACCGGACGCCCCTACTTCTTCTTGACGAAACAGGGGCTCTGGGCCGCGCTCGGCATCGCCGTGCTCGGCGTGGCCATGCGGATTGATTATCGGACCTACAAAGAGCCGGCATTCATCTGGTCGTCGCTCGCGTTCGTCACGCTCGGCCTGGTTGCGGTGTTGTTCAGCCCTCCAGTGAACAACGCGCGGCGGTGGTTCTCCATCGGCGGACTGGGGATTCAGCCGTCCGAGCTGGCGAAGCTGAGCGCGATCTTCTTCACGGCCGCCGTGCTCGAGCGCCGCATGAATCGGATCAACGAGCTGGGATACTCGCTCATTCCGATAGGTGCCGTCGTGGTGTGTCTCGTTGGACTGATTCTGCTCGAGCCCGATTTCGGCACCTCGATGTCGCTGGTGGCGATCGCCACCGTGATGGTGTTCGCCGCTGGCCTCAACTACACCTACATCCTCGGCGCCGCGCTCTGCGCGTTGCCGGCCATCGCGTTTCTCGTCATGGGCACCGCATACCGCCGCCAGCGCGTGCTGACGTTTCTCGATCCGTGGAACGATCCGCTCGGCGCCGGCTTCCAGATCATTCAGTCGCTGATCGCCGTCGGCACTGGCGGGGTGTGGGGCAAGGGAGTGATGAACGGCGTGCAGAAGCTGTTCTTTCTCCCGGAGCCGCACACCGATTTCATTTATTCCGTCATCGCGGAAGAGCTCGGCCTCGTTGGCGCGACCGCGGTGGTCGTCTGCTTTTGCGTCATCGCATGGCGGGGCATGCGCGTGTCGCTCCGTGCGCCGGATCGCTTCGGTGCCTTTCTGGCGCTGGGGCTGACGACGATGGTGGCGGTCCAGGCGTTGGTCAACATCAGCGTGGTGCTCGGGCTGATGCCGACCAAGGGGATCCCGCTGCCGTTTGTCAGCGCGGGCGGGTCGTCGCTGCTGATCAACCTGCTCGGGATGGGGATTCTGTTGAACGTGTCGCAGCACGCTTCGTCGGAAGCATGAGTACCAGACGAGACGGAGATGACGGTCCGGCCAAGGCTGGACACGACGTACATGGCAGAGCAATCACGGCGGCTGCGCATCGTGATAGCCGGCGGGGGAACCGGCGGCCACTTGTTTCCGGGGATTGCGGTCGCACGCGAGATCGAGTCGCGACGGCCCGATGCGATCATTTCGTTCGTGGGGACGTGGCGCGGGATCGAGTCGCGCGTCGTGCCGCTCGAAGGCTTCGAGCTGGATCTGATTCGCAGCGGGGGCCTCAAGGGCAAGTCGCTCGCGGCGCGCGTGCGCGGATCGATCCTGCTGCCGCTCGGTCTGGCCGATGCCTGGCGGGTCGTGTCCAACCGCCGTCCGCACCTCGTGTTCGGAGTCGGCGGCTACAGTTCGGGGCCGGTGGTCCTGGTTGCCGCGCTCCGCGGGATTCCGACGCTGCTGCTCGAGCAGAACGCGGTGCCTGGGCTGACCAACCGACTGCTCGCGCCGTTCGCGCGGGCCGCAGCGGTGACGTTCGAATCGACGACGACGTTTTTTGGCGCGAAGGCGTTCGTCAGCGGTAATCCGGTTCGGCCGGAGTTCCTGAAGGCGGTCGAATCCGTCGAGGCTCGGAAGGAGTTGGAACCAGATGCAGAAGCGTCGAGCGCGAGGGTTTTAGTCTTTGGCGGCTCTCAGGGCGCGCACGCGATCAACGTGGCCATGGTGGAGGCAGCGGAGGAGTTGGCGGCCCACGCGCCCCGTCTTCATCTCACGCACCAGACGGGAGACCGAGATGTGGCGATGGTCGGCGCCGCCTACCGGAAAGCGGGGTTGGCGGCCGACGTTGCGCCGTTCTTCGACGACATGGGACGGCGAGTCGGACGCGCCGATCTGATTGTCTGCCGGGCCGGCGCCACAACGCTCGCCGAGATCACGGCGGCTGGCAAGGCGGCGATTCTGATCCCGCTGCCGACGGCGACCGACGACCATCAGCGCAAGAACGCCGAGGCGCTGGCGGCGGCCGGCGCCGCGGAGGTGCTGATCCAGTCGGACCTGACGGGCCATACGCTCGCCCGCCGGATCCTGACGCTCGCGACCGACCGCGAGACCCGGATGCGGATGTCGGCCGCCGCGCGGAAGATGGCGCGCCCCGACGCGGCGCAAATGATCGTCGATCGGGCGCTCGAGCTGGTGAAGATGTGAGGAATTCAGCGTTCAGCGTTCAGGGTTCTGGGTTCGGCTCCGGGTTGCGGGTTTGGGGTGCGGAGTGCTAGGCAAAACGCGCCGCGTGCATTTCATCGGCATCGGCGGCAGCGGCATGAGCGGCATCGCGGAGCTGCTCGCCAATCTGGGGTTCGTCGTCAGCGGGTCGGACGAATGGCGCTCGGCGGTCACCGATCGTCTCGCGTCGCTGGGCATTCCCGTCGCGCACGGACACGATGCTCGGTCGATCGGAGACGCCGATGTCGTGGTGGTGTCGTCGGCCGTCAGGGCGACGAATCCTGAAGTACGCGAAGCGGTGCGGCGCCAGATTCCGGTGATCCCGCGCGCGGAGATGCTGGCGGAGCTGATGCGCCTGCGGTTCAGCATCGCCGTCGCCGGCGCGCACGGGAAGACGACGACGTCGTCGATGATTGCGCTGGTGCTCGAACGGGCCGGCCTCGATCCGACAGCCGTCATCGGCGGCCGCCTGAGCGCATTCGGCAGCAACGCGCGGCTCGGCCGCGGGGAGCTCATGGTCGCCGAGGCCGACGAAAGCGATCGCTCGTTCTTGAAGCTGTTCCCGACGATTGCAGTGGTGACGAACATCGATCACGAGCATCTGGAAAACTACGGCGGCTTCGACGACCTCCAGCAGGCGTTCGTCGACTTCGCCAACAAGGTCCCGTTTTACGGAAGCGTGATCGCCTGCGCCGACGATCCGAACCTCGCCGCGATCATGCCTCGCATGACGCGCCGCGTGACGACGTACGGCCTCGACGCGCCAGGATGTGATGTGACCGCAACCGATGTGGTCCTGCAACCACTGGGAATCGAGGCGATCGTGAAGCGTGGCGGCCGCCGCGCCGGCGAGCCGCCGGAGCCGGCGGCGCTGGGACGGCTCTCACTTCAAGTACCGGGCCGTCACAATCTGCAGAACGCGCTGGCGGCCGTCGCCGTCGGCCTCGAGCTCGGGCTGTCGTTCGATCGCATTCGGGCGGGCCTTCAGGAATTTCGTGGCGTGGAACGTCGCTTCGAGGTGCGTGGCGAGCCCAACCGGGTCCTCGTCGTCGACGACTATGCCCACCATCCGACGGAGATCGCCGCGGCGCTGGCCGCAGCGCGCGCCCTCAATCGACGGCTGATTGTCGCCTTTCAGGCGCATCGGTTCACACGGACCGCGGCGTTGATGGAAGGGTTCGGTCCCTCACTCGCCGCTGCCGATCACGTCGTGCTGGCCGACATCTACGCGGCCGGCGAGGATCCGATCGCCGGCGTCACCCTCGACGCGCTCGCGGCGGCCATTCGACGGGGCACGCGCGCGCCGGTCGACGTCGTGCTGGCGCTGGACGATCTCGTTCCCGCGCTGGTCCGCATCGCCCGCCCGGGCGACGTGGTGATGACGCTCGGCGCCGGTTCGATCGGAAGCGTGGTGGAACGGCTGATTGACGCGCTGGCGGCGAACGCCGACAGCGCGACCGGGAGCGGCACGTGAGTCGGGTTGCCGTCGCCGCCGACAAACGGTTTCGCCGCGCCCACGTGAAACCGGCGCGGCAGCGCCGAAACTGGCGCGTGTGGATGGAACGAACCGTTGGTTATGGGCTGATTGCGGCCGTCGTGCTGGTCGGGGCGTACCACAGCGCGGGAATCGTGGGGCAGGCCCACATGCTTCAAATCGAACGAATCGTCGTGCATGGCAACGAGCAGTTGTCGAGCGGCGAGGTCCTCGCCGTGCTCAGTGGCCTGCGCGGCCAGAGCCTCGTCTGGACCGATCTGAATGCGTGGCGGCGTCGCCTGTTGTCGTCGCCCTGGATCCGCGACGCGGATCTCCGACGATCGCTGCCCTCGACGGTCGAAGTGGTCGTCTCCGAGCGGCGGCCGATTGGGGTCGGACGCATCGATGGCCTCATGTATCTGGTCGACGACCGCGGCGTGCTCATCGACGAATACGGACCGCAGTACGCGGAATTCGATTTGCCGATCATCGACGGCCTATCCGCGCGGGCCGACGCCGGCACGATGACCGACGGCGCGCGGGTGGAGCTGGCCGCGCGTGTGATTGGGGCGCTGCGGTCCAATCCGGAGGTCGCCCGGCGGCTCTCACAAGTGGACGTGCGGGATGTGCACAACGCGGCCGTGATCCTGACCGGCGACCCGGCGGTGATCGGGCTTGGCGATCAGCAGTTCTTGCAGCGGCTGCAGTCGTATCTGGAGCTCGCGCCGGCCCTTCGTGAGCGCGTCGCCGATATCGATTACGTCGACCTGCGGTTCGACGGCCGTATTTACGTGCGGCCCGCCGGCAACATGGCGCCGGCCGGAGCTCCCAAAACGAGGCGATAAGCCTCAACGATCCCGGAGGCAGCGTGGCACGAAAAGAGCGGTATCTGGTCGGGCTCGACGTCGGAACCTCGAAAGTGACCGTCGTCGTCGGCGAGATGCTCGACGGTGAAGGGCTCGATATCGTCGGACTTGGCGTCGCCGAATCGCGAGGCATCCGCCGCGGCGTCGTCGTCAACCTGGAGGCCGCCGTCGACTCGATCAAGAAGTCGATCGAGGAAGCCGAACTGATGGCCGGCGTCGAGATCGATTCCGTGCATCTGGCGCTGTCGGGTCCGCACATCAAGGGATTCAACAGCCGCGGCGTGATTGCGGTCGCAGGGAGGACGCGCGAGATCACGCGCGAAGATGTCCGGCGGGCGATCGACGCGGCCAAGGCCGTCTCGCTGCCGACGGGGCGGGAGATTCTACACGTGCTGCCGCAGGATTTCGTCGTCGACGAACAGGACGGCATCGGGGCGCCCGTCGGCATGACCGGCGCCCGGCTCGAGGTCAACGTGCACATCGTCACCGGCAGCCAGAACTCGACCCAGAACATCGTCGCGTGCGTGAACCGGGCCGGCGTCGCCGTCGCCGAAACCGTCGTCGAGCAGCTGGCGGCGAGTGAGGCGGTGCTGACCGAGGACGAAAAGGAGCTCGGCGTGGCGCTCGTCGACATCGGCGGCGGCACGACCGACATCGCGATTTACGAACGGGGGAGCCTGTGGCACACGGCGGTCATCGGCCTGGGCGGCGATCACTTCAGCAACGACATCGCGGTCGGTCTTCGCACGCCGGTTCCAGACGCCGAAAAGATCAAGCGTAAGTGTGGCTGCGCGTTGTCCGGCATGGTCGACGAGGACGAAACGATGGAAGTGGCGAGCGTCGGTGGCCGCAAGCCGCGGGTGATGGCGCGCCGTATCCTCTCGGAGATCCTTCAACCGCGCGCCGAGGAGATCTTCCATCTCGTGTGGGACGAAATCAGGCGCGCGGGTTACGAGAAGAGCCTCAATTCCGGCATCGCGCTGACCGGCGGCGGATCCATCCTCGACGGCATGCCGGAAATCGCCGAACAGATCTTCGACTTGCCTATCCGGCGTGGATGTCCGGCCGGCGTCGGCGGACTCGCCGATCACGTGAACAGTCCCAGGTTCGCCACCGGTGTCGGGCTGGTGCTCTACGCGTACCGCAACTCCATTGGCGGCGCTGTGCGCGTGCCGGTGGGTGCCGGTGCGTTCGGCCGCGTCGCCGGACGCCTACGCGGCCTGTTCAAGGAATTCTTTTAAAAAGGAGCGACGAATGGCCGAACTGCACAACACGCCGAACATTGATGACGGCGGCGATGAGCGCCGCCTGCGCCTTCGCCTCGACGATGAGCAAGACATGGCAGCGCGAATCAAGGTCATCGGGGTTGGCGGCGGCGGCAGCAACGCGGTCAACCGGATGGTCGGCGCGCGACTCGATGGCGTCGAGCTCATCGTCGTCAACACGGACTTGCAGGCGCTTCGCACCAGCAAGGCGCCGATCAAGCTGCAGATCGGCAGCCGGCTGACCAAGGGACTCGGCGCGGGCGCCGATCCGAACGTGGGTCGGTCGGCCGCGCTCGAAGACACTGAAAAAATCATTCAGGCGCTGGACGGCGCCGACATGGTCTTCGTCACGACCGGTCTCGGGGGCGGCACGGGTACGGGCGCCGCGCCGGTCATCGCCAGTCTGGCCAGTGAGCTCGGCGTGCTGACCATCGCGGTCGTCACCAAACCCTTCAAGTTCGAGGGCAAGAAGCGGCAGGTGCAGGCCGAACGAGGGCTCGACGCGCTTCGTGAGTGCGTCGACACGATCATTACGATTCCCAACGAACGGCTCCTCACGATCATCGATCGGACGACGCCGCTGACCGAGGCATTCGCGATGGCGGACGATGTGCTGCGCCAGGCGATTCAAGGGATTTCGGATCTGATTCTGGTGCCAGGGCTGATCAACCTCGACTTCGCGGATGTGAAGACCATCATGGCCGGCATGGGATTGGCGATGATGGGGACCGGCATTGCGGACGGTCAGGACCGTGCGGTCGAAGCGGCGCGTCGCGCGATTTCGAGTCCGCTGCTCGAAGGCGCGTCGGTGAACGGCGCGCGAGCCGTCATCATCAACGTGACCGGCGGCCCCGATCTGTCGCTCGTCGAGGTCAGCGAGGCCTCGTCCATCGTGCAGGAAGCCGCCGACGAAGACGCGAACATCATCTTCGGCGCCGTGGTCGATCCGGCGTTGACGGGAACGGTCAAGATTACGGTCATCGCCACCGGCTTCGGTCCGCGGGCAGCCGTGAGCACTGCGGGAGCCGCCGCTCAGACGCCGGTCGATATGACCCGGTACGGAGACCCTGCGCGCCTGCGCGCCGCCGCGGCCGTATCCGTCGTGCCAGCAGCGGTTACCGAACGGCTGACATTGCGGCGCCTCTCGGCGGGACGCAGGCCGGCGATCGAGATTTCGCTGCCGATGGGCGAGGGCGGCGCAGACGCGCCGCAGGCGCCCGCGACGACACTGCCGCTTCCGAACCTGGTTGGCGCAGACTCTTTGCGTCACCCATTGGAGGAAGACGTGAATGGCCCCTTCGACGTCCCCGCATTTCTACGCCGGCAGGAAGGCTGAGATCGGGCACCGGATCGGCGATGCTTTCGTCCATGTCCAGGTCAGGTCATCCTCACGGGGGCAGACGAGCGTCCTGGTGGTAAAGTAAATAGATCCACGGCACACGGGAGCGTCGGCGTCGGAGCAGCAAGCGCCGGACGGCCCGACATCGATCAGGACAGGCGGTTCTATCGCCGCCAGCTTCCTCGCGCGTCCTGGCGTGATTATTTCCAATCATGAAGTCCTGGGCCCAACGCGAACGCGCACTCGAAATTCTGTCGAAAGAAGTCGGCTACGTTCGCAAGCCGCACGGCGGTCGTGTGCGCATCGCCCTCGCGTTTCCGAACACGTACTGGGTCGCGATGTCGAATCTTGGGTTCCAGACGGTCTATGGTCTGTTGAACGCGCAGGACAACATCGTGTGCGAGCGCGTCTTCCTGCCGCCCAAGCAGGAGCTCGCGGAGCTTCTCACCGCGAAAGCGCCTCTCGTCACCCTCGAATCGCAGACGCCCGTGGCAGAGTTCGACGTGTTCGCGTTTTCCGTCTCCTTCGAATGGGATTACGTGAACGTCCTCACGCTGCTGCGCCTTGCCGGCATTCCGGGACGCGCAGCCGAGCGCGACACGCGACATCCGCTGATCGTGATCGGCGGGGCGGTGACCTTCGTCAATCCCGAACCGCTAGCGCCGTTCGCCGACGTCATCGCCGTCGGCGAAGGCGAATCCTTGATTCCCGCGTTCGATCGCGCGCTGTCGGCGGCGACCGGTCGCGACGATCTCTTGCGCCGCCTCGCGACCGAGCGCGGCTTCTACATTCCGCGCTTCTACGAGCCGCAGTACGCGCCGGACGGCACGCTCGCCGGCTACGCCACGTCCCCCGGCGTGGACGCGCCGGTCCCCGTCCGCAAAGCGGCGCTGAAAACCACGGAGGCGGTTGATCCGCCCGCGACCAGCGTCTTCACGCCTGACACTGAATTCGGATCCCGGTTCCTGATCGAGGTCGTCCGAGGTTGTGCCAACTTGTGCCGCTTCTGCTGGGCCGGCTACAACTACCTGCCGGTTCGCGCGTTTCCGACCGAACGCATCCTCGATCTGGCTGCTGCGGCGCGACCTCACGCCAGCCGCGTCGGGTTGGTGTCCATCGCCCTGTGCGATCACCCCGACATCGAAGGAATTCTGGCGCGGCTCAACGAGATGGGCTATTCAATCAGTCCGGCGTCGCTCCGCCTCGACGATCTCACCGAGTCGATCGTCCGGGTGTTGCGCGAGAGCGGGGAGCGGACGATCACGATTGCGCCCGAAACCGGGTCCGATCGCCTCCGTCGCGTCGTCAACAAAACCGTCACGAACGACGAAATCCTCGATCGCGCGGAGCTGATTTTCGCCAGCGGGATCGAGAACCTGAAGCTGTACTACATGATCGGCCTTCCAACCGAGACGGACGAGGACCTCGTCGCGATTCGCGATCTGACGATCCAGCTGCGCGAGTGCATGATGAAGCACGCGCGCGGGCGGGGCACGATCGGCCGAATCATCGGCAGCGTGAATCCGCTCGTGCCAAAGCCGGGGACGGCCTACCAGTGGCTGCCCATGGAAGATCCGACTGTCGTCGACAAGAAGATCAAGCGGCTGCGCGGCCTGACTGCGGACCTCGACAACGTGTACTTCAACATCAAGTCAGAACGGCATTCGTACCATCAAGCGCTGCTGTCCCTCGGCGACCGCCGGGTTGCGGCCGCGATCGAGGCGGCCGAGCGCAACGGCCAGCAATGGAGCGCTGCCGTGGCCGAAGCGGGCGTCGACGCGGACTCTTACATCTTTCGCGACCGCTCGCATGACGCCGTCCTGCCCTGGGACATCATCGACGGCGGCATGAACGCGTCCTTTCTCCAGGCCGAGTTCGCCAAGGGCCTGCGCGAGGAATGGACGCTCCCCCTGAAACGACAGCAGGAAAACGCGCGCGTGCTGCCGGTCATAGGGTGACATCGGAATCTGGTAATTGAGTAATTTGGTAATTGCAATTGCCCGGTTACCAGATCCGATTACGTCGCGATGGCGGCCCGCTCCTCGTACTCCTGATACGCCTGCAGAATGAGCTCACGCACGGTGTTTTGCGCCGTCGTGTCGACAATCGGCCGGAGCAGCGCGAAGCTGCGACGGTCGCCGTTGATCGTGTACGAGCGCGCCGGGAACGTGACGTTGTAACCACCCGCGCCACCGCGGCGTTCCCAGATGGAAAAGCCGATCAGCTTCAGGCCGTCGAGCGGCCCTTCCGTGAAATGCAATTCAGCCTCGGCGACTTTTCCAGGAGGGTTGCCCTTGTCGTTTGGCGTAATCTTGACGATCATAACAGTCTCCTTCGTAGTGACGCTGCGCAACCAGCCGCGCCGGACGACTCGCTAGGAGTCCGAGTAATGACCGAAACAGGCTCCTAAATTTAGCTAGGAGCGTGTTCCGGTTTCTCAGACACGCTCCTAGCGTCATCAAGACGAATGCCTGCGCGCGATTGCGGACGCGTCGACGTAACCGGTGGTGGAATTTGGGTTTTGGCGTGGTGCGATCTGAGCGGCCGATCCGGAGGAGCTGAGGCCGGTGGTAAACGCCAACTGGCGTTGCGAACGCTGCGGAAGGGAGCTAACCGAGGAGCTAACCGCCGAGAATCAGGACCTGCGCCATTGCCAATTCATCGGAATGCGTGATGGTCAGGAGCGACGATTGGCCGCCGATGGCGGTCAGCCGATGTCCGGCACCCCCGTGAAAACGCAGGTGCGGCGGGCCACCGTGGCGGACGACCTCGATATCGCACCACAGCACGCCCTGCGAGTGACCGGTCCCGAGCGCTTTCATGGCCGCCTCTTTCGCCGCGAAGCGGCCCGCGAAATGAATCGCGGGTACGCGCCGATGCGTGCAGTACGCAATCTCGCCGGCCGTGAAGATCCGCTGCAGAAAGCGGTCGCCATACCGTGCGATCGTCGCCTCGATGCGGTCGATATCGGTCGCATCGAACCCGAGCCCGATGATATTTGGCATAGTCTCTGCTCAAAGGGAAAACGCTCCACCACAGAAATGATACTGCCTCAACCGAGCAGTGCGTTCGAATGGAGACAGTTGGACGCGGGAACGGCGCTCGTGTGCCGGCCGCTCGAAGCCATCGCCCGCCACCTGTTCACCACGCGGTCGTGGCCTCTGGGCTCATCCGGATCTACAGCCGGTGACGCCGCGAGCTGGAGCGATATCGCCAGATCGATGGACGTCGGGTCGGACCATTTGCTGCGAGTCCACCAAGTGCACGGCGCGAGCGTGGTCGTCCAGCGCACGGGACAGGCGAGGGCCGAGCACGCCGAGGCGGATGTGATCCTCAGCGACGATCCGTCGGTCGTGCCGAGCATCCAAACGGCGGACTGCGTGCCGCTGCTGATCGCCGATTCGCGGACCGGCTCGGTCGCGGCGGCGCATGCGGGCTGGCGGGGCGTCTCCCTTCGCGTGCCAGCGGTCACGGTGCGGGCGCTGGCGGAGGCATTCGGCAGCCGTCCGTCGGATCTTGTCGTCGCCATCGGGCCGGCGATAGGGTCGTGCTGCTATGAGGTCGGCACCGACGTACGGAGTCAGTTCGAAGCAGCCGGCTTTCCGGCCCCCGACCTGTCGCGCTGGTTCCACAGCGAGCCTGATCAATCACCGACGAACCCACCGCTCAATGGATTGAGAAATCGCACAGGCCATTGGTTCCTGGATTTCTGGACCGCGGCGCGCGACCAGCTCATCGAAGCCGGCGTTCCAGCCGGTCAGGTGTTCGCGGCGGAGCTCTGCACCGCGAGCCATCCGGATGCGTTTTGCTCGTACCGACGCGATGGGTCGCGATCCGGCTGCCTGGCTGCAGCCATCAGGAAGTTTAAAGCCTAAAGTTCAAAGTGGAAAGCAAGTGGAAGTGGGAAGTACTTTGGACTTACTTCTAACTTTCGCCTTTGAACTTTGAACTTCCACGAAGCGGCGCGTCCATCGCGGCGTTCGCGAGCCGATCGGCGTGCGCGTTGAGCGCGCGGCCGACGTGTTCGAACGTCACGCGACCGATGTCGTGCGCGAGCAGGCGCGCGGCGGCGTACAGCGGCTTGAGGCCGGGGTGCTTCACCTTGTAGTTGCCGCGCATCTGCTGGACGAGGAGGAGCGAATCCGATCGCACGTGCACGGCGCGATGGCCGTGAGCCCGCGCCCATTCCAGCGCCGCAAGCAGCGCGCGATACTCGGCGACGTTGTTGGTCGCCACGCCAATCGATTCGCAGAACTCCTCGACGAGCGTGCCGTCGGCCTGCTCGATGCGGACGCCGTAGCCGGCCGGGCCGGGATTGCCGCGAGCGCCGCCGTCGATAGAGGCGACGATTCCGGGTTCAGGGCTCAAGGTTCCGAATTCAAGGTGCTGGCTGATCAACGTCGTCCGGCGTGGCGGCCGCCGCGGGGGTGGGCACAAAGTACAGGATGCGGTTGCAGCTGTCGCACTGTGTGATCGCGTCGTTGCGGCGCACCGTGTTGAACACCTGAGGGCGCAGGCGGACGTGGCAGATGGTGCAGATGCCATTGCGTGCCTCCGCGACGGCGATACCGTTGCGCTTGCGCGCCACCGACTCGAACACCGCGAGCACCTGTTTGTTCAGCGCCGCGACGATCTCGGCACGTTCGCCTTCGATGCGTTCGAGTAACGTCTGCAACTCGCCGTGTTCGGCGGTCATGCTCCGGCGGTCCGCGTCCACTGCTTTCTGTTCGGCCGCGAGCTCGGCCTCCGCGCGCTTGACCACGGCCGCGAGTTCGTCGGCTTCGAGCATCCGTTCGAGCACCTTGTCCTCGATCGTCTTCACCCCGCCCTGGGCAAACGCCATCTCCTTCTGCACCGCCTGGTATTCGACGTTCGTCTTCACCGCCATCAACTGATCGCGGAATTTGGACAACCGCCCTTGATGGAGCGCCACGTCTTTCTCGAGGGCGCGGCGCGCGTTCTGGTTCGTGGCGAGTTGCTCTTTGGAGGTGGCGACGCGGGTCCGCACCGCTTCGAGACGCGCCCGGAGCGCTTTTTCGCGCTCGGGTTCATCGGCAAGGCGGCGGCCGGCGGAGTCTGCGGCGGTGTCCAGCCGCTGGAGCGCGATCAGCCGTTCGAGGTCAGCATTCATTCAGTCGGGCAAAAAAAAGGCCCCGCCGGGGCGGAGCCTGGATTCTCGCAATCAATCTGCAATCTGCGATCTTCAATTTGCCATTCCTTGGTCATGTTGGTGGGCCCACCAGGATTCGAACCTGGAACAGGCCGGTTATGAGCCGGCGGCTCTCACCGTTGAGCTATGGGCCCGAACCAGTCTACAGTCGACAGTCTTCAGTCGCCAGTCGGAATCGCACGGTGACTGCCGACTGCCGACTGCCGACTGCCGACTGCCGACTGCCGACTGCCGACTGCCGACTGCCGACTGTCGACTGTCGACTGTCGACTGTCGACTTGACTACGTCGTTCGTCCTTCCAAAAACGCCCGGAGCTTCCGGCTCCGTGACGGATGACGGAGCTTACGCAGCGCCTTGGCTTCAATCTGACGGATCCGCTCGCGGGTCACGGCGAAGCTCTGGCCGACTTCTTCAAGCGTGTGCTCGCTGCCGTCCCCGACGCCGAAGCGCATCTTGATGACCCTTTCTTCACGCGGCGTGAGCGTCTTGAGGACCGACTCCGTCTGCTCCCTGAGATTCAGGTTGATCACCGCTTCGGCCGGCGAGACGACCTGACGGTCTTCGATGAAGTCGCCCAGATGCGAATCTTCTTCTTCGCCGATCGGGGTCTCGAGCGAGATCGGCTCCTGCGCGATTTTGAGGACCTTGCGCACCTTCGACACCGGAATGTCCATGCGCTTGGCGATTTCCTCCGACGTCGGCTCGCGTCCGAGCTCCTGCACCAGCGCGCGCGAGGTGCGAATCAGCTTGTTGATCGTCTCGATCATGTGGACCGGGATCCGGATCGTTCGCGCCTGATCCGCGATCGCGCGCGTGATGGCCTGTCGAATCCACCACGTCGCGTAGGTGGAGAACTTGTACCCGCGGCGGTACTCGAATTTGTCGACCGCCTTCATCAACCCGATGTTGCCTTCCTGAATCAGGTCGAGGAACTGCAGCCCGCGGTTGGTGTACTTTTTCGCGATCGAGACGACGAGGCGAAGGTTGGCTTCGACGAGCTCTTTCTTGGCCTGCTCGGCCTGCCATTCACCGCGGATGATCGTCTCGAGCGTGGCCCTCAGTTCGTCGGGCGCCTGCCCGAGCTCGTCGGTCATCGTCTTGAGCGTGAGGCGCAGCTCCTTGATCTGGCGGACGGCGTTCTTCTTGTCCTCTTCCCTGAGCCGCTGCTTCTTGTTCTTGGGGTTCAGCTGGCGGATGACCGATTCGATCTCGCGCTGCACCTTCTGAACGGTATCGACCGCATCTTTCATGTCGTCGATCAGCCGGCGCTTCACCGATTCGGTGAACTCGATCTTGCGGATGTAGGTCGACAGTTCGATGCGCGCGCGCATGGCCGCCCACCGCGCGCGTCGGTACTTGCGCTTGTCGCGGGTCGTCGCGCCTCGCGGCGTGTTGCGGAGCTTCTCCTCGAGCTTTTCCGACGCGGCGCGGGCCCTGCGGACCGCGTCGATCTGCTTCTGGACCTGCCTGGAGCGTTCCTGAATCCGTTCGTCCGTGATCTCTTCGTCGTTGAAGATGACGAGCTCGCGGATCGTTCGATCGCCGGCATACAGCTTGTCGCCGAGCTCGATCACTCGCCTGGCGATGAGCGGCGTCCGCGAGATCGATTTGATGACCGCCAGCTTCCCGCGCTCGATCCGGCGGGCGATCTCGACCTCGCCCTCGCGCGTGAGCAAGGGCACGGTGCCCATCTCGCGGAGATACATCCGGACCGGATCGTTCGTTTTGTCGAGCGCGCCCGGCGTGAGATCCAGCTCGAGCTCCTCCGCGCCCTCACCGGTCCGGTCGATCGGCTTGACATCGTCGCGCAGGTACTTCTGGTCCGAGTCGATGACCTCGATCCCCGCGCTGCCGAACGTGTTGAACAGGTCGTCGAGCTCATCGGAGGACGTGATTTCCGACGGCAGCAGCTCGTTGACTTCGTCGTAGAGCAGGTAGCCCTTTTCCTTGCCGATGGTGATGAGCTGCCGGACTTCGTCGTATTTTTCTTCGATCGACAAGTGCGTATCCTCCAATGCCCGCGAGCCCGGACTCCGGGCGGTCCCGCGCGCGCCGTCGCGTTCCTGCGCACCCCGCTCCGGGGTTACGTGAGCTCTTCGATCCGATGAATGAGGTTTATCTTTCGTTGCCACAGTGCGTCTATCTCATGTCCATACTGACCGGCTCCCAGCCCTTGGAGCCGGTCGATTTCCCGTTGAATAGCAGCGCGCTCACGCTCCCACCTCAACCGCTTGATGGCCCGGGCGCAGTCGGCGGCCGGGGCGGGCGGCGTGGGGTTGGCGGCGATGCTGGTGACCAGCTGATTGTTCACCGTACTTAGACGCTGCAAAAGGGCCGACGGTGAGAACGTGCCCGACTGATCGTGCAGGTTCCGGGCCATTTCGAAGACTTCGCGGCCAGCCAAGGCGTCCAAATCCTCCCCATCGAGCCCGACCATCGCGTCGAATGCTTCTCGAGGATTATGGATCAGCGCCCAAATAAGCCCCTTTTCCGCGTATTTCATCTGTCCGAACGACGGCAGCTCGCGGTCGGTCAGGGTGGCTCGGCGGCTGACCGCCGCCTTGCGAATCTCGGCGCGGACCACCTCTTCTGTAATGCGCGCCTTGTGCGCAATCCGATCGCCAAATTGGTCCCGCGCGGCGGGGTCTGGAATCCTGGCCGCCACCGCGAGCATCTTTGCGAGGAACTGGCGCCGGTCGTCGTCCTGGCCGAAGTCGAGCCCGGCGGCCGCCTGGTCGAGCAGATATTCCAAGTATGGCCGAGAATTGCGCAGCCTCTCACGGTATTGATCCGGGCCGTTGCGTCGAACGTACGTATCGGGATCTTGCCCCGGATCCAGCACCGCGACGTTGACGTCGAAGCCTTCGGCGACGAGCAGCTCGCACGACCGGACGGCCGCACCCTGACCGGCCGCGTCGGGGTCATAGCTGAGGACGACCTTGGTCGTGAACCGCCGAAGCAATTGCGCCTGCTGCGGCGTGAGCGCCGTGCCGCACGAGGCGACGACTGGCGCCGCGTTGGACTGGAACACCTGCGCGAAATCGAAATAGCCTTCCACGAGCACGGCGTACCCGAGCTGGCGAATCGCCGCTTTCGACAGGTTCAGCCCGTAAAGCGTGCGCCCTTTCGAGTAGATCGGCGTCTCGGGCGAGTTGAGATATTTCGGCACCTGGTCGGCGTCCATGGCGCGGCCGCCGAAGGCAATCACCGATCCCGAATCGCGGCAGATCGGGACCATCAGCCGGTTGCGAAAGCGATCGACGATATCCCCGTTGTCGCGTTGGACGATCAATCCACTCTGCACCAGAAGACCTTGCGCGAATCCGTGCGCGAGCAGCGCGTTCTTCAAGGCCGTCGACGCAGTCGGGGCGAAGCCGAGCCCCAGCGACTCGATCGCCTTCGCGTCGACGCCACGATCGGCGAGCTGACGTCGTGCGCGAGCGCCGGCGGGGCTGGCGAGCTGCTCGCGGAAGAATGCCGCCGCAATCTCGTGGACTTTGAGGAGCGACTCACGCACGCTGGCATCCCGCCTGGCATCGTCAGAGGAGCCTTCGGTCTCCTCGGGCACCGCGACCCCGAACTTCTGCGCCAGCATGCGCACGGCGTCCTGGAAGCCAATCTTTTCGTGAAGCTCGAGAAACTTGAAGACATCGCCGCCGACGTTGCAGCCAAAGCAATGAAAGAATCCTTTATCAGGATTGACCGAGAACGACGGCGTCTTCTCCGAATGAAACGGACAGAGTCCCTTGAACGTCGTGCCCGCCCGCTTCAGCGGCACGTACTCCTGGATGACCTGCACGATGTTCGCCTGCAGACGCAGATCGTCGATAAACCGTTGTGGAAACAGGCCCATGAAATGCAAAATGCAAAACGCATGATGCAAAACGCGCGATGCGAGGTTGGTCACATTGCGCATTCTGCATTGTGCATTACATCGTCAGTCCTTCAACTCCACGACTGTCACCCCGCCTCCGCCCTGTTCGGGAGGAGCCGTCGCAAACCGAGCGACCAACGGGTGTTGCTGAAGAAAGCCGGCGAGCGCGCGCTTGAGCTGGCCGGTTCCGTACCCATGAATGAACCGCACGATGCGCTGGTCGGTCAGGAGCGACTCGTCGAGAAACCGTTCAGCGCGCGCGATGGCCTCGTCGACGCTGCATCCGATGACGTTCAGATCGGCGAGCGCGCCGTCGCGTGGCTGCAACTGCACGTTCACGCGCGCCGGCGCAGTCACGGCGGCGCCGACGAAGCGAAGGTCGCGTATGCTCACGCGTATCCGCTTGCCGCGCACGTCGAGATCGGCGGTGCCGTCATGAATCGACGTCACGACGCCCTCGAGGCCTAAACCACCCACCACGACGCGGTCGCCGACGACCGGAGCGTGCCCGGCCGGCACGTCGGGTCGCGGTTCCTCGAGCGGCTCGAGGTACCGCTTCACGACGGTATCGATCGCGGCGCGCGCATCGGCGCGAACGGATCCGGTCTCGCCGGTCGACACGCCGCGGCTTCCCTCCTGCGCGATTGCGGCGGTCTTCGTCTTCAACTGCGAGATCACATCGTCGATTTCGCGCCGCGCCTGGCGTGCCTGCGTTTCGATCTCTTCGTTCAAGTGCAGCCGGGACGTCTCCTCGCGCTGGCGGAGGGCCTCTTCACGGTGCCGCACCCGGACCTCGGCCTCCTCCAGCGCCTGGCGCTCGCGTGTCGCGAGGCGATGCTCGTGCTCGAGCGCGCGCATGTCGCGATCGATCTTCGCGAGGTGTTCGGACAACTGCGCTTCGCGCGCGCTGAGGTTCTGACGCGCCGCGGCGACCAGCGACGGGTTCAGACCGAGGCGCGCGGCAATTTCCAGCGCGAGGCTTCGGCCCGCGGATCCGTACACGAGCTGATAAGTCGGCGCGAACGTGTCGGCGTCGAAGCCGAACGCGGCGCCGGCCACGCCCTGGGTCGTCGAGGCGTATGTCTTGAGCGCGTCGTAGTGGCTCGTCGCGATGACCGTGGCGCCGCGCCGCCGGAAGTGATCGACGATGGCGACCCCGAGCGCGCCGCCTTCGATTGGATCGGTCCCCGAACCCACTTCGTCGAGCAGCACGAGCGCCGGCACGGCCAGGCCGCGATCCATCGCCGCGATATTCGCGATGCGCGCTGAAAACGTGCTCAGGCTCGCATCAATCGACTGCTCATCGCCGATGTCGGCGAAAAGCGATCGGAACACCGGCAGCCGCGAACCGTCCGCGGCGGGCACGTGCAGGCCGGCCTGCGCCATCATGGCAAGCAGGCCCGCCGTTTTGAGCGCCACCGTTTTCCCGCCCGTGTTCGGGCCCGTGACGAGCAGGCACGTTGCGGGCGGAATGACCTTGATGGTGACGGGAACGGGCGCGTTCGACTGTTTGTCCGCGCGTCCTGCTGCGGATCGATCTGAAGCGTGCGTCTCGCCAACTCTTGCGCCGCTCGCCGTCTCGTCGTGCACGACGTCGGACTCAATCCGTTCGAGCACCTCCCGCATCAAGAGCGGATGCCGGGCCGCCTGCAGCTCGAACGCGCCGTCGGTCGAGAGTGCCGGCTGGACGCCGCCGACGAGCGTCGAGAAACGCGCGCGCGCCTGCAGGACGTCCAGCGCCGTCGCGGCTTCGATCGTGCGCTGCAGATCCGAAGCGCGGCTGCGAAGCGAATCGGTGAGCGCCAGCAGGATGCGCCGGATCTCTTCGAACTCCTGTTCCTCGAGCGCGACGATGTCGTTGTTGATCTCGACGGTGCTGAGCGGCTCGAGAAACAGGCTCGCCCCGCTGGTCGACGTGCCGTGCACGACCCCCGGAATCGAGCTCCGGTGTTCGGCTTTGATGACGAGCACGTACCGGCCGTTCCGCTCGGTGACGACCTGCTCCTGCAGGTACTTCGCGGTGTCCTTGCCGCGCAGGTACGACTCCAGCGTGCCGCGCAGACGCGTGCGCTGTTTGCGGAGCCGCTCCCGAATCAGCCGCAGCTCCGTACTGGCCGTGTCGACAATGTCTCCCGAGGATTCGATCGTCTCGCGGATGCGCGCGGTTTCGCGTTTGAACGACGCCGCCTCGCCGGTGACCGCCTCGAGCGAAGGAAACGATCCGCTGGCGCGACGAATGCCGGCGCGCGCATCGTCGATGGAATCGAGAAAGTCGGCGAGCGCGATGAGTCGCAGCGGTTCGAGAGGCCGCCCTTCGACCGTGAGCGCGCCGAGGAGCTGCGACAAATCGCTCGACGCACGCAACGGAAAGAGCGCATTGAGCTCCAGGTAGCGCGTCGTTTCTGTGGTTGCGGCCAGCTGCTCAGAGACCTTTTGCGGATCAGTGGACGGTTCCAGGCGGCCCAGGCGCTCCGCGCCCATCGGCGTCAGCGCGAAGCTTCGGACGGCCTCGACGATCCGATCGAATTCGAGAGCCCGGAGCGCTCCAAGTTGCATAGGTGAAAGCTAGAAAGCTGAACCGCCGCTGGGAGACAAGTCAACCTCTTATTATACCGCGTGGCCGGGCGCCAGCGGCCAGCACTGCGTCGAGCTGCACATGCAGCTCCTCCTCGGGCTTCATCAAAAACGCCAGGACCGACCCGCACAGCAGCAAGCCGATGCCGGCGACGAACGTCAACTCCCAGTTACCGGTCTTGTCGACGATGTATCCGCCCACCAGCGGGGAAACAATCGCCGCCAGCGCGGACCCTGTATTCATGAAGCCGCTCGCGAAGCCCGAGAAGCGGGGCGCGATGTCCATGGGAATGGCCCACATCGGCCCGACCGTCAGTTCCGCGAAGAAAAAGGCCAAGCTCAGACACAGCGCGACGACGCCGACGTTGTGCAGCAGCAGGACCGGCAGCGTCAACACGATCGAGCACAGAAATCCGAAGATCACCAGATTGCGACGCGCCTTCTTCCGGTCGCCGGTTCGCTCGAAAATCCGATCGCTCACGAGTCCGCCGAGCAGATCGCCCAGCACGCCGCCGAGGAAGACGCCGGATGCAAACAACGCGGAATTACTCAGCTTCAGTTGATAGCTGTGCAAGAAATACGATGGGATCCAGGCCAGGAAAAACCAGAGCGTCCACCCGTAACAGAAATACACGATGGTGACCGGCAGCATGCGACGCGCCAAGCGTAATACCGGCACCGGCTGCTTGTTTCGCTCGCCTTGGGAAACATGTGCCGGCAGCCGGTCCAATTCCGCGGACGTGATGCCCGGATGATCGGAGGGGTTGTCCCGGAAGTACAGCCCCCATGCGATGGCCCAGCCGAAGCTCACGATGCCAACGACGACGAACGATCCCCGCCACGTCACGACCAGGATCAACCAGGCGATGAGAGGCGGCGTCAGTGCGTTCCCCAGCCGCGCGCACGAATGCGTGATGCCTTGCGCGAACCCGCGTTTCGCCGCGGGCATCCAACTCGACATCGCCCGGGTAGCGGTCGGCAACGCAGATACGCCGAGTCCGAGCATGACGCGGCTGACGATCATCCCCGTCAGCGTGCTCGTCAGTCCCATATACACGGTGGCGGCCGACCAGATCACCGCGAAGATCGTCAGTGCCCGCCGCGCGCCGAACCGATCGCTGACCCAGCCCCCGATGATTTGGAACAACAGGTACGGATACGCGAACGCGGAAAACACCAGTCCGACCTGCGTGTTGGTGAGATGCAACTCGGGCTGAAAGACCGCGGCGGCCGTGCTCACGTTGACCCTGACGATGTAGTTGATGAAGTACATCAGGCAGAGCAGAATGAGCACCCGCGTCGTTGTCGCCGGGGCGGGGATGCCTGTCGGGCGCATGCTCGCGCTAGAAGCCTTGACCACGTGAAATCTGAGTACTTGAGTCAAGTTTTGTCGATGACGCGCACAACACCCCCTTGCCCCCGGACGTGGAGCATCTGGGGTGGCATGGGAGAGCGCGTGGTC
>JAHFUI010000242.1 GCA_023265175.1 Acidobacteriota bacterium
AGATGAGATGATCACCGCTTGACAGCGCAAGGTCGACGCGCTTCTGCCCGGCCGATGAAGTCTGCACGAGCCCAGACTTAGTCGCTGCCTCCGCGATCAGGTTCTTTACACCGATCCCGACCTGGAACATCTCCCACTGGGATGCGATTAACCACGGGTTCTTTGCGATGAAGTTGCGGACCGCGTTCTCAAGCTCCTTGTTCTCGATGCGCTCGTGGAGGTTGGCGACGATGTCGAGCTTGGTCCATCGCCCGGGAATCGTCGTCCACCGTGGGGAAGAAGACGATCCAGAAGCGCGGAGGGCCATGTGCGGTCGAGCGGTGTTGTTAACTCAGCACCCTCGGTCGGAGCGCGCGTCCGGCGCGCGGAGAACTCGGGGACGCGGTGACTTACGCCCATTCGCGATCCATCGGCTGAATGGAGCGATACGGCCGTGAGCGGAGACGCCGTGAGAAGAGCAAGCCGATCGCAGCCTGTCAGCGACAACTACCAACTTACCAATTTACCAACTACTTGATTGAGGCCTTGATTCGCTCGATCTCTTCCCGAATCAGCCGTTCGGCGAGCGTCGAGACGAGATCGGCCACGGTCTCGCGCATCACGCGGTCCGACAGCTGTGCGAGCACGCGGCGGGTGACCTGCTCGACGAGCTCGTCCGTCACCATGGGCGGCGCCGGCGACCACGCGGTCTGGGACGAAGCCGGCATATTCTGCTCGGCCGCCAGCAGCGCCGCGAACGCCTCGGCGAGCGGAGGCAACGGCTGCGTGGACACGGCTGGCGATCCGGACGCGATCGCGGGCGTCGCCGCCGGTGGCGATGGACGCTCGATGTCCGCCTGCGGCGAGGCGTACGAGATCGGAGGAACCTGTGCCGGCGCCCCCGGCAGCGTGATGTCCCAGCGATTCTCGGCCGCGTCCGGTGTCTTCGTCGCGTGCTGACGGAATAAGTCGACGGCTGGCGCGTCCTTACCGGAACCAGGCAGCTTGGCGAAGGCCGCATCGAGCTGGTCGAAGTAGTCCGCGCGCGATGTCGGCGCGGCCGGAGCGCCGCCAGGGCCTATCGCGTCCGTTGGCGCCGCGAACCTCGACGAAGAGTCCGCCGCGACCGGCTGCGGGGCGGCTTCCACGTCGGAGGAGGCTGATCCAGAGCGGCCGCGTGCGAGCAACTCTTTGACGCGGCTGATGACGGCGTGCGGCTCGAATGGTTTGGCCAGCACCCCGTCGCAGCCGACTTCCGCCGCCTGCGCTTGATCGATCGGTTCGAACGCGCCAGTCATCAGCAATACGGGGATGTGGGCGAGCCACGGCGATTGTTTGATGTACCGGGCGACTTCGTAGCCGTTCTTCCCCGGCATCCCGACGTCAGCCAGCACGATGTCGGGCGGCTGCTCTTCGACGCGCGCGATCGCCTGTTCGCCGTTGCTGACGGCCACGACCCGAATGTCCTCGTCTGCAAACGTCAGCTCGATGACGCGCTGGATCGTGACGCTATCGTCGGCCAGGAGGAGGGTTTGCGGCACCTTCAAGAATCTATCGGAGGAAGGAGCAGCGATCTGTAGCCTGACGCTGGCAGCTCGCCGCTACGGTGATCCGACGCGTTCGCGCACGTTCTTCTCGATGAAGTCGATGATCTCCTGCATCGTCGTGCCCGGCAGGAAGATGCCCTTGACACCGATGGCTTTCAAATTGGGGATATCCACATCGGGAATAATCCCCCCAATGAGCACCAGCACATCGTCCAGCCCGTGTCGAGCGAGCAGCTCCATCAGACGCGGCGCGACATGGTTGTGCGCGCCGGACAGGATCGACAACCCGATGACGTCGGCGTCCTCCTGGAGCGCCGCCGAGGCGATCTGTTCAGGCGTCTGGCGCAGGCCCGTGTAGATCACCTCCATGCCGGCGTCGCGAAGCGCGCGGGCGATGACCTTGGCGCCGCGATCGTGGCCGTCGAGCCCAGGCTTCGCGATGACGACTCTGATCTTCCGCATCAGATAACCGGGACCTCTTCATATTCGCCAAACACGTCGCGAAGCACGTCGCACATCTCGCCAATCGTGGCATAGGCGCGGACGGCGTCGAGGATCGGCGGCATCACGTTTGCGGTCGAGCGAGCGGCCGTTCGAAGGCGGTCGAGGGCGCGGTCGACCGCGGCGGCGTCGCGCGTCTTTTTCAGGCGGTGGAGCTTCGCGAGCTGCGTCTCCGACGCCGATTCATCGATATAGAGGATCTCGATTGGCGGTTCATGCGCTTCGACGAAGTCGTTCACGGCCACGACAATCCTCTCGTTGCGCTCGACGGCCTGCTGGAACCGGTAGGAGCTCTCCGCGATTTCCTGCTGGGGGAACCCGCGCTCGATCGCCTCCACCATGCCACCCATCGCGTCGATCCGGTCGAAGTAGTCGAGCGCCGCGTCTTCCATGTCGCTGGTCAGCTTCTCGACGAAATACGAGCCGCCGAGCGGATCGACCACGCCCGTGACGCCGCTTTCGAACGCGATGATCTGCTGCGTGCGCAGCGCGAGCCGCGCCGCCTCCGTCGTCGGCAGCGCGAGCGCTTCATCGAGCGAATTGGCATGCAGGGAATTCGTGCCGCCCAGCACCGCCGACAACGCCTGCAGGGCCGTCCGGACGACGTTGTTGTACGGCTGCTGCGCGGTGAGCGAGACGCCGGCGGTCTGGCTGTGGAATCGCAACTTCCACGACCGATCGCTCTTGGCGCCGAACCCCTCGCGCATCGCGCGCGCCCAGATCCGGCGGGCCGCACGGTATTTTGCGATCTCCTCGAAGAAGTCGCTGTGGGCGTTGAAGAAGAACGACATGCGCGGGACGAAGCGGTCGACGTCGAGGCCGGCGTCCACGCCCCACCGCACGTACTCGAAGCCGTCCCTCAGCGTGAAGGCCAGCTCCTGGGCGGCCGTCGCTCCCGCCTCGCGGATATGGTAACCACTCACCGAAATCGTGTTCCACTGCGGCGCCGAGGCCGCGCAGAAGGCGAAGATGTCGGTGATGATCCGCATCGACGGGCGGGGCGGAAAAATGTATTCCTTCTGCGCGATGAATTCCTTGAGGATGTCGTTCTGTATGGTTCCCGACAGCGTCTGCCAATCGGCGCCCTGTTGTTCGGCGACGACCAGGTACATCGCGAAAATCATCGCGGCGGGCGAGTTGATGGTCATCGACGTCGTGATGTCGGCGAGCGAGATGCCGTCGAAGAGCGTCTCCATGTCGGCGAGCGACGTGACGTTGACGCCGCACTTCCCCACTTCACCCAGCGACAGCTCGTGGTCCGGATCGCGGCCCATGAGCGTGGGCAGATCGAAGGCGACGCTCAGTCCGGTTCCACCGGCGTGGAGGAGGGCCTTGTAGCGTGCGTTCGTGTCTTCCGGCGTCCCGAACCCGGCAAACTGCCGCATCGTCCACAGCTTGCCGCGGTAGCCGCTCGGATGGATGCCGCGCGTGTAGGGGAACTCGCCCGGGTGGCCGATGTCACGCGCATAGTCGATGCCCTCGACATCCTCGGCGGTGTACAGGCGATCGATCGGCCAGCCGGAGATCGTCGTAAACGCCGCCGCACGTTCCGGCGATTTCTTCAGGGCCGGATCGAGCGTCTCGCGTTGCCAGCGCTGTTTGTCGGTCTCGGCAACCGCTTTCATCTTCACGCATTATATCGAACTGTTTTGCGGCTGCTGCCCGCATGATCGCGATCGCAAATCGGCATCAGCCGCGGCGCTCACGGTGTTTCAGGCCCCGCCGGCTGCATGCCGTGCTAGGCACCCCGCGACTTGCGCCACTCTGCGAAGTCCCCAGAGTGGATTCGCCCCAATCCTTCGAGCGACCGATTCACAACGTACGCCCACGCCTCCAGTTGGCGTCCGTCGTCAAGTGTGACGGAAACAAACTCACGACGGTACTCGTGTGGCAAGGGGTCGTCCTGGCCGAGGCCTTCGTAATCGTCGAGAAGAGAGAGCGTACGCTCCAATGCATCGTTGCTAATCTTCATGATCCTTCACATTCAGGAGATAGTATTCAAAGATCATGGCAATTTCGCGGAGATTCAACTGCCGCATCTTCCAGAGACTCGCGACGAACTCGAAGAAATTCAGATAGTCTTTGTGTAGCTGGACGGCGCCAACCGCCGTTGCTGCCAACGGCACGCGCCCGCGCCTGCGCCCGCAACCGGTCGCCTGCGGCCATTCTTCTCGCGTCGTGGTCCTCGGTCAAGTGCCTTTTTCACAGGCAATTGCCCGTTTCGCCGGCTCTTCAGCCGTGGATTGGTCCCGGCGCCAAATGCACGGGATCCGATGGATGGGTGGAGGGCGCCAATCGCAGATGTGGCGTCACCGGTAGTTGCTGCACGGGCACAGCCAAGTGAAACGAAGTGGCGGAGTGCGGCGGAGGCTTTAGCCGGACCTTGTCTTCGTGCTAGGCTGGCCCGTTTCGATGAGGAGCGTCATGGCCACACACGGATCGATCTTCGAGGACATGCTCCAGGAGTTCGACGGAGCGGCCCGCATTCTCAATCTCGAACCAGGCATCTGGAAAATCCTCACCCACCCCAAACGCCAAATCATCGTCTCCTGCCCCGTGCAGATGGACAACGGCGAGATCGAAGTCTTCACCGGCTATCGGGTTCAGTACAACATCACGCTCGGCCCGGCCAAAGGTGGCATCCGGTATCACCCCGGCGTGTCGCTCGATGAAGTGACCGCGCTGGCGGCCTGGATGACGTGGAAGTGCGCCGTCGCCCACATCCCGTTCGGCGGCGGCAAGGGCGGCGTCATCTGCGATCCGACGAAGATGTCGCGCCGGGAGCTCGAGGCGCTGACGCGCCGCTACATCGCGGAAATCATCGACGCCATCGGCCCGGAAAAAGACGTGCCCGCGCCGGATGTGAACACGAACGAACAGGTCATGGCGTGGGTGATGGACACCTACAGCATGCACGTCGGCCACACGACGACGTCGGTGGTGACCGGCAAACCGCTGGAGCTCGGCGGTTCGCTCGGCCGCCGCGAGGCCACCGGCCGCGGCGTCATGATCGTCGCGCGCGAATCGGCCAGACACGCCGGCTTCGACATCAACGGGGCGACCGTCGGCATTCAGGGCTTCGGCAACGTCGGCTCGGTGTCCGCCGATCTCCTCCGCGCGGCCGGCGCCCGGGTCGTCGCCGTGACCGACTGGAAAGGCGGGGTCTACAACGCCAGTGGTCTCGACATTCCGAAGCTGATTGAGCACGTGAGCCGCAACAGGACTGTTGAAGGATTCATGGACGGGGAACCGTTCACCAACGATCAGCTCTTCAAGCTCGATGTCGATGTGCTCATCCCCGCGGCCCTTGAAAATCAAATCACCAGCGAGAACGCCGCCGGTGTCCGGGCGAAGATCGTCGTGGAAGCCGCGAACGGCCCGACCACTCCCGAGGCACATCGGCTCCTCCACGAGCGCGGCGTCTTCGTCGTCCCCGACATTCTGGCCAACAGCGCCGGTGTGACCACCTCGTATTTCGAATGGGTCCAGGACCGGTACGGCTACTTCTGGACGGAAAAGGAAGTGAACGAACGGCTGGAGGCGAAAATCTGTCAGGCGTTCGATGCGGTACTGCGGACGTCGTTGAAATACAAAGTCGACATGCGAACGGCCGCCTACATCGTCGCGATCGAGCGGGTGGCGACCGTCACCAGGATGCGCGGGATGTACGCATAGCAGCCCGTGGTGAAAGTCTGGCGTCGCACCGAGACGGGCGAGGCGCCTCGCTGGCAAGGCGCGACGACCGAGAATATCGGGAATATTTGAAGGAGGAGCAACGCCGCCGGCGAGGATGCCT
>JAHFUI010000089.1:0-10335 GCA_023265175.1 Acidobacteriota bacterium
GCGCGTCGGGCGGAGGGTTGAGCCGGACAGCCGGCGGAGAAATGCTGGTGAGCGCGACCTGGGGCCTGGGCTCCTCGATTGCGCAAGGCGAAGTGACGCCCGACCGCTTCGAGCTCAGTGGGGACGGCAAGATTCTTCGTGTCTCCGCCGGTCGAAAGGATCACAGCGTCGCGTGCGTCCATCGGAGCCCCCAGCGCGGCAGCCGCACCGGTGACGCCGATCGCCGGGCGCCAACGACCGAGGCCGTTCCGCCAGCGCTCGTCCTCGAGCCGTGCCTCGACACGGCGCAGATTGCGGCGATCGGCCGCCTCCTGCGACGAGTGGAGGAGGTGTTCGGGAGGCCCGTGGAAATCGAGTGGGCGCTCGACGAAGAAGGGTTCAAGCTGCTGCAGGCGCGCCCGCTTCACATGGAAGCGGCGCACGTGCCCGACGAGATCTGGCTGCAGCATCCGCGGCTGAACGGACATCCGGCGGGTGTCGGCTGGGCCGCAGGCCGCGCGGTCGTTATCAACTGTGAATGCGAGCTGTGGCGCATCGCGCCCGGCGACGTGCTCGTGACGCGCGTGGCGGGCCCGGCCCTCGCTCACATCCTGCCGCGCGTGGCCGGTGTCGTCACCGAGCGCGGCGGCAGCACCTCGCACTTCGCATCGCTCGCGCGAGAGCGCGGGATTCCGATGGTGCTCGGTGTGAGCGATGCGATCCGCCGCATTCCTGACGGCGCGCAGGTGGCCGTGAACGGCGTCGCGGGGATCGTGCGCTGGATGCGCTGACCGCTCACCCAACACCTTTCACAGGAGGGCGGACCGGACAGGATGCTAAGCTTCACGCATGAGCGGGCCGACCGCCACTCGCCGTCGTGCGACCTATGAGGATCTCTGCCAGGTCCCCGACCACAAGGTGGCCGAGATCCTGGACGGCGAACTGATCGTCTCGCCGCGACCCGCGCTTCGGCACGCCAACGCGAGCTCCGGACTCGGGGGGCACCTCTGGGGTCCGTTCCAGGGCGGACGCGGCGGCCCGGGTGGCTGGTGGCTTCTCGACGAACCGGAGCTACACCTCGCCGACGACATCTTGGTGCCCGATCTCGCCGGCTGGCGGCGTGAGCGACTGCCGGCTGTCCCCGACACCGCGTACATGACGCTCGCGCCCGACTGGGTGTGCGAGGTGATCTCACCCTCCACGGAGCGGATCGATCGATCGCGGAAGATGCGGCTCTATGCACGAGAGGGCGTCACGCACCTCTGGCTGCTCGATCCGATCGTTCGCACCCTTGAAGTGCTTCGGCTGGAGGCCGCACGATGGGTCCTCCTCGGCACGCACAGCGACGCTGACGTCGTGCGCGTCGAGCCGTTCGAGGCGATCGAGATCGAGTTGACCACGCTTTGGCCCAATCCACCAGCCGAGTCGTCGGCTGGCTGACGCGGAGCATCGGACTCAGTCAGCCTCGAGGAATCCTGTTTTGAACGGGACCGTCATGTTTCTCGACGGTCTGAGGCGGAGCCTCGTTAGAACTCGAGAAACTCTTGAGGGTAATGCGAGAGGTCGAGGCGCTCCTCGTCAGGGACGGGTCGGATTCCCCACTGCTGCATCGCCAAGGCGCCAAACAGAATCTCGATCGGGATGCCCTTTTCGTCCAGCCCGATTTCATCAATGACCAAGGCGTGCGTGGAAATCGGATGTCCCTGGATCTCGGCTTCCAACAGGGCGGCGGTGTGCGTCTCTTTGACGGCTCCTCCGAGAGCGGTTCGGATGGTTCGCGGCGTCTGCGAGGTCTGCAGCACCTCCGCGACCGACGGGACGACATAGGTATTGCGGGCGCCGGTATCGAACAGCGTCCAGCACTGCCGACCGTCGACGCTGACCATTTGTCTGATTCGTCCCATGATTGATTCTGGTCCGTACGCCGGCGCCGGTCAATCTCTCGAAAACCGGCCGGCATTCAGCCGTCGAATCGTCCGCGGCCATCGGTCACTGGCGCCGCGCCATGAGCCTCGTGACGGCCTCGAGATCGATTGACACGCGTCATCGTTTTTGATGCGATCTGTCGAACGTGAACCGCCAGCGGCGTCAGGAAGCCAAGAAGAAGCGACGCGAACGCGAGAATCGAACAGCACGCCTGCGCCGCTTCGAGTCGGGCCACTGCAAAGCGCTCGTCATGGAGGCTGAGGCGATGTGGCACGGCGTCGGCGACGTCGACGAAGCGCGCCGGTTGCTCGAGAAGGCCGTCAAGATTCATCCCGCGTCTCACGAGGCGCACGAACGACTCGCCGAGCTGCACATTCGCGGCGATCGATTCCTCGAAGGGCTCTCACATTACGAACAGCTCACTCGTCCGCCTGAATGGCCGCAACTCACCTACATGGCCGCGATTGCGGCGTATCAGCTTGCACGGTTCGACCAGGCCCGCACGCTCGCGCAGCTGTTCCTCCAAACCGCCGGCAGAAGTCCCGAGCTGCGTCCGGCCCGCACGCATGCCAGACAACTTGCCGATAGCTGCAAGACCCTGGCGCGTCGCGCACGGACGTCGGGTCGCGAGGGACCGTTGCCGCGCGCGGACCGACGGGCGCACGCGCACGGAGCGCCTTCGGGCGACGCTGATCCGCAGAAATCCTTGATCTTCGAAACTTCCTCGGCCTTCATCGAGGCAACCAGCCGCTCGGAAGCCGCGGGTGCACCCGCGGCGGAGAGCCGCCAGTCTCGGCGCTCGAATCCGGCGCGCGATCCCGAGGCGACCCACGCGAATCGGCCTGAGCCGGACGTGTCGCCTGACCTTCTTCTGCCGGCATTCCCCGCCGTGACCCTTCCGGACCTCGCGATCCAGTTCGAGTTCGATGGCCAGAGCTTTTTGTCGGATCTCAACACGCGAATTGGACCGGCCATTGACGTGCTTCTCCGACGTGACTATGCGGCGCTGCGGCTGCAAAAGGGCTTCGACGAGCTGATCTCGATCGGAACGGTGCGAGGTCTGGAACATTTCAGGTATCAACTCGAGACGGTCCGCCGGCTCCTGCGGGACTTTCGGGGGCGCCTGCTCCTCGCGGACGAAGTGGGACTGGGAAAGACGATCGAGGCATGCCTGGCGCTCAAAGAGTACTGGATGCGCGGCTTGGTCTCGAAGGCCCTCATCCTCACACCGCCGTCGCTCGTCGGTCAATGGGTGGACGAGCTGACGTCGAAGTTCGGCCTGACCGCCGTGGCGGCGCAGAGCGGCAAAGTGGCGCCGGACGACGATGTCTGGGAGCGGCACCCGATTGTCGTCGCCTCACTCCCGCTCGTGCGTCAGCGGGGGTACCGTGCCCGCATGACCGCCATCGACTACGACCTCGTGATCGTCGACGAGGCGCACGTGCTCAAGAACCGGGCCAGTGCGGCATGGCAGCTCGTGAACGAATTGAAGAAGCGGTTCTTGTTCCTACTGAGTGCGACTCCAGTCGGCAATGACTTGTCGGAGTTGTACAACCTGATCCTGCTCCTCAAGCCGGGCCTGTTGAAGACCGAGGCGCAATTCCGATCCGACTTCGGAGGAGTTGCCGCCTTGCAGCAGCCGGAGCGGCGAGAGCGGCTGAGAGCGCTTCTTCGAGAGGTGATGATCCGCAACACACGTGCGCACATCGACGTCAGGCTGCCTCGTCGTCTCGCAGCGACCCAGGTCGTCCGACCGACCGCCGCGGAGGCCGAGCTGCAGGAGCAGATGTCAGCCCACGTCCGCGGGCGCTACGCCGATGGCGCGAGGACGGATCGATGGCGCCTCATGATGCTGCAGATGCAGGCTGGCAGCAGTCCGGCGGCACTCCGGGCTGCGCTCGATCGGCGCGAGTCCGGTCACCTGGGCGACGACCTTGCACAAGTCCGGGCTGCCCTGGCAGGTGTCGGCGAACCGGCGAAAACCACGGCGCTCATCGACCTCCTGAAGCGGTCGGATGAGAAAAAGATCGTGTTTACGCGTTTCCGAGCAACGCTCGACCACTTGCAACACGTGCTCGAGGCCGCGGGGTTCGGCGTCGTGACGTTCCACGGCGGGCTCGGGGCGGCGGAGAAGGACCGGACGATTGAGCAATTCGAGCATCACGCCGGCATCCTCGTGTCCACCGAAGTCGGGGGCGAAGGCCGGAACCTCCAGTTTTGCCGGACGGTGATCAACTACGATCTCCCGTGGAATCCTGTGCAGCTCGAACAACGCATCGGGCGCGTGCACCGAATCGGCCAGACACGTGAGGTGTTCGTCTTCAACTTCTGTCTGGCCGGGAGCCTCGAGGACTACATCCTGAACGTACTCCACGAAAAGCTGAACCTGTTCGAGCTCGTGGCGGGCGAAATCGAGATGATCCTCGGTGAATTCGACCCGGAGCGGGACTTCGCCGAGGTCGTGATGGATCTCTGGGCGCGCTCCGCGACCCTTGGCGAACGTGAAAGCGTGTTCAATCAATTCGCTGACGAGCTGATTGCGGCTCGAGGGCGGTACCAGAGAACGCAGGAGATTGATGGTGCGCTGTTCCGCGAGGAGTTCGAGGTCTAGCATAGGTCTAGCATGCTCTCTTCGATCAGCGATTTCACGGGCAGGCTTCTGGCCCACTATGGCGCGCTCGTCGAACATGACGGGAACGGGATCGTCGCGGTCATGCCACCCGCTCTGGCGTCCGTGCTCGAGGTGGCGGAGTATCAACGCCTCACTTTCGATCCGCGTGCAGCGACGGGTCACGGGCTGACCGTCGACTACGATTCGCCGCTCGTCGATCGGTTCGAGCCGCTCGTGGAAGAGCTCGCCCGAGCAACCTTTATGCCGGCGCCGCGGCTGCCACTCAAGCACATCGATCCGGAGAAGGTCATCACTGACGCCATCACGCTGACCAATGGCATCGTCCGAGATTGCCGTGCCGAGTCTCGTCACGCGCGATACGTCGGCTTTTTCGTCCAGTATGAACTGCTCGCCGACGAGCGCGTCTCGGGGATGACGGAAGTCTGGGTGAACACGACGACGCGATCGGTCCCGCGCTTGGCTGGTCTGGCCCAGACACTGCTGTCATCTGGCGGCGATGGAGCGTCCGGGGCCGGTGCCGAAGGAGCCGCCCCCGGCAACATGTCCGGGACGGTTGCGGACGGGTGGGTGCTGGGAGCCGCGCTTGCGAGATGGGCGATCGAGAATCGGCTGCAGGACACCTTCGAAAGCCTGCGGCGGCGACGGGAGCGTGACTTCACACGGCTCCACGAATATTACGAGGCGATTGATGATGAGATCCGCCGGCGAGCGCGACGCGCGCTGGTGAAGAGGGATGACGCAGCCGCGAAAGCCGAGGTCTCGCGCCTCGACGCAACCGCGCGCGCGTACCGAGCCCGCATTGTGGACCTTGTCGATCGGTACCGGGCACGGGTGCGTCTCAGGCCGTTCGGGGCTCTTGTGTGCACGTTGCCGGTCCACCATGTGACCGCGCGGCTCCACCGGCGATCCGCGAGCCGGGCCATCGCCGTGACGTGGAACCCAATCGATCGCGCGATCGAGCCGCCGTGCTGCGAGGCCTGTGAACGCGGTACGTCGACCGTGATGCTGTGCGACGAGCAGGTCCACCTGCTCTGCCCGGCGTGTCACGGCAGCTGTGACAGTTGTGGACGCGCGTATTGTCGGGCCTGCCATGCTCGATGTCCGCGACGCCACGAGGACAAGGAGAAATCGTGAAAGCTATTCGCGTACACGCGCTCGGCGGACCGGACGTGCTCACTTATGAAGACATCCCCGATCCGACGCCGAAAGCCGGTGAGGCGCTCGTCAAGGTCGAAGCGGCCGGCGTCAACTTCATCGATATCTATCAGCGCGTCGGCGTCTACAAGCTGACGCTGCCGCTGACGTTGGGCCTCGAAGGGGCCGGCACTGTCACCGCGGTCGGCGCCGGCGTAACCGACGTTCGCGTTGGCGACAGGGTGGCGTGGACGAGCGTGCCGGGCGGCTATGCCGAACTGTGCGCGGTTCCCGCAGATCGACTCGTCAAGCTGCCTCCCGGTGTGACGACCAGGCAGGGCGCCGCGATGATGCTGCAAGGGTTGACGGCGCATTACCTCACCCACTCGACGTTCCCGCTGCAGCAGGGACAGACCTGTCTCGTCCACGCTGGAGCAGGCGGCGTGGGGTTGCTGCTCACGCAGATCGCCAAGCTGCGCGGCGCGCGCGTCATCACGACCGTGTCGACGGAAGAAAAGGCCGCTCTCTCGCGGGAGGCGGGCGCTGATCACGTTGTCCTGTACACGCGCCAGGACTTTGAAGCCGAGGTCAAGCAGATCACCGCCGGCAAAGGCGTGGCGGTCGTGTACGACTCGGTCGGACAGGATACGTTCGCGAAAAGTCTGAATTGCCTCGCGCCGCGCGGCATGCTCGTGTTGTTCGGGCAATCGAGCGGCGTGGTGCCGGCCGTCGATCCGCAAGTGCTCAGCCAGAAAGGCTCGCTGTTTTTCACAAGGCCGACGCTCGTGCACTACATCGTCACGCGAGACGAGCTTCAGCAGCGCGCGGCCGATTTGTTCGGCTGGATCGGCGGCGGCAAGCTCCGCCTACGGACTGAGTTCGAATTCAAGTTGAAAGATGCGGCAGAGGCCCACAAGGCGCTGGCGGCCAGAAAGACAACTGGAAAAGTCCTGCTGATTCCTTGAGCCCCGGATCCGAACCTTGAAGACTTCGGTCCCACGGCCACCCGCGGGAGATTCGACCTTATTCATCCGCGGGCTGCGTGATACGATTCGTGGAAAGTGGCTTTTAGAGACGTCATCGGGCACCGGCGCGTCCTCGAGTTGCTGTCGCGATCCGTACGTCGCGACTCGCTGCCGCCGAGCCTGGTCTTCGCGGGACTGGCAGGCGTCGGGAAGCGGCTGACGGCGATCGCAACGGCCCAGGCGGTCAACTGCACCGCGCCGATCATTACAAACGGTCTTCAGACCGTCCCTTGCGCCGACCAGATCGAATTCGACGCCTGCGGCAAATGCCTGTCATGTGCGCGGATCGCCCGCCGCGTTCACGCGGACGTGCTGATCGTCGAACCGGGCGACAGCGAATCGATCAAGACCGAGCAGGTGCGTGACGTCATCGATCGCGCCGCCTATCGGCCGTTCGAAGGCCGTCGCCGCGTCGTGATCATCGACGAGGCGGACACGCTCGTCGTGTCCGCGCAAAACGCGCTGCTCAAGACGCTCGAGGAGCCGCCATCCGCGTCGATGTTCATCTTGGTTACGTCGCGGCCGGACGTGCTGCTGCCGACCGTGCGCTCGCGGTGTCCTCGTCTTGCCTTTCGGGCGCTCAGTCCGCAGGACATTGCGACCGCGCTCGTGCACCGCGGTCACAAGGAGAGCGAAGCACGCGCGATCGCGGCGACGGCCGACGGAAGCCTGGGCCGTGCGCTCGACATGAGCGCGAGCGAGCTCGTCGAAGCGCGTGAGATCGCGCAGGGCGTGCTGACGAGCGCGGCCGCCAGTCATGATCCGCGCCGACGCGTCGAAGGCGCCAAGGAGTTGTTGTCGAACACGGGCGGTGGTGGTGCGGCGGATCGTGAGAAGCTCGCGTCGCACCTGCGCGCTATGGCCTCGCTCGTTCGGGATATCGAGCTTCTCTCAACCCGCGCGGACGTCCGCGCGCTCGCGAATGCCGACGTGCAGCCGGCTCTTGAGCGGCTGACCGAGGCCTATGGCGGCGAGCGTGGCGTACGCGCGTTTTCGGCGATCGACCGGGCACTCGTGGCACTGGATCGCAATGCCGGCGTCAAGATCGTGGCCGACTGGCTCGTGCTGCAGCTATAGGTCCGGCACGTCCTGTAGGGGTCGGTTTTGAGACCGTCCCTGGCCACCAGCTCGGGTCGATCGCATATATATAAAGGTGGTCCCGTGAACCCTTCGGATTCCGCCCGCCTCGTATCGGTCAAACTGAACCCCGTCGGCCGGGCTCAAACTCTGCTCTTCGGCAATCTTCCCGCCAACGGACTTCTTCGCCCTGGTGACAAGGTCGTCGTGCACGCCGAAACCGGACCCGCGCTGGGAACCGTCGTCCGATCGATTCCGCAACGTAACGACCGCCGCCGTCCTGCCGCGGACTCTTCGCAGCGCGTCGTCCGACTCGCCACGCGCGAGGACCTCGTCGCGCGGACGAAGCATGAGCACCGTGAGCGCGAGGCGTACCGCGTCGGGCTTCTCAAGGTCCGCGAGCGCGGGCTCGGGATGAAGCTTACGCGCGTGGAAGAAGCGCTCGACGGTTCGCGCCTCGTCTTCTATTTCACGGCCGATGGCCGGGTGGATTTTCGCGAGCTCGTCCGTGAGCTGGCGTCCGAGTTCCACATGCGCATCGAGATGCGTCAGATCGGCGTGCGCGACGAGGCCAAGATGATCGGCGGCTACGGGAGCTGCGGCCGACCGCTGTGCTGCACGACGTTCCTCACATCGTTCCCGCCTGTCTCAATCAAGATGGCCAAGCAGCAGGACTTGAGCCTGAACCCCTCGAAGTTGTCCGGTCTGTGCGGCCGGCTGAAGTGCTGCTTGCGCTATGAGCTGCCGAACGCGAAAGATGTCGTGCACGGCGGATGCGGGGACGAAGGCGGCTGCGACAATCCGTCGGGCTGCGGAACCGGCGGCGGCTCGTGCCGTTCGTGCGGATCCGGTGGCTGCGGGTCGTGCGGTCCCGGTGATCACTAATCGGTATTTCTGTTGCACGGTACGGATGATTCGAATCGCTGTTCCCTTAGTGTCCTTCGTGTCCTTTGTGGTGAGTTAGGGCGGCTACATAGAAGCGAACATCGCTGTAATTCATCGATGAAAAAACCGCACATCGCGATCACGGTCGGCGACCCTGCCGGCATTGGCCCGGAAATCGCCCAGCGTGCCGCGACCGATTCGAGTGTCCTCGACGTGTGCGACCCGGTGCTCTACGGGCCGCCGGCTGACCAGACGTTCCAGCCTGGCCGTCTGAGCGCCGATGCGGGACGCGCCGCGTACGACACGATTGTTCGCGTCGTCGAAGATGCGCGACGAGGCGTGGTTGGTGCGATTGCCACGGCGCCGATAAACAAGGAAGCGTTTCGGCTTGCCGGGTTGCCCTGGAATGGCCACACTGATCTGCTCGCGCACCTCACGGGGGCGTCGCACGTCGCGATGATGTTCTACTCAGAAGCGCTTCGCGTGGTGCTGGCGACGGTTCATCTGCCGCTCGCCGACGTGCCGAAGATGCTGACGGCGGAGTCGCTGGCCGCGACGATTCGGTTGACCGCGTGCGAGCTGCCGAAGTTCGGGTATCCGCACCCTCGGATCGCTGTTGCCGGTCTCAACCCTCACGCCGGCGAGCACGGTCTGTTCGGGCATGAGGAAGACACCGCGATTCGTCCTGCTATCGACGCGTGCCGCGCAGCCGGCATCGATGTGTCGGGGCCGTTCCCGGCTGACACGCTGTTCGCCCGCGCCCACCGTGGCGAGTTCGACGTGGTGGTCGCGTGTTATCACGACCAGGGCTTGATTCCGGTCAAGCTGCTCGCGTTCGGTCAGGCCGTGAACGTCACGCTCGGCCTGCCCATCGTGCGCACGTCTGTCGATCACGGCACGGCATTCGACATAGCAGGCCGCGGCATCGCGGATCCGGAGAGCATGGTCGCGGCGGTGTTGCTGGCGGCGAGGCTCGCTCACGGGCGGACCTGAAGCGACGTCGGCAGGGGACGGTCTTTGACCCATCTTTAACCCATGAAAGACAAAACCGAGCGCGAGAAGGCGCAAACCAACATCGCCGAGAACCGCAAGGCGTTCCACGACTACCATCTCCTCGAGTCGTTCGAGGCGGGCGTCGCGCTCCTGGGTACCGAGGTCAAGGCGATCCGCGAAGGCCGCGTGAATCTCCGCGACAGCTTTGCGCGCATCGACGATGGCGAGGTGTTCCTCTATAACGTCAACATCAGTCCGTACAGCCACCGCGGCTATGCCGACCACGAGCCGCTGCGGCGCCGCAAGCTGCTGCTTCACAAAAACGAGATTCAAAAGCTGATCGGCAAGACCGTCGAGAAGGGCATGACCCTCGTGCCCGTGCGGATGTATTTCAAGAACGGTAAGGTGAAGGTGGCCGTTAGCCTCGCGAAGGGCAAGAAGGACTACGACAAGCGCGAGACGCTCAAGCGCCGCGAGGCGGACCGGGAAACTCGCGCCGCCATCAAGTCCCACCGTTGACACGACTCAATCATTGACCAGCATTGACCAGGGCAACGGCGGCATGTCATCACTGGATCACATCAGAAAGACTGGACATCCCCTCGTGCTCACCATCAACGGACGGGCCGAAGTGGTCGTCCAGGATGCCGCGGCCTACTTGAGCGAGCGATCCTGTCGCTAGCC
>JAHFUI010000089.1:10435-19227 GCA_023265175.1 Acidobacteriota bacterium
TGTCATCACTGGATCACATCAGAAAGACTGGACATCCCCTCGTGCTCACCATCAACGGACGGGCCGAAGTGGTCGTCCAGGATGCCGCGGCCTACTTGAGCGAGCGATCCTGTCGCTAGCCCCCGCATAGCGGGGCTGTGATAAAGGTGGAACTAGCGAGGCTGCGCCGGGACCGTCATGTTTCTCGTTGGTCTGAGGCGCAGCCTCGCTAGATCAGCATCCGAAACGCTGCGCCATCGCCCCCGAGAGTTCGACCCTGATCAGCCGATCGATAGGTTCGTGGCAGAATAGCGCGTCATGTCCGGCAATGCCGACGCACGTCACAGCGGTTCGATTCGGCGGAGCCGCGTACCGGGGCTGACGACGCAGATTCTGATCGGCTTGGTGCTGGGCATCGTGGTCGGGTCTGTCTGGCCGTCGTTCGGCGTCGCGGTAAAGCCGCTGGCCGATGCCTTCCTGCGTCTCATCAAGATGATCGTCGTCCCCCTGGTGTTTTCGACGCTGGTGGTCGGCATCGCCGGTTCGGGCGATCTCCGGGCGATGGGACGGATCGGGCTGAAGGCGATTATTTATTTCGAAGCGGCGACGACGATCGCGTTGTTCCTCGGGCTGGGCCTCGCGAACGCGTTCAAGCCTGGCGCCGGCCTGGCCGTCTCGATCGGCGGTGACACGTCGACCGTCGCTGCGTTGTCGCAGAACCAGCAGCACGCCTGGGACATCTTTCTGCATCTGTTTCCGACCTCCGTCGTCGACGCGATGGCGCGCGGCGATATCCTGCAGGTGGTGGTCTTCTCGACGTTCTTTGGCTTCGCGGTCGCGGCCATCGGCACGATGGGGCGGCCGACCATCGATCTGCTCGACAGCACCGCGCAGGCGATGTTCACGGTCACCGATTACGTGATGCGGTTCGCGCCCATCGGTGTCTTCGCCGCCATTGCCGCCACCGTCGGCGGCAGAGGGCTCGTCGTCCTGTTGACGCTCGGCAAGCTGATCGCGGTGATGTACGTCGGCCTCGCCATTTTCGCGGTCGTCGTCATCGGCGGCGTGTCGTATCTCATTCGGGTTCCGTTCTTCACCTTTGCGGCCGCGATTCGCGAGCCGTTCCTGATCGCGTTTACGACGGCGAGCTCGGAAGCGGCGCTGCCCAAAGCGTTCGAGGTGATGGAGCAGTTCGGCGTCCCGAAGAACATCGTCGGGTTCGTGCTGCCGACCGGCTGCAGCTTCAACCTCGATGGGTCGACGCTGTATCTGTCGCTTGCCAGCGTCTTCGTCGCGCAGCTTGCCGGGGTGCCGATGACCTTCGGCCAGCAGATGGTGATGATGCTGACGTTGATGCTGACGAGCAAAGGCATGGCCGGCGTGCCGCGCGCGGCGCTCGTCGTGCTGACCGCGACGCTCGCGCAGTTCGGCCTTCCGCTCGAAGGAGCCGCCATTCTCCTCGGCATCGATCAGATCATGGACATGGGCCGCACCGGCGTGAACGTGATGGGGAACTGCATCGCCACCGCTGTCGTCGCGCGGTGGGAAGGCGTGTTTGACGATGCGCAGATGAAGGCGTTCGCGACCGGGCGCGCCTACAAGGCTGCGTGATGCGGATCGCGGTCACCGGAGCGCGAGGTCAACTTGGCGCCGCCATCGTTCACGAATTCGCGGCTGGACACGACGTCTTACCCCTTGGCAGCAACGATCTCGACATCTCCGATGATGATGCTGTCAAGGCGACCATGGAGCGGCTGCGGCCTGACGTCATCATCAACTGCGCTGCGTACAACGATGTGGACGGCGCCGAGGATCATCCGATCGATGCGTTGAACGTCAACGCGTTCGGCGTCCGCGCGCTTGCGGCCAGCGCGGCGGCCATTGACGCCGTTCTCGTCCATTACAGTACTGACTTCGTGTTCGACGGCACGGCCACGGCGCCATATACCGAAGGCGATCGTCCCGATCCGCGTTCGGTCTACGCGGCGTCGAAGCTGCTCGGTGAATGGTTCGCCGCCGATGCCCGCCGCTGGTACGTCCTGCGCGTCGAAAGCCTGTTTGGACACGCGACAGGCGCGCGGCGGCCAAAGGGGAGCGTCGCCGGCATCATGAAGAAGCTGATGGCTGGCGAGGAAGCGAGAGTCTTCGAAGACCGGACCGTATCACCGACACACGTTCTCGATGCCGCACACGCGACGCGGCAGCTTCTTGAAACAGACGCGCCGACGGGCCTGTATCATTGCGTGAACTCCGGGTATTGCACGTGGCTGGAGTTCGCGCGCGAGCTGGCGCGACAGCTCGGCGTCGAGCCAAAGCTGGCGCCGGTGAGCGTCGCGCATGTGCCGTTGCGCGCGCAGCGGCCGCAATACTGTGCGCTGTCGAATCAGAAGCTGCTGTCGGTGGGCGTCGCGATGCCGTCGTGGCAGGACGGGTTGCGCCGGTGTCTGGCCACCGACGGTCACGATCTCGCAGGCTAGTCTCTCACAGTGCAAACACTCAGAGATTGAACGACTAATCGCTGAAGGCGATAGACTGCTGGCGCGACTGAAAGTCGCAGCCGCCGCAGTTGCGATAGTCGCTTCAGAAGGTCAATGAAGTCCACACGCGCCCGCCCTGTCGGGTCTGCGCCTCGTGGCGGAGCAGCTTGACACAGCATACTGCTAGCATCATACTGTCACCATCATGACATCGAGGATGATGGTTTATCTCGAAAGTGAGCAGATCGAGGCACTGCGGAAACGAGCCCGAGTCGAGCGAATTTCCGTGGCGGAGCTCGTTCGCCGTCTCGTGCGCCAGTCTCTCGCCGAGCCGGCGGGCGTCCCGCCCATACCCGGCGAGGTGTACGCGCGGATCGTCGGCCTCGGCTCAAGCGGACGCGCCGAGATCGGCGACGAACACGACCGGTCTCTGGCCGAGGCGCTTCGACGTGAGCATCTTCGTTGACACCGGCGCCTGGTACGCCGTGGCGGACCGCTCAGACCGGCATCACGAGGAGGCGTCCCGCTTTTACCTCACGCACGCGAGCCAGAACGGCTTGGTCACATCGGATCTCGTGATGGCTGAAACCTGGGCGCTCGTGGCGTCGCACATCGGGCGCCCCGCCGCGATCACGTTTTGGGAGACCCTGCGCGCGGCGCGGCAGCCGATCCTGACGATCGACAGGTCAGACCTCGAAGCCGCCTGGCGGATCGCACAGACGTTTCCGGATCAGGATTTCAGTTTCACCGACTGCACCTCGTTCGCCTTGTTGGAACGGCTGGGAATCGAGGACGTCTTCGCCTTCGACGCCCACTTCCTCGTCTACCGCTTCGGCTCGAATCGGCAGCGTGCGTTCAGGCGGCATCCATAGCGCCTTGGCGGGCAGCATCAGCCGGGATGGCCCCGGAGCGCATCTGCAAGAAGTTCTGCAACCACGTTCGGCTTCTTCTTCGCGATGAGCTCGATCGGGCATTGAGCCGGGACGCCACTTCATCAGGCACACCACGGATCGCCAATTGTTTCGGGAACTCCTCGATCGGGTCGAAACCATTGAAGCGCTGCAGCGGGGATTGGCGGACGTGAAGACCGGGCGCACGAAGCCCGCGCGGCAGGTCTTTGACCGGCTGCGGGCAGGCATGGCGTACCGCGTTGACTTCGCCAAGTCGGCCGTGTGTTTCTTGCGCTCGACGAAGCCGCCCACATCATCCGCATCCTCCACGTCCGCCATGGCGCGCGCCAACGGGCGACACCTGGCGAGGTCGCTCCTGAGTAGACGCGCCGGCCACATACGGTAGTGTCCGGTTAGCGGCGTTCCGAGGTTGATTCCCAGTGTCCTCAGTGGTCGATAGGTTCCGTGGCAGAATAGCGCGTCATGTCCGACAACGCCGACGCGGGTCAGGCGTGTTTGCCGATGCGCAGATGAAGACGTTGCGACCGAGCGCGCCTACAAGGCGGCGTGATGCGGAAAAACCGTGACCCACTTATTTAATCCTGAGGACCTCGTTCGAGCGCGTCTCGCAGCCAGCGCCGAGGTGATGCGGCAGACGGCGGAGGCGTGCGCGGCTCATATTGTCCGCGCCGCCGAGCTTCTTGCTGCCACATTTGAGAGCGGTGGCAAGCTGCTGCTGTGCGGCAATGGCGGAAGTGCCGCCGACTGTCAACACATGGCCGCCGAGCTGGTCAGCCGGCTCACCCTGGATTTCGCGCGACCGGGGCTGCCCGCCATCGCGTTGACCACGGACACGTCGATTCTGACCGCGTACGCGAACGACTTCGATTTCGGCGGCGTGTTCGCTCGCCAGGTTCAGGCCCTTGGTCGCGCTGGAGATGTGCTATTCAGCATCAGCACGAGCGGGTCGTCGCGCAACGTCGTGGAGGCCGTCGCCGAAGCGAAGCGCGTCGGTCTCAAGATCGTCACGCTGACTGGCGAGCGCGGCATGTTGTCGTCGATGGCCGACGTCGCCATTGAAGTCCCGGGCCGCGCCACGCAGCACGTCCAAGAAGCGCACCTGGCCATTGAGCACATCATCTGTCACCTTGTGGAACGGCAGCTGTATGGAGACTCGGCTTGAGTACAGCGCGCCTTCGGATTGTTGTCGCAGGAGCGCGAGGCCAGCTCGGCGCCGCTGTCGTTCACGACGCGCGTCGCGGCACGAGATCCTCGCTCTGAGTCAGGAACTGACCCACACGTGGCTGGCGTTTGCGCGCGAGCTGGCGCGACAGCGTCATCGCGCTGAGCCGCGGCGCCTCACGAAACGACGGCGCCGTCGGTTCCAGCGCGTGTTACGCCGCACCTCGAAAATATTCAGCCCGTCTTGCGTAGCTCTGATCGCGTTTGGATCGAACAACGCGTCCTCTGCATCAGCGGACCGAATGCCGTGCCTCCGCAGATTGGCGCTGGCCTTCCCGAGGATCCGAGACCACCCGTTCTCATCAGCGTGTCGCGGAGTCGTGAGCGAATGTCCGCACGATATCGCCCGCGCCATGCATGTGAAAACGCCGGTAGCTGAGCCCGGCACCCTCATTCTTGACGTTCCGCCACGATTGCTGACACCAATCGCCCAATCGCCAGACAAGACGTCAGTCCCGGCGATTCGATCCCCGCGGCCTGCACGACGGCCGGGTTCTCGCGATCCCTCCGGATCAGAAAATCGGCGAATCGCTCGCTGGGGGGATGCAGCTTGGGGCGGATACCACTGCCGGCCAGCCGTAGATCAGCGAGCGTCAAGTCCGGCAGGAGGCGCTGAGCAGGCTCGAGAAAATCCTCCAGCGGCATCCGGTTGCTTTCGTAGTCGTCTTTTCGATCTTGGTAGTGAGCCGTCGGTCCGAGCGTGACCGCGCCGCCAATCGTGCGCGACAGGTGCACGCCGAGTCCGTGAAGGTGGGGCAGTGGGTAGACCAGCGCGTTGACGAGCGACCGCCTCGCCGGCGTGAGCTCGGCATACTCGCCGCGGCACGGGTAAATCGTGAACGACTCGCCGCCCAGCATGCGCGAGACCTCGTCGGCGTAAAGACCGGCCGCGTTGACGACCTGCCGCGCGTGGATGGTCTCGCGCTCCGTTCGGAGCGCCACGCCTTCGGGCCCGGAGTCGGCGCCAAGCAGCGGCGTGCCAGGCAGGAAGATGACACCGGCGGCTTCGCCCGCGCGAAGCAGCGCTTTGACCAGCTCCTCGGCGTTGACGATGCCGGTGGCTGGAGAAAACAGAGCCGCAACGGCGTGAATGGAAGGCTCGCGCCGCGCGACGAAGTCCCCATCCACCAGCTCGATCCCCTGGACGCCGTTCGCGACGCCGCGTCTCTGTAGCGCTTCGAGGTCGGCGAGCTCGCTGTCGTCGTGCGCCACGATCAGCTTTCCGCACCGCGCGTGGGGAACTCCGTGGTGTGGACAGAATTCGTACAGCAGCCCGGCGCCTTCGACCGACAGGCGCGCTTTGAGCGAGCCAGGCGGATAGTACATGCCGCCGTGAATCACGCCGCTGTTGTGCGTGCTCGTGTCGAGGCCGGGCCGCGGATGGCGTTCGAGCACGCAGGTGGACGGGCCGCGCCTGGCGATCGCATAAGCGGCCGCCAGGCCCGTCACACCGCCGCCGATGACGGCGACATCAATCCAATCCACGCGGGAATTGTACAATGTTAGAATCGGGCGGTTTCAGAATGGCCAAACGAGCGATTATCACGGGAATCACCGGGCAGGACGGCTCCTACCTCGCCGAACTGTTGCTCTCGAAAGGCTACGAGGTGTTCGGCGTCGTCCGCCGGGCCAGCGCGCCGAACCACTGGCGGATTCAGCACCTGCTCGATCGACTCACGTTGCGCCCAGCCGATCTGCTGGATCAGCTGTCGCTGATTCGGCTGGTCGACGAGGTCCGCCCGTACGAATTCTACAACCTTGCAGCGATGTCGTTCGTGCCCGCGTCGTGGGATCAGCCGATGCTCACCGGCGAATTCAACGCGCAGGGCGTGACGCGCGTGCTCGAGGCGATTCGGCAGGTCGACCCGAAGATCCGCCTGTATCAAGCCTCGTCCAGCGAGATGTTCGGCAAGGTCCGAGAGGTCCCGCAGAACGAGCTGACGCCGTTTTATCCGCGCAGTCCGTACGGCGTGTCAAAGGTGTTCGCGCACTACATCACGGTGAACTACCGCGAGAGCTACGAGATGTTTGCCGTCTCGGGGATGCTGTTCAACCACGAGTCGCCGCGTCGCGGACTCGAATTCGTGACACGCAAAGTGACCGACGGTGTCGCGCGGATCAAGCTCGGCCTCGCCGACACGCTGGCGCTCGGCAACCTCGATGCGCACCGCGATTGGGGCTTTGCCGGCGATTACGTTCGCGCGATGTGGATGATGCTGCAGCAGGACGTCGCCGACGATTACGTGATTGCGACCGGCATCAGTCACTCCGTTGGTGATCTCGTCCAGGTTGCCTTTGACCATGCTGGCCTCGACTGGCGCAAGTATGTGCGCCTGGATCCAAAGCTGCTCCGGCCCGCCGAAGTCGAGCATCTGATCGGCGACAATTCAAAAGCGCGCGTCCAGCTTGGCTGGGAACCGACCGTCGATTTCACCAGCCTTATCAAGATGATGGTCGACGCCGACCTGGAGCGTGTGGCGAAGGCGCCGCAACTCTCAGATAGATTGTCCACGTTGTAAGCGGCCCGCCTGGTGCGGGCGATTCAGGACCTTCCGACACAATGAGCACAACGAGCATCACAACCCTATTGGATCGCATCCGCACGAAGCAGGCGCGCGTCGGCGTCATCGGCCTCGGGTACGTCGGCCTGCCGTTGGCTGTCGAGTTTGCGCGCGCCGGATTCCACGTCACCGGGTTCGACGTCGATGCAATCAAGGTCGCCGAGATCAACGGCGGCCGCAGCTACATTCCTGATATCGCGCAAGCCGACCTGGCTGAGGTCGTCAAGTCGGGACATCTTAGCGCCACCACCGATACGTCGTTTCTGGCCGACATGGATATCGCCGACATCTGCGTGCCGACGCCGCTCCGGAAAACGAAGGACCCGGATCTGTCGTACGTCGTGCAGGCGATCGAGAGCGTAGCCGCGCACCTGAAGTCAGGGCAGCTCGTCATCCTCGAGTCGACGACCTATCCCGGCACCACCGACGAGATCGCCCAGCCGATGCTCGAAGCGGGCGGCTTAAGAGTCGAGCGAGACTTCTTCCTCGCCTTCTCGCCTGAGCGCATCGACCCGGGCAACGTCACCTACACGACGCGCAACATTCCGAAAATCGTCGGCGGTCACGGTCCGGCGAGCACCGAAGCGGCAACGGCGCTCTATTCGCAGGTGGTATCGACCGTCGTGCCTGTCAGCTCGACGCGCGTGGCCGAGATGGTCAAGTTGCTCGAGAACACGTTCCGCGCGGTCAACATCGGCCTCGTGAACGAGATCGCCCAGATGTGCCACAAGCTGGACATCGACGTCTGGGAAGTCATCGAGGCTGCCAAGACCAAGCCATTCGGGTTCATGCCGTTCTATCCTGGCCCGGGCTTAGGCGGTCACTGCATCCCGATCGATCCGTTCTACTTGTCTTGGAAGGCGCGCCAGAACGGGTTCGAGTGCCGATTCATCGATCTGGCGGGCTACGTCAACGCCTCCATGCCAGAGTACGTCGTCGAACGCGTCGCCGATGCGTTGAACAACAACCGGAAGGCTGTCAACGGAGCGCGTATTCACCTGTATGGCATCGCCTACAAGCGCGACGTTAGCGACATGCGCGAATCGCCCGCGCTGGACATCCTCGATTTGTTGACCAAGCGTGGCGCGATGGTGTCCTACAGCGATCCGTACGTGGCGCAGTTAAGACACGGCGACTGCACGCTTGAATCGATTCCCGCCAGTGACGCGATTCAACGCCCGATTGACTGCTTCGTCATCTGCACGGATCACTCGAGCTTCGACTGGAAGGCGCTGGTCGCGAGCGGTCTGACGATCGTCGACACGCGCAACGCGCTCCGCGGGTTCAGCGCTCCGACGATCATCCGGCTGTCCGGGCGCGCCGGCGCCTCGATGGCGACGCTCCACACTGGTCCAATCGACCGCGTACGGATCGAGCCGGTCCCGTCACTGCTGTAGTCCGCTGCTTGACAGCCAATCATCGGTAGGTTTCCCCCCACGCACGGGAGATCGCTGACCCTCCCATGTGCTATTCTGCCGCCGTGGGGCTTCCAGATCATCGCCGCCGGCACGCCTCCTACGATGACATCCTCGCGCTTCCCGACCACGTCGTCGGCGAACTCATCGACGGCGAGCTCTATGTTTCGCCCCGTCCTGCGCCGCGGCATGTGGTCGCCTCGTCCGCGCTGGGCGCCGAAATCTGGG
>JAHFUI010000090.1 GCA_023265175.1 Acidobacteriota bacterium
TAGCAAGATCGGACGATTCGAGGACATTTATCACAAGACCGCCGCTGCTGCTGAAGGTCCGGTCTATGGTCGCATCGTCTGTTATTTGGGCCGACGTCGCGGTGCGTGACGCTTCTTCTTCCCCCAACGCGCGTTTGCTGCGTTTGTAGCGATCTCCGCCTTTTTCTCCGCGGACAACGCCTGCGCTCTGGCCTGTCCGCCGACACGACCTAACACCACAGCAGCCGCATTCTTTGCTTTTTCGGACGAGAGCGTCTCGTCGATCTCGCCGGTGGCGATCCGCATGACGTGGACGGCGTTAGAGATCGCGTCGACCCGCGTCGACCGGCTAACTCTTTACAAGTGAGTCACTTCGGTAGTACAGTTGTTCCTTTGCACAGGTGTCGACTATGTACGCAATCATTCAGGCGGGCGGCCGGCAGGTCAGGGTCACGCCGGGCGGGTTTGCCACCCTCGACGGAACCGCGGGCGAGCCGGGCGCGGAGCTGACGCTGACGCAGGTCATGCTGGTCGAGAAGGACGGCGGCGACCTGGTCACCGGCGCGCCTTTTGTCGCCAACGCGCGCGTGGTCGCCGTCGTCGACGGCGAGACCCGCGGGCCGAAGATTCGGGTGTTCAAGAAAAAGCGCCGGAAGGGCATGCGCCGCACCAAGGGACATCGCGCCACCTTCACGCGCGTCCGCATCACGGACATTCTTCTCTAGAGGCTGGAGGCTGGGGACTAGGGGTTGAAAGACCCCAGCCTCTAGTCCCCAGTCCCCAGTCCCAAGCCTCTGCGGGGAACGCACCATGGCACATAAAAAAGGACAAGGCAGCTCACGCAACGGCCGCGACTCGAACTCGCAGCGGCTGGGCGTCAAGGCGCACGACGGCAACTTCGTCTCCGGCGGCACGATCATCGTGCGGCAGCGCGGACGCCGGTTCCGCCCAGGCCGAAACGCGGGCCTCGGCAAGGACGACACGATCTTCGCGAAAGTGGACGGCCGCGTGAGATTCGAAGATCACGGCGCGCACGGCAGGGTCATCAGCATTCTGCCGCTGGAGTGAACTGGATTTGGTAATCGGGTAATACTGGATTCTCCGATTACCAGATTCCGCTATGTTTGTTGACGAAGTCGACATTCACATCGTCGCTGGTGACGGCGGCAACGGCTGCCTGGCGTTTCGCCGCGAGAAGTTCGTCCCGCGCGGCGGCCCGAGCGGCGGCGACGGCGGCAACGGTGGATCGATCATCATCGTCGCCAGCCCCCATACCAACACCCTCATCAATTACCGGTTTCATCCGGAGTTCGCGGCTGAGCGCGGTCAGCACGGCATGGGATCGAACTGCACGGGCCACATGGGCGCAGACCTCGAGCTGCCCGTGCCCATTGGCACGCTCGTCTACGAGAGGACCGACGATCCCGAGCACGCGTGGCGGCTGCTTGCCGATCTCGCCCGCGACGGCGAGCGCGTGCTGGTCGCCCGCGGTGGCCATGGCGGACGCGGAAACGCGCGTTTTGCCTCATCGACCAACCGCGCTCCGCGACGGACGGAGCCTGGCGGCCCCGGCGACGAAAAATATCTCCGCCTCGAGTTGAAGCTGCTCGCCGATGTCGGCCTCGTCGGCTTTCCCAACGCCGGCAAGTCGACACTGATCTCGCGCATCTCCGCCGCACGCCCGAAGATCGCCGACTACCCCTTCACCACACTGACCCCGAACCTGGGGGTGGTGCGCCTGAGCAGCGACCGCAGTTTTGCCGTGGCCGACGTCCCCGGACTCATCGAAGGCGCGCATCGCGGCTTGGGCCTCGGCCATCAGTTCCTGCGCCACCTCGAACGCACGAAGGTGCTCGTCCACCTGGTGGACATATCGAGCGCCACCGGCCGCGATCCGGTCATGGATCTCGACACGGTCCGCACCGAGCTCGAGCTTTTTCAGCCCGCGCTCGCGGCGAAACCGCAGATCGTCGCGGCCAACAAGATGGACACCGTCGCCCCTCGACAAGCTCCGGGCACGGTGAGCGAGTCGAACCGCGACGATGAATCGCGCGTCACCGCGCTGGAGCGACGCGCGTCCGATCTCGGTCTCCCTTTCTTTCGCATCTCGGCCGTGACCGGCGAAGGCCTGCCTGCTCTACTCGAGACCATGTGGCGACGTCTCGCGGCCGCAGGGACCGGGGAGAAGGCCGCACCAATCGAGGAGGATGGTGCTGTCAGCACGCCACGTGCGCGCAGCCACCGGCCGGAAAGCAACGCGGCACGACGACGCCGGCGGACGCGTGCAACCCGCATCCGTCAGCTGGGCGAAGGGCGAACCGCGAACGCGCCCGATCGGAGCGCGAGCGATCGCGTCCCCGCGCCAGCGAAAGATCATCGTGATCATCATGGTGTCGCGGCGAAAAAGCGGCGGAGTCCCGCTAGGAGCCCGTCCGAGTAATGCCGAAGCGGGCTCCTAGTAGGCGCGCTGCGCGCGCGTCCGTTCCAAATCACTGGCTTTTTCGCCGGCGAAGCCGGCCTACTAGGAGCGTGTTGCGGTTACCCAGACACGCTCCTAGCGGCAAAGAATGACGACGAGCAGGCGCGTCGGGATCCTGGGCGGAACATTCGATCCGATTCACTGTGGCCACCTTGATGTGGGAGCCGCCGCGCACGCGGCGCTCGGCCTCGGCGAGATCCTGATTCTGCCGTCGAACATCCCGCCGCATCGGCCACGGCCGCTGGCGTCGAGCTACCAGCGATTCGCGATGGTGGCGCTGGCAATCGCCGGCCGCCCCGGCTGGCGCGCGCTTGATCTCGAGCTGCGCGAAGCGACGCGGTCGTACACGTCCGATACGCTCCAGCGCCTTCACGACGAGGGCTTCAGCACGCCGGAGTTGTTCTTCATCACCGGCGCGGACGCGTTTGTCGAGATCGCCACGTGGAAAAACTACCCCGCGGTGCTGGATCTCGCGCATTTCGCCGTGGTTTCGCGTCCCGGCGCTCCGGTCGGCGACCTGCCCGCACGATTGCCGGCGCTGGCGGATCGGATGCGATTCAAGGAAGTCCGGCTAAAGGCGGACGTCACGAACGATGCGGATGACACGCACGGCACGTTGATTTTTTTGATCGACGCACCGACGGCCGATGTGTCATCTACTGCGATCCGCCGAGCGCGCGCGCGCCGTGAATCGATTGCAGGGATGGTCACACCCGCCGTGCAGCAACACATTGAGCAGCACGGACTTTATGAGGATTCGGCGTCCGTCGCCGCGTCCGGTACGGGACGATGAATCAGCCGGCAGGCAGGTTGCATGGCCAAGACTGAGAAGCGCCGAACAGGGCGTCGGATTCCCATCGAGATTGCACGCGCGATCGCGGCCGCCGAGGACAAGAAGGCTGCCGACATCGTGTTGCTGGATTTGCGGAAAGCCGCGGGCTTCGCGGACTACTTCTTGATTTGTTCGGGCGGCAACGCGCGCCAGATTCGCGCGATTGCCGACTCGATCAGAGAGGCGCTGGCGACGGACGGCGCCAAACCGGCGCACGTCGAAGGCTACGAGCGGTCCGAGTGGATTCTCCTCGACTACTTCGATTTCATCGTCCACATCTTCGCGCAGGAGACTCGCCTCTTCTACGGCCTCGAACGCCTGTGGGGCAACGCGGAGCGGGTGGAGATTCCGGCGGTCCCGCACCAGGCAAGTCGTCAGTCATCAGTCGACAGTCGTCAGTCTTAAGCCGGCTGTGGCCGGTTGCAAGACAGTCGACTGACGGCTGTCGACTGACGACTGTTCTCGACGCGGTCCTTGCCGTCGTGCTGGCGCCCGCGTGCGCCGCGTGCGACGAACCGCTCGAGCATCCGACGGACGGTCCTGTCTGCGCCGCCTGCTGGCGCTCGATCCTGCCGCTCACGCCGCCTCTGTGCGAATGTTGTGGCGATCCGCTGCGGACCTGGCGCGCGATGGTCGCCCGTTGCGCGCGCTGCCGCCGCATCCGGCCGAGCGTGGACCGAGCACGGGCGATCGGCGCGTACGACGAAGCACTTCGCGCGATCATCCACGCGTTGAAATACGACGGCCGCCGTTCGCTCGCCAGGAAGCTGGCGGCGTTGATGCGTAGCCGCGGCGCCGAGGTTCTCGACGGCGCGTCGTGCGTCGTGCCGGTGCCGCTCCATCCATCCCGGCGTCGAGAGCGGGGCTTCAATCAGGCCGCGGACCTCGCGCGGCATCTTGGGATGCCGGTGCGGCTCGCCTTGCGCCGCGTGCGCGCGACCGCCACGCAGGCCGGCCTGCCGGCTGCGCGCCGGCACAAGAATGTTCGACTCGCGTTTGCGATCACCCGGGCCGCGCGCGGGCTGGACGGCGCGATCGTCGTGCTGGTGGACGATGTGAGCACGACCGGTGCGACGCTCGAGGCCTGCGCACGCGCGTTGAAACAGACGGGGGTCGCCGAGGTGCGCGCGCTTACGGCCGCGCGAGTCGTGGCGTCACCGCGCTGATGACGTCCGCGGCGATCGCCTCTTTGGACCCCTCGCCGTCGATCACGATCCAGCCGCCGGCCGTCGCCTGACGGCGGTAGCTGTCGCGCACGCGCGCCTGCATGGCGAGGTCGCGCTCGTACCGATCGCGATCGACGGCCTTGCGCTGAAACGCCGTCTCGGGCGCGATGTCGAGCATGATGGTGATGAAGGCGGGCGGCAGGAATTTCTGGATCTCAGTGAGCCAGGCCGCATCCAGCCCCTGGGCTTCACCGTAGGCGATGCTCGAGGCGGTGTACCGGTCGGACACCAGGATCAGTCCGCCGTCGATCCATCGCCGCAGGTCGGCTTTCCGTTCGTACCGATTCGCCACGTACAAGAGCTGCATCACGGCGGGATCGTAGTCGCGCTCGCCCGACAGCGCGCGTGCGATTTCCTCGCCGATCGACGTGCCGTAATCGGGAAAGGAGACGAGCCGCGCCTTGCGGCCCTCCTGCTTCAGCCAGTCGCGCAGCAACTCGGCCTGCGTCTGCTTGCCGCTCTGATCGAGGCCCTCGAACGCGATGAGAAAACCAGGCATCACGTCTTCTGAACCACAAAGCACACCAAGTGCACAAAGCATTTCAGGTCTTCGTGATCTTTGTGGTTCACTGCTCCAGGCTCAGCATGTCGTCGAGGGTCTGGCGGCGCCGGATGGTCCGCCATTTCCCGTCCTCGACGAGGACTTCGGCCGGCAGCGGCCTCCGGTTGTAGTTGGACGCCATGGCCGATCCATACGCGCCTGCGTCGCGGATGGCCATCAGGTCGCCCACCTCGAGCGCCGGGAGATGGCGATCGCGTCCGACCACGTCGCTGCTCTCGCAAACGGGTCCGACGATCTCGTACTCGCGCCCGGCTGCCTCACTGGGCTCGACCGGGTCGATCCGGTGAAAGGCGCCGTACAACGCCGGGCGCATCAACTCGGTCATGCCGGCATCGATCACCACAAAGTCACTGGAGGCGTCGCGCGGCTTGATATCGATGACGCGCGCCACGAGGACGGCCGCCGGACCGGCAATCGCCCGTCCCGGCTCGACGACGATCGGCAGTCCGCTCGCGCGCACTTCACCGACCAGGGCAGCAACATATTCCTCCGCCGATGGCACGTCCCGGCCATCGTAGGAAATCCCGAGCCCACCGCCCAGGTCGACATACTCGAGCCTCACACCCGCCGAGCGGATCTCCTCGGATATTCGGACGGCAATCGCCGCAGCGTGCCGCAGCGGCTCGAGCGTCGTGATCTGCGAGCCGACGTGCACGTGCACGGCGACCAGTTTCAACGCGCGACGCCCGGCAATCGTCATGAGCAGCTCCCGGGCGTCGTCGAGCGGCACGCCGAACTTGTTGATCTTGAGGCCGGTTGAAATGTGCGGATGGCTCCCCGAATCGATGTCCGGATTGACGCGCACCGCGACGCGCGCGACGATGTTGGTGCGTTCGGCGAGCGCCTCGACGCGCGCGAGCTCCCCGGCTGACTCAACGTTGATGGCCTTCAGCCCGAGCGAGACGGCGCATCCGAGCTCATCGGCGGATTTGCCGACTCCCGTGAACACGATCGCGGAAGGCGTGAAACCCGCCTTGCGCGCCAGCTCGATCTCCCAGAAGGAATTCGCATCCGCCGCGCCGCCCAGGTCGCGCACGAGACGCGCGATGGCGAGCGTCGAGTTGGCCTTGAGGGCGTAATGGATCGCGTGCGGATACTCGCCGAACGCCGAATCGATCGCGCGATAGCGCTCGCGCAGCAGCGCCGCGCTGTAGACGTAGAGGGGCGTGCCTTCGGCCGCCGCGATGTCAGCGAGTCGCACGCCGTCGCACACGAGGGCCTTCTCCGCGCGTCGATAGAAGCCGGCCGGTTGAGGCATCGTGATACGCTATTTTACTCAATCCTTCATGTCGACCGATTCACTGGGCGCGCCACCGTACGCGGGGGATGCCCTCGAGACGCTCATCCAACAGTGCCTGCGCGGCGATCAGATCGCCTGGGAGTTCATCGTCCGTCAGTACCGGCGAAAGGTGTTCAACATCGCGTACAAGTTCGTCGGGAAGCACGACGAAGCGGAAGATCTGACGCAGGACGTTTTCCTGAAGATCTTCAAGTCCCTGAACACGTTCGACCGGCGGGCGAATTTTCAGACGTGGCTGATCAGCGTCAGCCGCAATCTGTGCATCGATCACTACCGCAGCGTCCGCAAGGAGCGCGAAGCGATCGATCGGGACGTCGACGCGAACGAGCTGACGCCGGCGTCGCACGATCCCGGACCGATTGCGGCGCTCGAGCAGCGCGATCGCGTGGTGCTGCTGCGCCGGGCGCTCGCCGGGCTGCCCGAGTCACTCAGAACCGCGGTGCTCATGCGCGACATCCAGGAGATGTCGTATCAGGAAATCGCCGACACGCTGCGGTTGCCGGAAGGGACCGTCAAGTCACGCATCAATCGGGGACGCACCGAGCTGGCGCGGCACGTGAAGCGGCTCGGCGGTGACGGTGCTCATCCATAGGATCCGGCTTCAGTGCTCGTACGTCGTGTCCGGCTTCAGCCGGACCCAAGGAGCGTATTGATGAATGTCAGAACCGAACAGTCCGGCGGCGTCTCGATCGTTCGCGTGGGCGAGACTCGCCTGATGTATCCGATCCTTTCGGATTTTTCGTCGGTCATCAGCGGACTGGTCGCCGGCGGCAAGCGGGAGATTCTCATCGACCTGTCGCCGGTCACCTACGTGGACAGCGCGACGATCGGCTGCCTGATGGATCTCTACCGCCAGGTCCACAACGCGGGCGGACATCTGAAGCTGTCCGGTGTCCAGAAGCGCGTGGAAACGATGCTGACGATGACCGGGGCGCAGAACTTCATCGAGATCCACGCCGACGAGCCGGCGGCGGTCAAAAGCTTCGGAGCATAGCCGTGCTTGCGCCACACAATCTGGACGAACGTGGCAAGCTCGCGCGCAAGCCCGGCTTAGGTGCGGCCGCTCGTGCGGCCGCGCAATCTAGTAACGAAGTTTCACCATCAGGGGAGCTTCGGATTAACCCGTCGGTTTGAGGAGCTTCGTTACCACCATGCGCATCATCAAAACGACGACCGGCGCCTCCATCACGCTCGACGGCGATCTGCTCGCGATCCTGGAAACGTTGTACCAGGAAGTGACCGCGAAGCGTGAGCTCGAACGCTCTTTCGAGGACTTCGTCAAGGAGATTCACCATCTGATCGATCAGATGAACGGCAGCGAACGGCGCACGTACCTCGCGGAGAGCCTGTTCCTCAACACGGTCACATACGAGAACGACAAACTCGAGGCGTACATGCGCAAGCTGTCCAAGAAATAAGCTGCTGAGTGCTGCGTGCTCGGTGCTGGTGCTGGGTTCGTGCCCGGTGCGGGTGAACCACCTAGCACCTGCACCCAGCATTGAGCGCCTGGCACCTAGACCTGGCAACAGACTTATGTCCCTGAATTTTCTGGCGACCCGCTTCCAGTGTTCGTGGCCGTGGACGACGCTGGTCATGTTGTGCGACGGTCGGATGGTGTGCGGCTGCGCCGATCCGTACGGGCACCGGGTGCTGGGCGATATGCGCACGGCCTCGGTGAGCGACGTCTGGACAGGTCCGGCCATCGCCACGCTCCGTACGGATCTGAACGCGGGCGGATCGACGTTCTGCGGCGATTGCGCGTTGAAGCTGCCGCTGAAGAAAGACGAGATGCCGGCCGTCCGCTCGGTCGATGCGGGCGCCCTGCCGTCGCGGCTGTACGTCGAATGCACCGCCGCGTGCAACATCTCGTGCGCGGAGGCGTGCTGCGCGCCGGAGACCGGCATCACGCGCACGCGGCAGGCCGGCATGCTCGACTTCGACCTGTTTCGCCGCGTCATCGACGAAGCGGGTCCGTCGCTCGGGCGCATCGATTTCTTCAACTACGGCGAAGCGTTTCTGCACAAGCGCGCGGTCGAGATGTGCGAGTACATCAAGTCGCGCTTTCCGCACATCTACCTGTACACGAGCACGAACGGTCTCGCGCTGACCGACGCGCAGGCGAGGCGCCTTGTGCACTCTGGCATCGATGAAGTGACGTTTTCGATCGACGGCGCGACGCCCGAGAGTTACGTCAAATACCGGCAGCGGGGCCGTTTCGACGTCGCAATCCAGACCCTCCGGGCGATGGCCGGTGAAAAGCGGCGCTCGGGCCGGGATCTCCCCTTCCTGAACTGGCGGTACATCCTGTTCGTGTGGAACGACAGCGATGAGGAAATGGACCGCGCCCGCGAGCTGGCGGCCGACATCGGCGTCGATCGTCTCTGCTGGGAAATCACCGACCATCCCGAGCACGGGTACTCGCGACGGTTCGTGCCCGGATCGCCGTCGCTGAAATCGATTCGGCACGAGGTGTGGGACGACAACGATCTCGGCAACGCCATTCCTGGGGCGATGCCACGAGCGCGGATCGATGTGCGAACACTCGTCCCGGGCGCGCCGCTGATGACTCGTGCGGGCCGTCCGCTGCGCGTCCGCACGCGCGTGCACAACCTCTCCACTCGCGCGTTTCCCGCGCAGGCGACCTACGGCCGTCGTCTCGTGCGGCTCGGCGCGCAGCTGTGCGACGCCGGCGGCGCGCTCATCAACCGCGATTTTGCGCGCGCGTGGCTGCCGCAGACGCTCGGTCCCGGCAGCACGCTCGACGTGCCGATCGAGATTCCAGCGCCCGAGCAGCCGGGACGCTACGCGCTCAAGTTCGATCTGGTCAGCGAAGGGATCGACTGGTTCGAGCACTGCGGCTCGCCCACGACTATCAAGAATCTCTGGGTGAGATAGCTGCGCCGGCTGCGATCGAGGGCGCGCCGGCTGCTAAATTTAGCTGCTAGGCGAGGCGTGGCGCCGCAGTCTTCGCTGTCAGCCCGACCGGCAGTGAGGCTGGGTCGAACGGCGCCTCGACGAGCCGCCACGCATGCGTTTCTTCGAGAATCTTCGCGGCGAATTCCGTGTGGAGCGCGTGACCGGCGCGATGCGCGACGAGGTGGCCGATGACCGGATAGCCGACGAGCGCGAGATCGCCGATCGCGTCGAGGATCTTGTGGCGGACGAACTCGTCCTCGAACCGCAGGGCGTTGTTCAGTACGCCGGTCTCGCCGAGCACGATCGCGTTCTCAAGCGACCCGCCGAGCGCGAAACCGTTCTGCCGCAGCATCTCGACGTCTTTCAGGAACGTGAAGGTCCTTGCCGGTGCGATGTCCTCGACAAACGAGTCTTCGGTGATGCGCAGCGTGCGGGATTGATGACGCAGCAGCGGATGATCGTAGCTGACGCTGTAGGTGACCTTGAATTGATCTGATGGATACAGCGCGATGCGCTTGTCGCCGCGCGAGATGGAAATCGATCGGATGATTTTCAGGTACTTGCGCGGGGTCTGGAGCCGTTTCACGCCCGCCTCGTGAATGAGGTAGATGAACGGCGCCGCGCTGCCGTCCATGATCGGCACTTCCGGCGAGTTGAGCTCGACGATCACGTTGTCGACGCCCATGCTGACGAGCGCCGCTAGCAGATGCTCGACCGTCTCGACCGACACTTTCTCGAGCGCGAGCCCGGTCGCGAGCTGGATGCTCGCCAGGTTGTGGACGGTCGCCGGCACTTCGTGATGGCCGATATCGGTGCGGCGAAACCTGATGCCGAAGTCAGGCGGCGCAGGCTTCAAGGAAAGCGTGACTTTGTTGCCCGAGTGAAGACCTATTCCGACGCAGGAAATGTGACGACGTAGAGTGCGCTGTAGGTTCATGGGCCTCACGGGCAAAGGGGGGACGACCTAGCGTGGCCCAGCAAGAAAAATGCCCGACGGCCTTGCGGAACGCTGTCCGCTGTAACGTGTAGACTGAACGGTATCTTAGTCGCGCTCAACACGTCGATTCGCCCTTTGGCTGCCTCGCGCTGTGGTGTTCGCGCCACAGGCGCAACCGCCAGAGGTGTGTGCATATTACCACGGCCTGCTCGGCTGCGCCGTATGACGGCGCGGCTGCGGTATGAAAACCAGCGACGCAGCCGCGCTAGCGGCGGGCCCGTGGGCCCGCCGATCTAGTAGAACAAGCGGCTTTACGTTTCCAGCGCCTGTTCTACACGGCCTCCGAACGTATCGGACGTCCGGCCTCGGCCGCGAGGATGCCCGCCAGGAATCGCCCGGTCGCGGACTGCTCGTTGCGCGCCAGTTCCTCCGGCGTGCCTTCGCCGACGATGCGGCCGCCGGCGGTACCGCCTTCCGGTCCAAGATCGATCACATAATCGGCCGCTTTGATGACGTCGAGATTGTGCTCGATGACGACGATCGCGTTGCCCTGATCGACCAGCTTGTTCAACACGTCGAGCAGCTTGCGCGTATCTTCGAAGTGAAGGCCCGTGGTCGGTTCGTCGAGGATGTAGAGCGTCCGGCCGGTGCCGCGCTTCGACAGCTCCTTGGCCAGCTTCACCCGCTGCGCCTCCCCGCCCGACAGCGTCGTCGCCGACTGTCCGAGCTCGATGTAGCCGAGCCCGACGTCCTGCAGCGTGCGCAGCTTGTTGGCGATCGCCGGAAAGTTCTCGAGCAGCGGCAGCGCCTGATCGACGGTGAGATCCAGCACTTCGGCGATCGATTTCCCACGGTACTTGATCTCGAGCGTCTCCGCGTTGTACCGGCGCCCCTTGCACTGCTCGCACGTGACGTAGACGTCCGGCAGGAAGTGCATTTCGATCGCCATCACGCCGTCGCCCTGGCAGGCCTCGCAGCGGCCGCCCTTCACGTTGAACGAGAAGCGGCCCGGCTTGAATCCGCGGGCCTTCGCCTCGGGCATCATCGCGAACAGATCGCGGATGAAGGTGAAGAGTCCCGTGTAGGTCGCCGGATTGGACCGCGGCGTCCGGCCGATCGGCGACTGATCGATCTCGATGACCTTGTCCACGAGCTCGATGCCCTCGATGCGATCGTGCGCGCCCGGCTCGGCGACGGCCTTGTACAGCGTCCGTGCCAGCGACGCGTACAAGATATCGTTGACGAGCGTCGACTTGCCGGATCCGCTGACGCCAGTCACCGCTGTCAGCACGCCGAGCGGGATCCGAACGTCGATGTTCTTCAGGTTGTTGGCGCGAGCGCCGCGAATGACGATGTCGCCGCGCAACTGCGGCCGCCGCGCTTTCGGGGTCGCGATCGAGCGCGCGCCGATCAGGTAGGCGCCGGTCAACGAAAAGGGGCCGGGGTACGGCCCCTTTTCGGCCTGTTCGCCAGCCGTCTCCATCAGCTCCGCCGGCGTACCCTGGAAGATCACGTGACCCCCATGCTCGCCCGCGCCGGGACCGAGATCGATCACGTAATCGGCCGTCCGGATCGTCTCCTCGTCGTGCTCGACGACGATGACGGTGTTGCCAAGGTCGCGGAGACGCGACAGGGTCCCCAACAGCTTGCGGTTGTCGCGTTGATGGAGCCCGATCGATGGCTCGTCGAGCACGTACAGCACGCCGGTGAGGTTCGCGCCGATTTGCGTCGCCAGCCGGATCCGCTGCCCTTCGCCTCCAGACAGCGTCGCCGCGCTCCGGCCGAGCGTGAGATACCCGACGCCGACGTCGTTCAAGAACCGCAGCCGATCGTGAATCTCACGCAGCAGGCGCTCGGCGATGATGGCTTCCCGATCGGTCAGCTGAAGGCTCTCGACGATCTTCAGCGCTTCCGAAATCGGCAGGTTCACATAGTCGGCAATGGTCCGGCCCTTGACCTTCACCGCCAGGCTCTGCGTCTTCAGGCGCTCGCCGTGGCACGTCGGACACGGCCGCAGCGACCGGAACGGCTCGAGCTCTTCTTGATCGGCCCAACTGCCCTCCTCGTACCGCCGGCGCAGATTGGGGATCAGTCCTTCGAAGCCGCTCTTGCTTCCGCCGCCGCCAAAAAGCAGTACGTCGCGCGCCTTGCGCGGCAGCTTGCCGAACGCGACGGTAAGATCGATGCCGAAGTTGCGGCTCAGCCCCTGCAGCGCGTCGCGGACCAGCTTGCGATCGCCCTTGCTCCAGGGCGTGATGGCGTCGTCGGCCAGCGACCGCGTGTCGTCCGGCACGACACGCTGAGGATCGAAATCGATCGTCGCGCCGAGCCCCTGGCAATCGGGGCAGGCGCCGTGCGGCGAGTTGAACGAGAAGGCACGCGGCGTCATCTCCGGCATGCTGATCCCGCAATCGACGCACGCCAGCTTTCGTGAGAAGAGCCGATCCCCGCCGTCGAACGAGTTCACCACGACGATGTCGTCCGCGAGATTGAGCGCCATGTCGATCGACTCGGTCAGCCGGCGCTCGACGCCTCCCCGCACAATCACACGGTCCACGACGACCTCGATCGTGTGATTGCGGCGGCGGTCCAGCTTGATGTCCTCCTCGAGCGACCGGAACTGACCGTCGATGCGCGCCTTGGTGAACCCGCGCACCCGAAGCCCGGCGAGCTCCTTCTTGAATTCGCCCTTCCGGCCGCGGACGAGCGGCGCCAGCACGTTGATGCGCTCATCCTGCGGATAGAGCATCACCATGTCGACGATGCGCTCGAGCGACTGCGACGTGATGGCCTTCCCGCAGGCGGGACAGTGCGGCACGCCGATGTTGGCGAACAGCAGCCGGAGGTAGTCGTAGATTTCCGTGACGGTGCCGACGGTCGACCGCGGGTTGGAGCCTGTCGTCTTCTGCTCGATCGAGATCGCCGGAGACAGCCCGTCGATCAAATCGACGTCGGGCTTCTCCATCTGCTCGAGAAACTGCCGCGCGTATGCCGAGAGCGATTCGACATAGCGGCGCTGCCCCTCGGCATAGATGGTGTCGAAGGCGAGCGACGATTTACCAGAGCCCGACAGGCCCGTGATGACCACGAGCTTGTGCCGCGGGATGTCGACGTCGATGTTCTTGAGGTTGTGGACGCGCGCGCCGCGCACCGCAATCCAGTCGTGGGCCATGTTCGTTTCAGGCTTCAGAATGCCGGGAATTCGCCGCGGACCTCAAACAGACATCGTAGCACGGCGGAGGTGGACGGATCGGCTGGCGGGCTCAGCGGGCGATGATTTCGAACTCGATCTTTATCTGATCTTTCACCTTGACCGTTCCGCCGGCGATGCTGATCGGCTTGATGTCGAAATCCCGCTGCTTGATTTCAATGGATCCGCGATAGCTCGCGCCCTGCCTCGCCGCAGCCAGCGTGACGGGCCGGACCCGACCGTGGATCGTCAGACGGCCAGACACCCTCCACCGATCGGCGCCCATCGGCTCGACGACGTCTGACGCGAACGTGATATCCGCAAACCTGTTCGTGTCCAGGACCTCCGCGCTCAGCATCCGCGTCTGCACCTCGGCGCGTTTCGACGGAGCCAGGTTCGGATCGAGCACTTTGAGATCGGCCGCGTGCACGAGCAGATCGACGGCGAGCGGCTGGGTGTCGGACAGGGAGCCGCGGGCGATCGGCGCCTGGATGATGTGGTCGTCGGCGAAGGCGGAAAACAGCCCTGATTTGTAGACGTAGACGGTCAGCTTCGACCGCTCCGAATCGATCTGACGCGTTTGGGCGCCCAGGCCGGTGACGCCCACCAGCGCGCACGCCGCCGCGAGCACCCAGCATCGACCGCGTGACATGACGGGGAGCATCTTACGCCCATGATAATGTTCCGCGAAAGATGCTGAGACAGCTGCTCCGCACCAAGAGTCTCGACGCGCTGCTGGCCGAAGGCCAGGCGCCGCAGCATCAGCTCAAGCGCACGCTGGGCGCCTTCGACGTCGTCATGCTCGGCATCGGCGCCATCGTCGGCGCCGGCATTTTCGCCACGATCGGCACCGCGGCCTCCGGCGATCCGACACGGCCTGGCGCCGGACCGGCGTTGATCCTGTCCTTCGTCGTCACGGCGATCGCCTGCGGGTTCGCGGCGCTCTGCTACGCGGAGTTCGCGGCGATGGTGCCGATCTCGGGCAGCGCCTACACCTATGCGTACGCGACGCTGGGCGAGCTGGTCGCATGGATCATCGGCTGGGATCTGATCATCGAGTACGCAGTCGGCAACGTCGCCGTCGCGATCAGCTGGGGGAACTACTTCAAGACGCTCGTCTCGGGCGTCGGGATCGTGATTCCCGGCTGGCTGTCGACCGACTACCGGACCGCCTCGCACATCCCCGGCCTCTTCGCGAGCGCGCCGCATCTGTTCGGCGTGCCGATCGTGTTCAACATCCTGGCGTTCGGCATCGTGGCGCTGATCACCGTCGTCCTGGTCATCGGGATCCGCCAAAGCGCGACGATGAACAGCACGATGGTGATGTTGAAGCTGGTCGTGCTCGGGTTTTTCGTGGTGGTGGGATGGAACTACACGAAGGCCGGCAACTTCCATCCGTTCGCACCCAACGGCTGGGCCGGCGTCCAGGCGGGCGCGGCTATTGTGTTCTTTGCGTACATCGGGTTCGACGCTGTCTCGACCGTCGCGGAAGAAACGCGCAATCCCTCACGCGATCTGCCGATCGGCATCGTCGGATCGCTTATCATTTGCACGATCATCTACATCGTCGTCGCCGTGGTGTTCACCGGGATCATTCCCTACAGCGTCCTCCGCCAAAAGCTCGCCACCGAACAGGCCGAGCCGCTGACGATGGCGCTGCAGTACGCGAACATCGGACGATGGAGCAACCTGTTCGTCGGCATCGTCGCGTTCGGATCGGTCGTGGCGCACACCGCGGTCCTGCTGGTGTTTCAACTCGGACAGCCGAGGATTTTCTTCTCGATGGCGCGTGACGGATTGCTTCCGCCAAGCTTCGCGAAGGTCCACCCGAGATTTCGAACGCCGCACGTGACCACGATTCTCACCGGCGTCGCGGTCGGCGTCTGCGCGATGTTCACGAGCATCGACGAGATGGTCGACCTGACGAACATCGGGACGCTGTTTGCGTTCGTCCTCGTGTGCATCGGCATTCTCATCCTGCGGAAGCGCGACCCGGACCGGCCGCGAGCCTTCAGGACGCCATGGGTGCCGGTGGTCCCGATGCTGGGCGTGATCTCTTGCCTGTACTTGATGCTCGGTCTGCCGTGGATCACGTGGATCCGTTTTGCGCTGTGGCTCGTTGTGGGATTGGTTGTGTATTACTCGTACGGATTCCGCCGGAGCGGCTTACGACACGCAGGGCTTTAGCCGGATTGTTCAACTGGACCGTGGCAGCCGATACGCCGTCTCGTTCGAACAGACGACCAGGCCGCCGCGCGGATCAAAAGCGACGCCGACCAGGCCTGGACCTGCGAGGACGAGCTCCGGCTCGCCCTTGGCGGGAAGACGATAGAGCCCGCTGTGGCCAGCGAGCGCTTCGACGACGAACAGCGTGCCGTTCGCATCGAATGCGAGCCCCTGCGGACGTCCGAATCTGGCGTACGGCTGCGTCATCACCCCATTCGAATCGATCCGATAAATAGTGTCGTAGGACGAGAGCGTCGGCGCCGTCACGTGCAGCGCTCCGTCCGGCGCGAGGGCCAGATGGAACGCCGCCACGCTCGCCGGCAGCGTGGCGAACGCGCTCGCGCGCCGCTCGCGGTCGACGCGGAAGATCGTTCCCGACCGATCGCCCACGAACAACGTGCCGTCCGGCGCGAACGCCAGCCCGCACGCCACGCCGAGATCGCTGGCGAAGGGCGTGGACGATCCGTCCGGCTCGACGCGATACACCGTGCCTTCGAAGCGGCTCGACACGTACAATCGGCCTTCCGGATCGATCGCCATCGATGTCGGATTCACGATGCCCGACGAAAAGGTTTCGCGTGTGCCGTTCGGGCGTACACGAAAAATCGACACAGGCACTTCTTGCCCGCGGGTACCGCTGTAGGTCACATAGAGGTTGCCCTCGCGATCGAACACCGGGTTGTCGACCTGATGTAGTCCGGTCGCCAACGTCGCGGCCACGTCGAGATACGCCGTCTCGCCCGGCACGCCGTCGATGCGGACCTCGGTCCGGCCGCCGTCAGCAAGCGCTGGAACCAGGGCGGTGATGGCGCCCGGCGACGCGTGGACCACGCGCGCGCGCTGGCCGCCGATGCGCACGTCGGGAAGACGCGGACCGTCAACGGGAAAGCCTGAACCTTCGATCATGATGCGGCCGCCCTCTAGAGCCCAGAACGGACGAACGGCCGTGATGCGTGGTTGGGATGGCATTGGGGGAACCGAGAAGTCGTCAGTCGTCAGTCGTCAGTCGTCAGTCGTCAGTCATCAGTCATCAGTCATCAGTCATCAGTCATCAGTCTCAGTCGTCCAGCCTCGACCCGATGCAAATTGCTTGAAACTGGCGACTGACGACTGACGACTGATGACTGACGACTGATCTAGGTGTCGTCCAGCTCGACGTTCCAGTAGAGATAGTCGCGCCAGGTTTCGGGGGCGCTACGCAGACCGATCGTGATGCGCAACGCGGGCGCCGATTCCGGCCTCCTGGGCATTCGCCTCAGATGCATGCGGGCTTCGGCCGGCGTTCGCCCGCCTTTATTTCGATTGCAGATCACGCAAGCCGTGACGATGTTTTCCCAATCCTTGCGGCCGCCCTGGGCGACCGGCAACACGTGATCGAAGGTCAACTCGTCGGTGGGAAACTGGTCCCCACAGTATTGGCACTTGTGGTCGTCGCGGGCGTAGATGTTCGCGCGCGAGAACGGCACGTAATCGAACCGCCGCTTGATCTTGATATAGCGGAGCAGGCGGATGACCGACGGCAGCTTGAAGCTGAACGAGACGGCCCGCACCTCGCGGTCGTGGACCTCGATGATCTCGACCTTGCCCTGGCACCACAGCGTCACCGCCTTCTGCCAGTTGACGACCTTGAGCGGCTCGTATGTCGCGTTAAGAAGCAGCGTCTGTTCCATTGTCGAAGGCGGACACGTGCCCCAATCGTACTTGAATTTTGCCCGACCGTTCGAGAGGTGTCAAGGCGCTGACGCCGTAAACACATTGAAACTGAATGGTTAGCGGCTCTGTGGAAAACTGGCGGTGGCGCCGATACGACGACGGTAATGTTTCGATCCGGTACGCTTCTCGTCGTTGTCCTCGCGGCGCTGACTTCCGCCTGCGCCTCGGCAGGGGCCGTTCCCCGCCCGTTTCCGACCCCGGGCCGCGTGGCTGCACCGCGCACTGGGGGCGCAGCCCTGCCGCCGGGAGCCGTCGATCCGCCGCCGGCTGGGGTCGACACCTACGCTCTTGCCGGCACGGCACTGGCGCTGCGCGGCACCCGATATCGAGACGGCGGCAGCGATCCCGGCGGCTTCGACTGCAGCGGCTTCACGCAGTACGTCTTCAGACAGTACGGCATCGCGCTGCCGCGCGACGTCAAGAATCAGTTTGAAAGTGGAAAGCCGGTGAAGCCGGCCGAGATCGCGCCCGGCGATCTGATCTTCTTCAGCACGGTCGCGCCGGGGCCGTCGCACGTGGGCATCGCCCTCGGCGGCGGCGAGTTCGTCCACGCGCCAAGCTCGACCGGCGTCGTGCGGGTCGAGCATCTTGGTTCGGCATACTGGTCGCAACGGTTCCTCGGCGCCCACCGGCTCAATTAACAATTCAATTCATAATTGCCAGGTAACGACGCGCTGACGACAAAGCGGTATGATCAGGGGTCAGCGAGGCGAAAATGGTCCAACTTCTCACGCTCAACCGCATCTTCTACGCTGCCGCGACACTCTTGTGCCTGGTCGTTGGGACCGCCTGCAACAACCTCAGTGCCTCCGTCTCCCTTCCCAGCCCTGCCGTCGATGAAGCGGCGGCGACGGTGAAGCAGGAGCAGACCGCGGTGCTCTCTGGCGGGTGCTTCTGGGGAGTCGAGGCGGTCTTCGAACACGTCAAGGGCGTGAAAAACGTCACGTCCGGCTATGCGGGCGGCTCCGCGGCGACGGCCCACTACGAACTGGTGGGCACGGGACGGACGGGGCACGCTGAATCAGTGAAGATCACCTACGATCGCGCGCAGATCTCATACGGCCAGCTGCTCAAGATATTTTTCTCGGTGGCGCACGATCCCACCGAGTTGAACCGGCAGGGACCCGATGAAGGGCCGCAGTATCGTTCCGCGATTTTCGTCGCGAATGACGAACAGAAACGCATCGCGCAGGCCTATGTTGACCAACTGAGCCACGCCAAGGTGTTCCAGCGTCCCATCGTCACTCAGATCGTCGGCCCGCAAGCGTTCTACGAAGCCGAGCAGTACCATCAGGACTTCCTCGCCCATCATCCCAAGCACCCGTACATCGTAATCAACGATCTGCCGAAGGTCGAGAACCTTCGCAAGCAGTTTCCCGATCTCTATATCCGTTAACAGCTCGTGGTGAAAGTCTGGCGTCGCACCGAGACGGGCGAGGCGCCCCGCTGGCAAGGCGCGACGACCGAGAATACCGGGAGTATTTGCGGGAGGAGCAACGCAGCCAGCACCGGGGTCCCCAACGCGGCAGCCGCGTTGGGGTGGAGCGGGGATGCATCGCCCGTCGAATGCAGCCAGACTTTCACCACGGGCTGTTAGTAGCGCGCGAACCGCGATCGCTACCTGGCGTCGGCGTTAGGGCCCTTATCGACCGGCGCCGCG
>JAHFUI010000243.1 GCA_023265175.1 Acidobacteriota bacterium
GGTTGGTCGCGCCGCTCTCGGGCAGCTTCGCCTTGATCTCGCAGTTGTCCGTCACCGTCTGTCCCGTGCTCGTGCCGCCCTGGAACGTCACGCCATTCTTCATCCGCGTGTTGAACGACAGATCCACGCCGTTGAAGTGCTGGTACTGGTTGCCGAAGTTGCTCGCCTGCTGGACGAGGTTGTTGACGTTGGAGGCGACGCCGTTGTTGACGTTGTACAGCCCGGAGATGACATATCCGCCGCCGCCCGGCAGCCGCGGATCCAGCGGCGCCGTGAGGCTGAACGTGCTGAAGTCGGACGCCGCCTGGTTGATGTTGTCGGTCGCAAGGAACCCGTTGAACCAGCGGCGGAAGTAACCAACCTCCACCGACGTGCGCGGCAGCACTTCGCGCGTCACCGACGCGCCGAAGCTCCAGTCGCTGGCTCGGATGCCCCAGCCATGCCTCAGCACCGGGTCGTAGTTGGTCGTGAAGACCTGCTTGCCGAGGTTCAAGTCTGAAATCTGCCCGCAGAAGTCGGTGGTCGTCGACTGCTGCAACGGGTTGAGCAGATCGCAGTCCGGGATCCAGTTGCCGTTTCGGTCGGTCCACGTCCGCGTCACGGTGCCGGTCACGCGCGAGCTCGGGTTGAGCGCCGAATAGACGCCCTCGTTGGTCGCCGCCTGCACGTACTTTCCAAGGTTCACCTTGAGAGACGTCTTTCCGTCTCCGGTCAAGTCGTAGGCGACGCCCATGCGCGGGGTGATGTCGTTGTAACCGGTGACCCCGTCAGCGGCGGCCAAATCGAGCATACTCGGAATGAATCGGGTGGGGCCGATCGGCTGCGCCGGATAATTGCTGCTGGAGTGATCCCACCGTACACCGCCCTGCACCGTCAGCCGGCCGAACGTCGACTGGTCCTGCGCGTACACCGCAACGGGCTTGGTATGCGAAGCGACCCAGACACCGTTGAGCCCGCTCTCGGTGAGCTGGTTCGGCACGCCGTTGTTCACGCGGTAGCTGAGGCTGGTGGTGTTCGTGAAATTCTGCGTCTCGCTGTCCGACCAGCCGTCGGTGTATCCGATCTTCATGCTGTGCGCGCCGGTGATGTAGGACGCGGATGCGCGCCACGTCCAGGTCTGGCCGTAGTCGTGCGCCCAGTTCTGCGAGTGGTACGTCAGGTTCGCGATGTTGCCGTTGGCCGCGCAGCCGACCGTGCACTGCTCGGTCATGCGGGGGAGATCGTGCGTCGGATTGGGATTGCTCTCCTGGCCGCCCCAGATCGCGCGATACGACCCCATGCCGGCCTCGAGGAGAAGCTTGCTCGTCCTGGGCGATGTCCACGTGATCGTCTGGACACGCTGGGGAATGGCGTCCGACCGGCCGCGCGCCTCGGGAGCGGTCGTGGCGCTGCCGCCGTAAATGCAGCCGGTGCTGCATACGGTCTGCTCATCCCAGAAGAAGTTGAGCTTGTTGCGCGGGCTGGCCTGCCAGGTGAGGCGCACGTTCGTGCTCTTCCAGGTGCCGTCGTCCTTGGCTGGACGGCTCGGATCGGCGACGTACAACCACTTGGCCGGATCGCCGGCGTTGACGTTGTAGAACATGCCCGAGATCTGCTTTCGATTGCCCTGGTACCGGTCGCCCGCAAAGAACCACAGCTGGTCCTTCACGATCGGACCGCCGAGGACGCCGTTGAGGTCCCAGATCTTGAGCAGCGTGTTGCCCTGTGTCACGCCGACGGAGCTCGCTTTCGACACATCGCGCACGAGCGCGGGGTCCACATTGGTGCCTCCCATCCAGTCGGTCGCGCCGTTGGCGAACCAGGTGCCTTTCAGGCTGTTGCCGCCCTGCTTCGGCACGATGCTCATCACCGGTCCGCTGACTTCGCCTTCGCCGAGGCCGCCGGACGTGGTGAACGTGATCTCCTGCGCGTTGCCGACGTCCGCGACGTAATAAGAAACGCCGCCGCCGTTCACCGCGGCTCCCACCGACACGCCGTCGACCTGAAGATGCCCCTCGTTGGGGCGGCCGCCGTGGATGGAGAACGTGACGGTCGCCGGTCCGGCGATGCCGCCGACGTCCTGCGTCGACATGTTCATCCCGGGAATCAACGCGACGATGCTGTGGTAGGCGCGCGCGGTGGGGATGGCGCTGAGCACGTCGTTGCTCAACGTTTCCTGCCGCCTGACGTTCTGCACGTCGACGATCGGCGTTTCCCCGGCGACCGTGACTGTTTCAGTGACGGTGCCAACCTTGAGGTCCGCGTTGACTGTCGCGCTGAACGATCCGGTCAGCTCGATGCCCTCGCGTTTAAAGCTGCTGAACCCGGTGAGGGTGAACGTCACCGAATAGGTGCCAGGTCGCAGATCGACGATACGGTACTGACCGGTGCCGTCGGTGGTGGCGGTGCGGACCCGCTCAATCAACTCAGGGCTCGACGCTTCGACCGTCACCCCGGGCAGAACCGCGCCAGACGAGTCCTTCACCGTACCGGCGATGGACGCCTGGGCGTAGGCGGCCGCAGGCAGCAGCACCGCGGAGGTCAGAACCAGCAAAATCCTTCGTAATGCACGCATGAGACTCTCCTTCTAGAAGTCGATCTGCGCGCCGATCTTCACGAACCGCGGCGTCAGCACCGACAGCGGCTGCAGCCATGTGCCGCCGGGCACGAACGTCTGGTTGTAGGTGAGGACCGCCGCCGAGTTCACCAGGTTGAAGATATCGATCCCGATGCTGGTCCGCGTGCGTCCGAACCGCAGCACCTTCGCGACGCGCAGGTCGATCTCGTTGACGCGGTCGCCCCACACCTGACCCGGTTCGACCAGGTTGATCGCCAGGTTCGGGAGACCGCCCGCGATCGCCCTGCCGAGGATGGGTTGCAGCACCGCGTTCGAGGCGTTCCAGTTGGCGGCGAGGACGCCCCCCTGATCGCTTCTGAACGTGCCGCTGACCTGGACGCCGACTTTCGGCACGACATACGACCCGAGCCCGGTGATGCGCGTGACGAAGCCGGGATCGCTGTGGCAGAACGGGTTGGTCGGGTTCACGACCGGCCATGTGAGGCTGCCGACCGCCAACGTCGTCAACTCGGGCACCTGTGCGCGGACCGCACAATTGTCCTGCACGGTTTTGCCGGTGTTGATGCCTCCCTGGAATATCAGGCCGTTTCGCGGCCTGGCGCTGACGTTGATGAGCATCCCGTTGTAGTGCTGATACTGCTCGCCGTAGTTGGCGGCGTCGGTGATGAGGTTGTCGGGCGGGCGCAGGAATCCAGCCTGCGTGACATTGTAGAGGTTGGACACGGTATAGCCCCCGCCGCCCGGCAGCCGCGTGTCCGCGGGCGCCGCGACGCTGAACTGCGTGAAGTCCGATGCCGCCAGGGCGCGATTGTCGGTGGCGATGAAGTTGCCGAACCAGCGACGGAAGTACCCGATCTCAACCGAGACGCGCGAGAGGACTTCCTGCTGCACCGAGATGCCCAGGCCCCAGTCGTTCGGACGGATGCCCCAGCCGGCGAGGATGGCCGGGTCGATCGTGTTGCTGAACACCGGCTTCCCGAAATTCAGATCGTTGATGGCGCCGCAAAAATCGCCGCCGCCCGTGCGGTTGTCCTGCGCCACGCCGTTCACGAGATCGCAGTCCGGCTTGAAATTGCCATTCGCGTCGGTCCACGCCCGCGTCACGGAGGTGGTGATGCGCCCGTTCGGGTCCGAGATCGAGTAGCTGCCGTTGTTGTTGCTGGCCGGCTCGAGGTACTTGCCGATGTTCACCTTGAGCGACGTCTTGCCGTTGCCGAACAGGTCGTACGCCAGACCGCCGCGCGGCGAGAGGTCCTTGTAGCCCGCGACGCCTTGGGTGACCGGGAACGTCGTCGAGATCGGCAGGTAGTTCGACGGCCCGATCGTCTGCTCGTCGAAGTAGCTCCACGCGTGATCGAAGCGCAAGGCGCCTTGCAGGGTCATGCGCCCCTGCGTCCACTGCTCCTGGCCGTAGAACGCGTCGTACCGGACCCTGCGGCGGATGTTCAGCGGCAGCGCCGTCTCGGTAATCAGGTTCGGCACACCGTTGTTGACGCGGAACTGGAGATTGGAGTCGTTCGTGAGGTTCCTGAAATCGTTGACCAGAAAGCCGCCCAGCACGCCGAACTTCATGCTGTGGGCGCCGGTCACGTACGACGCCGATCCACGCCAGGTGTGCGTGCCGTTCCAGTTATTGGACCAGTTGGCCGAGCGGTAGATCAGGTTCGCGATGCCGCCATTATTGGCGCAGCCGCCCGCGCACTGCTCCTGCATGCGCACGAGCGAGCGGGTGGGGTTCCCGGGCATGTCCATCGGTCCCCATCGCACGCCAAGCGAACCGATCCCGCCCTCCAGGAGCACGCGGTTCGTCAGCGGCGATGTCCACGTAAGCTGTCGCACGCGCTGGAACGAGTGGAGGTAGTTGGCGATTTCGGGCGAGGTCGTTCCCGACAACCCGCCAAGGCCAAGAGAGCCGACGAACGCATTTTCCACGGGCTGCTGCCGGCACCCGTCCGCGGTCTTGGTGAAGGCGGATCCGTTGCACGGCATCTGCTCGTCCCAGTGGAAATTGAACTTGTTGCGCGGCGACGCCTGCAGCGTCAGGCGCAGCGTGGCGATCTGCCAGCTCTCCGCCCCCTGGGCCTGCTGGCTCTTGTCTGGCGCATAGAGCCACTTCGTGGGGTCACCGGCGTTCAGGTTCGGATAGATGCCCGGGATCGATCGGTACTGCCCTTCGTCGCGCCCGGTCAGGTAGAACCAGAGTCGGTCCTTTCTGATGGGACCTCCCACGCCTCCGGAGAAATCCCACTGCCTGACGAGCGAACCGGGCGTGGCCAGACCGCGGCTCTTCAGGTCGTCGCTGTAATTGCTGCCGACCCACCCCTTCGGGACACCGGAGAGATAGACCTGCCCCTTAACACTGTTGCTGCCGGTCTTCGGCACGATGCTGAGTGAGGGCCCGCCAACCTCCGCTTCACCCAATCCGCCCGAGGTGGTGAGCACCACTTCCGCCGCATTGCTGATGTCGGCCACGTAGGTCGACACACCGCCGCCGTTGAGGGCCGCGCCGGTGTTCAGACCATCCACCTGCATGCGTCCTTCGTTCGGACGCCCTCCCGAGCCGCCGAAGACCGTCATCTGCGGCGTCACCTGGACGTCCGCGGCACTTCCCGACTGTGTGGCGATGGCCGGAATCAGCACGGCCGTTGCCGCCCATGACCGCGCGGTCGGGAGAGACGTGAGCAGATCGTTTCTCACCGTCGTCTGACGCCGCACGCTCTGCACGTCGACAATCGGCGTCTCGCCGGTGACCGTGATCGTTTCCTGGACGGTGCCGACCTTCATGTCCGTGTTTATCGTCGCGGTAAACGATCCCGTCAGCTCGATCCCCTCGCGCTTGACCGTCGCGAATCCCGTCAGCGTGAACGTCACCGTGTAGGTGCCGGGCAGGAGGTCGACGATGCGGTATTGTCCGGTGCCGTCACTGACCGCCGAACGAACCTTTTCGATCAGCACGGGGCTGGCGGCTTCCACTGTGACGCCCGGCAACACGGCGCCGGACGCATCCTTGACGACGCCGGTGATGGACGCCTGCGCCCAGGCGGCCGCGGGAACCAAGAGCAGGGCGGTGAGAACGAGGAATGCCCGAAGCAACATCCGCATAGGGGCTCCTTTACGGTCGGTCAGTGACGAGGACGCCGAGGATACCAGAGGTAGGGAAATCCGACCAGAGGGACGCCGAGGA
>JAHFUI010000244.1 GCA_023265175.1 Acidobacteriota bacterium
AGCCTGTCCGAGTAATACCCTTCAGGCTCCTAGTGGATCAGGAGCTCGCCTTTCGGCGGGTCGTACGCGAACGTCCACTTTCCCACCGCCACGCCGCGCTCCCACGGATCGCCTCGCCGACCGTAATCCACGGCGCGCCACGAGCGGCTGACTTCAATCTGCACCATCATCATCTTTCGTCCCTTCGGGACGCCCACGTACCAGGTCTTCTGGACATCGCTGCGCCTGGTGAGACGAAGAATCAGCTCGTGGTCGCGCCACACGTTGACGACCACCGGACGCTGGTCCGCATCAGGCGCGACGGCGCCGATGACGAGCTTCAGCCAGCGGTACTCGTTCGGTTGTTCAATCGGAAATACATCGACGGCCTTCCCCTCCGTCCAGCGCACTTCGCTGTTCTCCACATCGTCGTGAAAGCCGTATTGGTACTTCCAGTCGGCACGGATGGCCCGATATGGAGGGCGAAGCTCCGTCCAGCCGACGTACGCCGTGCCGGCGAGAAAACAGCCCAGGATGCCGCCGATGAATGTCCACTCGCGCGCGCCAAGCGGGGACCTGGTGGTGGTTTCCCCGTCGGCTGGCTCTGTCAGCCTGAGCCACCAGAACGTCAAGGCGAGAAATGAGACGAGAACGGCGGGGTTTTGAGTCGGCATACCGAGCAGCGACGCGACGCCGATGCCGACGATGCCGCCCTTGGCGGCGCCGGCGAAGGGACGCCCGTTGCCGCGCCCGCAGGGTCGAAACAGCAGCCAGATGAACGTGCCGCTGAAGATCAGCAAACCGATGCTGCCCAGGATCCCCATCTCGGCCAACTGGTGACGAAACCAGTTCTGCGCGTTGTCGGGAGGCAGGCCGTCATATCCGTTCACATAGGCCGCATCGCGAACCTGCACGTGAAAACCGCCGACTCCGACGCCCACGAGCGGATGCTCGGCGATCATCCGCGCCGCAGCGGTCCCGTAGCGATTCCGATCCCAGAACTGGAAGAGCCCGCGTCCCAAGGTGCGCAATGACAGGTCGGGGATCAGCTCTTCGTGAATGCGTCTCCACGGCCCCGGCGTCGAAGCCGGCGTGAGAACGACGACGCCGGCGACGAGCACGATCAGGAGACCGAACGTCAACAGCACTTTTGTCGGGTTCACGGAGTGCCAGGACGAAGCGACGAGCACCGTCGTTCCGACGACGGCGGTCAGAAGGGCGGTGCGGGACCCGCTCGCCCAGATCGAAATGGCGAATGCGAGGATCACGGCGAGCCAGACGCCCGCGGCCCATTTCCGTCGTGACCGAAGCTGAAACAGCACGGCGAGGGTCGTGGGAAGCCAGGTCGCCGTCATCGTGCCAAAGGCATTGCCGTCGAGCATCGTCCCGGTCGCGCGGCCCCACACTCCGTAGACGGTCGGATTCAGGAACCCCGCGTGGCCGAACGATTGGTAGACGCCCACCGCGGCGCCGATGACGCTAGCGGCCAAGATCGGCCAGACAATTCGAGTCTCGAACCGCTTCAAGTCCCTCGGATACGCGCCGAACAACCAGTCGAGCCACAGCAGGCCGATCATGTTGAGGCACACGACGCTCGCGGTCCACGTCAGGACAAACGGCGGCGGGACTCCCGCCCTCGAGCTCCACAGGTCGTAGCGGTTCAGCAACGGAAGCGCGAAATCCACTTCGCGCGCGGCGATGATCGGCCAGGAGAGCGCAAGGGACACCGACCACAGGATGAGCGGCGCCTTCCAGCGGGATGGAAATGACCAACCCGCTCGGAGATTTTGCGGCATCAGGAATCCGAGAAGCGCCGCAATCCACGGAGAGAAATCCCACAGGTTGGAAACGCCCGTCAGCACGAGAAACAGCGCTGGAATGAAACACGTGATGGGCAGGATGACGCTCAGCGCTAAATCTCCAGCAACAATGGATAGCGCGCACGATAAGACAAACGCCGCGACCGCCGTGCTGAAGATCTGCGAGGACCCTCGGCCGACGAGGTACACCAACAAAGACAGCGCGCCAATCGTCGAGACGACGACGATCCGCTTTGTCAGCCGCTCCATTTAGTCTTCTGTCCCCGTGAACGGGACACTAGATCCCAACGGCGCGATCTGAATGGCGGGAGCGTCGCAGATCGTGAAATGGCCGGCCTCCACACCATCCCGTTCGAGCTTCCCGACGCCGAGTGGAAACGGGGCGCCAAGCGCCATCGCCAGTGCGAGCGGGGCGCGAGGCGTACGGTGAAGTTCCAGCCGCACGACGAATGGCTGCGCCAGCGCCGCATGCTCGGTTGAGAGGCCGATGTCGCGTGCTTCCGCCAGCAGGCGTTCGGAACGCGCTCCAGTGCGTTGATCGAACGTGAAGAAGTGAAAGCCTCGAGTAGCTCGTGGCGGCCAGCCATCCGGACTGGGTTCACTGGCGATCGGCCCGCCGAGGTACATCACAATCGGGCCACGCGTCGCTTCCCAGTCCGCCCCCATGGCGATTCTTCCCGATGCGCCCGTGAGATCGACCCACGTGTCGCCAATCGTCCGGCAGGGCCGCGTCGCGGTGATCGCGCCGATGCCTGCGAACGGCTGCCAAGGCTCGATCACGAATCCACGCAGGCTGAGATCCTCTTGCGCATACGGGAACGCATAGACCGCTCCGCCGCCGAGCGCCTGCCTGACGACGTCTGACGATCGGCCCACGACCGTGAACGGTTTGCTCTTGCGGCGTCCACCAAACACCGACGCGCGCAGCAGTACGTCGACCGTGGAATCTTCCTCCACGAACCTGGCGTCCGGAGACACAAGGTTGAGCATCGCCGTCATCTGACGCAGCGTCTGCCTCTCATGTCCACGGGGGCGCACCCAATCGTCGCGCTCCTCGGCACTGCGCCGGGAGATCTCGAGAACCGGTAGCAGCACCAGGACGAGCGCGCTCATCACTCGGAGGACGGGTCGGCGTCCCATCCCCGCGACAATTTCGTGCAATCCGGATCCGGCGAGCCACCACAGGCCGACTGCCAACGGCGTCACGACTACTTGCGCGGTCATCTTTGTGCCGGCCGTTAGCACGACACACGCGACCACAATCCCCATCGTCACCACGCTGCGGCGCCATCCTGCGCGGTACGCATCCACGAACAGGCCCAGCACCGCGAGAGCGAGCGCGAAGGGACCAAACAGCCACATGATCGTGCTCGCGAACGTCGGCGCGCGCATCGACGGCCACGGCAGCGCGCATGCGGCAAGCGCATGCCATGAGACCGGACCCGCGAGCGCGTCCGGCCGTGACAGGTCGAGCACGACGAGCGTCACGATCGCGAGCCCGCCCGCCGCCGCGCTCGCCGCCATCCATCGTCCCACGGGACCGACTCGAGGCACGCTGATCGCGACCACGACAAACGCCGCTGCCACCGCGACGATGAGCCACGGCGGTACGAGCAGCGCCGCCGCGAGCAAGAGGCCGAGGCCGAGGATCACAACCGCGCAGGATGGCCGCTGGCGCCGATCAATCAGCGCATCTGCGCGCAGCGCGACCGCCGCACAGACGGCAAACGCCGCCGCTTCCCATGGAGGAGACAGCGTCAAGCCGAACAGCGGGCTGAGGCCGACTGCCATGCCGGTCGCGGCTGCGACAGCGATGTTGCGAGTGCGATGAAACACGAGCTCGACGAACACTGCGAGCCCCGACACGATGGCGATCGCATGTAGGACGCCGAAGAGCGCACCAACGCTCAAATTCGCATCGAATCGAACCGTCGCGATTGAAATCAGTTCCAGCAGACCAGGACAGGCACTTGGACTGGCGAGCTCGAGGAACCGTCCTCGTATGATCAAGACGGCCGGACCGACGAGCCACGGAACCACGCGGCGTCCAACTGCGATCAGAGCGAGCGGAGTGTGACGCGACGTCATTCCGTTCGGGAATCATATGCTAACGAGGCCCTGCCTCAGACCGTCGAGCATGTCGTGCGTTGACCGGAGACCGGGGCGCGGTCTGAGGCAGGGCCTCGTTAGAAATAAAAGAGGAGCCCCGGAAGCAGGCAGGGGGTGTACCCTGCGCCTACGTCATAGACCCTGTTCGGGTCGGTGGCCACATGGGCCGCGCTCTCCGGGAGCTCCATCACCAGGGTACGCAAACACGTCGCTGAGATCCGCCAGAACCACGTGACGTTCGCATTGGAAGCGATCGACCGGATGTATCTCAATGCGTACGTCCCCTCGGTGCAAACCGGGGGCGGCGTCGCCCACTTTCTGAAGACACCGCTGGGCGTCCGGGTCCCATCGACGGTGCTGGTGGCGCCCATGAGCGAGCGGTTCGTGAAGGGGTTGGAGCAGTTCGTCAAGACGCACGGGATCGACCTGATCACGTTCGAGACGGGGCCGCGGACAGACGACCTCGCGCACCAGGACCTGGCCACATTCACCGGCGCCGAGGGCGGGCTCTTCGTCGGGCAGGCCCAAGAGCAGACCAGCGTCTTTCGCACGGAGAAGCGGCGCGACGCGCAGGGAAAGCCCTACCCTTGGATCATCCGCTCGACGGCGATGCCGAATCATGACGACGGCTACATCCTCGACAGAGACTTCGGTCCGCTGTTCATCAAGTTCTGCACCTATGTCCCGTACGCGGCGACGGTGTGTCTGCATGGGCACGAGTGGCTCAACCGGCAGCTCACGCGGCGCGGGATCGCCGACGAGCCGTGGGACAATGGCATCCGCTCGACGGACGCATCCGCCCGCGTCCAGCCGATCGCGAACGAGCTCGATGCGCCGAAGATCGACGCGGTCTTTCGCAAATGGGTGCGGCGCCTGCCCCATCCCTTCACTGCGGCCCATCGCGCGGCCGGCTATCGGTATCCGCTCTCGATCCTCCAGGCGGAGTTTGCGCTGACCCAGGTCCTCGATCGCCCGCGCACCGGACGCTGTTTCTTCGAAGACGTCATCCGAGAGAAGCTCGACATCGGCCGGCCGGATCAGATGCAGCTGATCTTCGAGCGATGCGTCACCCGCCGTACGCCAGGCCGCTTCCGCACGCGGGTGTTGACTGAGGGTGTCGTGCCCTCGCTGCACGGGCAATACAAGAAGTCGAAGGTCACGCCGTACCACACGGAAGGCCAAGCCCGCCGCACCGAAACCACCATCAATGACCCCGACGACTTCGCGATCGGTCGCGCGCTCCCCAATCTGCCCGCCCTGCGGGAGATCGGCTTTGCCGCCCACCGACGCCTCTTGCGCGGCGAACACCTGAGCCACGACTCCCTGATCGGTGACGACCACCTCGACGCCGTGAGCCAACCCATCGTCGTCGACACCCAACGCGCCGCCGGACTGCGGTTCGGAGACCGCCGAGTCCTCGCCCTCATGCACCTGCTGTGTCTCGTGGCCCTCAACCCGACCGGGGTTCGGCATCGCGACGTGCGGGCCCACATGGCGCAACGGCTCGGGCGCAATCCCGACACGTCCGCCGCGGGTCAGATGACGTACGACCTCCGTCGGCTCCGGTTACACGGTCTCATCGAACGGGTGCCGAAGAGCCACCGGTACCGCCTCACCACGCTCGGTGCCCGCATCGCCAGGTTGTATGTCCGACTCTATGCGCGCGGCCTGCGCCCGGCCGCCTCGCTCCCAGCATCCGGATCCGCCCGCGGCCGCCACGCCTTCGACCGCCTGGACGCGGCGCTCGCGACTTTCCTTCAGGAGGTTCAACTTGTTGCCTGAAAAACTTGACTCAATGACTCACAATTCGTCGGTTCAAGACTTCTAGC
>JAHFUI010000245.1 GCA_023265175.1 Acidobacteriota bacterium
CTCGCCGTGCGGCCATTCCACCGCACCGACGCGCAGCAGAATGTAGGTGGAAAACAGCGCGCCGAACAGCATGACTTCGGACGCCAGAAACAGCCACATCCCGAGCTTGCCGTTCGTCAGGCCGGTATCAGGCCGCGCTTCAACTGTGTAGGGGATGATCATAAAGTCGCGTTCATCTTTTATGCCCTTTCTGGTTCGAATTGCGGCGTGAAGTCCCTGGCGGCGCCCGGCACGCTGTACTCGTACGGTCCGCGATACACGACTGGCTCGGTCAGGAAATTGCCGTGGCCGGGCGGCGACGGCGCCGACCACTCGAGCGTCGTGGCCTCCCACGGGTTCCTGTCGACCAGGGCGCCCCACCTCATGCTCGAGAAGAAGTTGATGATGAACGGAATCTGGAAGAGTCCCAGACCCCACACCGCGAAACCGATCACCAGGTTCCACTTCAGCAACCCGGCGTTATGGAGGTACAGCGTACCGCCGTCGTACATCCGGCGGTTCATCCCGCCGAGCCCCTGGATGAACATCGGCATGAAGACGAAGTTGATGCAGACAAACGATCCCCAGAAGTGAATCTTGCCGAGGAGGTCGTTCATCTTCCGGCCCGTCGCCTTGGGGAACCAGTAGTACACGCCCGCAAACAGCGCGAAGATCGTTCCCGGCGCGACGACGTAGTGGAAGTGGCCGATGACGTAATAGGTGTCGTGCAGATGGATGTCGGAAGGCGCCAGGCCGAGCGGCAGGCCCGTCAGGCCGCCGATGCCGAACATCGGCAGGAACGCCAGCGCGAACAGCATCGGCGTCGTGAACCGGATCGACGCGCCCCACAGCGACAAGAGCAGCGCGGTCAGGACCACGACCGACGGAATCGAGATGATCATCGTCGTCGTCTGGAAGAACGCGCTCATCGTCGTGCCCATCCCGGTCATGAACATGTGATGCGCCCAGACGATGAACGACATGAAGCCGAGAAAGACGATCGAGTACACCAGCGCGCGGTAGCCCCAGAGCGGTTTGCGCGTGTTGTTTGCGATGATCTCGCTCACGATGCCCATCCCGGGAAGGATCAGCACGTACACCTCGGGATGGGCCAGGAACCAGAACAGGTGCTGCCACAGGATCGGATTGCCGCCGCCGGCAGCCGTGAGCGCCTTGCCGCTGACGACGAGACCGCTCGGCATGAAAAAGCTGGTCCCGGCGAGGCGGTCCATCAACTGCAGGACGCCGGCCGCTTCCAGCGGAGGAAACGCCAGCAACAGCAGGAACGCGGTGACGAGCTGCGCCCAGACGAAAAACGGCATGCGCATGAAGCTGAGGCCCTTGGCCCGGAGCTGCACGATCGTCACGATGAAGTTCACGGACCCGAGCAAAGACGACGTGATCAGGAAGACCATGCCGATCAGCCACATCGTCTGGCCGCCGCCCTGCGCGATGACCGACAGCGGCGGGTACGACGTCCAGCCGGATTGCGCGGCGCCATTCGGCACGAAGAAGCTGGCGACCATCGTCACGCCGCCGAGGACGTACACCCAATAGCTCATCATGTTGAGCTTCGGGAACGCCATGTCGGGGGCGCCAATCTGCAGCGGCACGACGAAGTTGCCAAAGCCGCCGACGGCGAGCGGCACGACGCCCATGAACACCATGATGGTGCCGTGCATCGCGCCCAACTGGTTGTAGAACTCCGGCAGCATGATCCCGCCGGGCGCCTTGTCTGGACCGAACCAGTTGCCGATCAGTGGAATCGGATGGCCCGGATAGGCCAGCTGAAACCGCATGAGCATCATCAGGGTGAAACCGAACAGCAGGAAGAGCAGGCCGGTGATGGCGTACTGGATGCCGATCACCTTGTGATCGAAGGAAACAATGTACTTTCGCCAGAAGGGGAGCTCTTCGTGCGAGTGCTCAGCGGCATGCCCGTGAGCGGCGGCCCCGACGGTCGTTGCGTTGTCCACTATTCTCTCTTGGCTGGCGGCGTCTGTTGTCTCTTGGCCGCAGGCGCTTTCTGTCTCGCGCGGGGCGCTCGGCCGCCGCGCCCGTGTCGAGCGTGCGATTGTATGCAGAAGGCAGAAGCAGGCGCAAGTGATGCAGCCCCAGTTTTTTGCCACCGCACGTAAGATGTCGCTATGAGCTGGTCTGTCCGCGCGGCGCTCGTCTTCACGGTCATCGCGTTGACCGCGCCGCCGGCGTTGGCCAATCGAGAATCGGCCGCGCTCAGAGCGCGGGCGTCGGCCGAACTTTTCGATCTGGATCACGCGCAAGCGATGGCGACCTTTCGTCAAGCGATTGCGGCGGATCCAGAAGACGCCGCCGCCTATCGAGGGCTCGCTGCCGTGCTGTGGCTCAGCATCACGTATCGCCGCGGCAACATGACGGTCGACGATTACCTTGGCCGCGTCACGCGCACCAACGCGCCGCCGGAGGCGCCCCCGCCCCCGGCCGACACCGCCGCGGCCTTTCAAGACGCGATCGACCGGGCGTTGGCGCTCGCCCGCTCGCAAGTCAAGACCAATCCGCGCGACGCCGAGGCCCATTATCAAGTGGGCGCCGCGGTCGGCCTGCGCGCGTCGTACGTCGCGACCGTCGAAGGCCGCGCGCTCGGCGCCTTCCGCTCCGCGCGTGAGGCGTACGAAGAGCACAAGAAGGTCATGGAGCTGGACCCGCGGCGCAAAGACGCGGGGCTGACCGTCGGGACGTATCGCTACATCGTGTCCGCGCTCGCGTTACCCGCTCGGTGGCTCGCCTACATGGTGGGATTCGGCGGCGGAAAAGAGCGAGGCCTTCTCCTGGTGGAAGATGCGGCGGCGTATGCGGGCGAGAATCAGACCGATGCGCGTTTCGCGCTCATTCTTCTGTACAACCGCGAGAAGCGGTACGACGAGGCGTTGAAGCAGTTGGCGGTACTGCGACAGCAGTATCCGCGCAACCGCCTGGTGTGGCTCGAAACGGGGGCGACGAACCTGCGTGCGGGCCGGCCGGCCGACGCGGAGCGCGTCCTGGCCGAGGGGATTTCGAAATTCGCGAGCGATGACCGCCCGAGAATGTTCGGTGAAGAGGCGTTGTGGTTCTACAAACGCGGCGCCGCCCGGGCGGCCCTCGGACGGACCAGCGAGGCGGAACAAGATCTGCGAAAGGCCGTCTCATTGGAAGGGCGAAAATGGGTGCACGGTCGCGCGCATCTCGAACTGGGCAAGATCGCAGCCAGAGCCGGAAAACACGAGGAGGCGCGGCAACACTTCCGGCAAGCCACCACCCTCGGCGACGCGGACAATGACGGCGCCGCCGCCGACGAAGCGCGCCGGCTCATGAAATGAGGGCGCATGGCCGACAAGAAAAAGACGTGGATTTCGATCCTGCCGGAGCAAGCTCAGTTTTCTGCCGCAGATGGGCAGCGTGACGGCCGACGATCTGGAGCGGCACGGCCCAGGCCTCATCATGGACTTCGAGCAGACCGGCGCCCACGGCTCGCAGGTCCTCGTCTGGACGGACTGAGCGCCGTCGTCGTCAGAGGACAGTCGGCCCGGTTCTTTTGGACCCGGCGACCTGGAATCCCGCGCGTCCCGCCTTTTTCTGCGCCAAATTCGCCGGTTCCACCTGGCATCCAGCTTGAAGCACAGCCATCCAGCTTCCAGAAACGAGGAATCGCCATGGTCAGGACCTGTCGAGCTCTTCCGGCCTGCCTGTTCGTGCTGGGTGCCAGCGTTGCCGCGTCCGCCTGCGCGACGTCGGGCGCCATATACGGCCCGCAGCGCGGCTACCGAAACGTCGAGCGGCTTGCGTACGACAACGGCTACCGCGACGGCCTCCAACGCGGAGAGCGCGACGCGCGCGACCGTCGCGGCTTCAGGGTCGACCGCGACAGCGATTACCGCAACGCGGACAACGGATATCGTGGCTACGGCGATCGCAATACCTATCGCCGTTTTTTCCGCGACGGCTATGAGGCCGGCTACGCCGAGGGCTACAACCGCTACGCGCGCAACGACCGCTACGACCGCGGCCGGATCTATCCGCCCGTGGCCAACAGCTATCCAGGCACGCGCGGTATCTATGGGTCAGCAGCCACACAGGCGGGATACCGCGACGGCTACGAAGCCGGACGCGACGACGCGCGCGACCGCCAGAACAACGATCCGCGGCGGGCGAAGCGATACCGTGAGGGCGACCACGACTACGACAGCCGCTACGGATCACGCGATCAGTACAAGCAGGACTACCGCGCGGCGTTTCAGCAGGGATACGAGCAGGGATACATGGAGTACCGACGGTAACTTAATTCAGATGTAAGAACCTCCGGACGCGGGCCATGAAGGTTTGTGGCGGCTCGCTGCCGGCCGCGGCTGTGACGCCTTCCGCGCGATGGCGCTCGAGCTCCGCGCCCCTGCTCGACGCGGCCATGGCGACGCGTTCGACGACCGCGGGGTCGGAAAGAACCAGTCCTCGGAAATCCTCGACCGCGATCTCGAGAACCATGCAGTCGGTGACCGCGGTGACCGTCGCGGTGCGCGGATCGCCGGTAAGCAACGACATCTCGCCGAAAAAGTCGCCCGAGCCAAGGCGCGCCACCTCGCGGCGCGGCGCGTCGAGGGTCACGACAGCCTCGCCCTTCTGCATGACGAACATCGAGCTGCCAGCCGCGCCCTGACGGACGATCGCTTCTCCAGCGGCGTACTCGCGCAGCTGCGACCGGCGCGCGAGCTCGACGCGCTGTGCATCACTGAGCGGCGCAAATATTTCGACAGCTGCGAGCGCCGCCTCGGCGAGTGCCGGGGCTGGCGGCGCCGCGACGACGAAGTCCCGCTGGATCTCGACCTGGGTCGGGTAGGGTATCGTGATGCCATTCCGGCGAAAGGCGTAATACACCCGCGACCGGATCCGGTCGCGCAAACGTTCGTCGGCGGCGAAATCGGTCATCCACACGCGGATTTTGTACGCGACGCCCGAACCCGCAAGGTCGGCAATGAGCACCTCGGGCTCGTACCCCGGCGCCAGCAGCGGATCGTCCGCGACAGCCGCCTCGATGGCCGCCTTGACCCGGTTTGGAGGGTCGTCGTAACTGGCCATCACGTCCACGTCGATTCGCGTCTCGCGCTGCGGTTCCGAATAGTTCGTGATGGTGTCGCGCGCCAGCGCGCTGTTCGGCACGATGATGAAGTTGCCCGCCTTGGTCCGGATTTTCGTCGCGCGCCAGGTTATCTCACTGACGAGGCCGTCCTTCCCCGCGACATTCACCCACTGCCCGACCCGGAACGGCTTCTCGACCTGAATGGCCAGACCGGCGAACAAGTTGCCGAGCGTGTCCTGCAGCGCCAGGCCGATGACCACGGCGCCGACCGCGCTCGTCGCGAGAATCTTCTCCTGCAGGATGAGCGTCGCCGCGATCCCAAACAGCGCGATGACGATGGCATCCTGCACGATCTTCGGAAACCGATCGGGGATGCGATCCGACCGCCACGGGTTGATGGCGAGCGCGACGATGACATTGATCAGCGTGAAGGCGAGAAGCAGCGGCTGGACGAGGCGAATCATCCGCGCGGCGTCCGGCGATGCGTAGATCGCGGATGTCGCCGCGATCGCGTAGACCGCCAGCAGGACGCTCGACACGAGCAGCCGGCCGCGCACGTAGCGGTTCCCGCTCGCGCTTCGCAGGCCGAGCGTCGCCAACAGCAAGACGATGCCGACGATGACAGC
>JAHFUI010000091.1 GCA_023265175.1 Acidobacteriota bacterium
TCGAGCCCGCCTTCGAGATCGATCACGACATCGATCCCGTGCTGCGCCGCGTCGTCCCAGTCGGCGATCGCTGGCGAAATGAACAGCCGCCCATCGTCGTCGACCTGAAACAGATCCATCGATTACCCAATTACCCGATTCAGCCGACTTTCGTCCTGAAATACTCAATCGTCTTCACGAGCCCCTCTTCGAGCGCCACCTTGGGTTCCCACTTCAGCAGCGTGCGCGCCCGCGTGATGTCGGGACGACGCTGCTTTGGGTCGTCGGTCGGCAGCGACTGGTAAATGATGTGGCTCTTCGATCCGGTCATGCGGATGATCGTTTCGGCGATGTCCTTGATCGTCATTTCTTGAGGGTTGCCGATGTTCACCGGATCGTTCGTGTCGGACCGCATCAGTCTGATGATGCCGTCGACGAGGTCCGTAATGTATGTGAAGCTTCGCGTCTGCGAGCCATCGCCGAACACGGTCACGTCTTCGTTGCGGAGCGCCTGGGACATGAACGCCGGGACGGCACGCCCGTCGTTGATCCGCATGCGTGGGCCGTAGGTGTTGAAGATCCGGACGATCTTCGTATCCAACCCGTGGTAGCGGTGATACGCCATCGTCATCGCTTCGGCGAAGCGCTTCGCTTCGTCGTAGACGCCTCGCGGTCCGATCGGGTTCACGTTGCCCCAATACGTCTCTTTCTGCGGATGCTCGAGCGGGTCGCCGTACACTTCCGATGTCGAGGCGAGCACGAAGGTCGCGCCCTTGGCCTTCGCCAGGCCCAGCGCCTTGTGGGTGCCGAGCGCGCCCACCTTGAGCGTCGGGATCGGCAGCTCGAGGTAATCGATCGGGCTGGCCGGACTCGCCCAGTGCAGGACGAAATCCACCGGACCGTCGATGTAGACGTAGTTGGTGACGTCGTGCTTGATGAACGCGAAATCGCGGCCGATCAGATGCGAGATGTTCGCGGTGTCGCCGGTCAGGAGGTTGTCGATCCCAACCACCGAGTAATCGCGATCGAGAAGCGTCTCGGCGAGGTGCGATCCGATGAATCCGGCCGCTCCGGTGATGACGACGCGAGGTTTGGTCATAAGGGTGACCGACTGACTGGTGACCGACTGGTGACCGACTGGTGACCGACTGGTGACCGACTGGTGACCGACTGGTGACCGACTGGTGACCGACTGGTGACTGACTGGTGACTGACGACTGACGACTGACGACTGACGACTGACGACTGACGACTGACGACTGACGACTGACGACTGACGACTACGTTAGTACGCGTGTTTGTGGAAAAACCCTTTGATGACGGTCAGCCACATGATCTTCAGGTCGAGACGCACCGACCAGTTCTCGATGTAGTAGAGATCGTACTCGATACGCTTCTCGAGCGGCGTATTCCCGCGCCAGCCGTTCACCTGCGCCCACCCGGTGAGCCCCGCCTTCACCTTGTGCCGCAGCATGTACTGCGGGATGCGGTGCTTGAACTGCTCGACGAAGTGCTGCCGCTCCGGACGCGGACCGACGATCGACATGTCGCCGACCAGCACGTTCCACAACTGCGGCAGCTCGTCGATGTTCGACCGGCGCAGGAAACGGCCGAGGGCGGTCACCCGCGGATCGTTGTGTTGCGCCCACACCGGCCCCGTATCCTTCTCGGCATCGTCGTGCATCGATCGGAACTTCACGATCGTGAACGGCTTGCCGTCGAGTCCCATGCGCTCCTGCCGGTAGAACACCGGCCCGTGCGAGGTCAGCCTGACCAACAGCGCGATGGCGCCCAGTGGAAGCGCGAGGACCGCCACTGCGACGAAGGAGATGGCGATATCAATCGCGCGCTTGACGACGCTGTTGAAGCCCTGCAGCGGAGTGTCGTTGACGTTGATGACCGGCAGGCCGTCGAGATCCTCGAGTCTGGCGCGTAACGCGATCACCTGCAGGAGATCCGGAACGACCTTCACGTCGAGCATCTCCCGGCTGGTGCTTTCGATGAGCTCGATCATGCGAAGGTGCTGGTCGGGCGGCAGCGCGACATAGAGGTGGTCGATCGCCTCGCGCTGCGAGACCTCGACCGCGTCTTCGATCGTGCCGAGGAGCGGCAACCCGCGGTACCCGAGGTGATCGCCAGCCGCCCGGTCATCCACGAAGCCGATGATCTGGTAGCCAAGCTCGCGATGCTCGAGGATCTTGTCGGCGACCAGGCGGCCGAGCTCGCCTGATCCTGCGATCAGAATCCGCTTGAGGCCGATGCCCGCGCGCCAGCGCCGCTCGAGCATGTCGCGCACCAGCTCGCGCGAGCCATAGGTCAGGCCCGTGTTGACGACGATAAAAATTGCCCACACAAAGTGCGAGACTTCATACGCGCCTCGATCGCGGGCGGCGCTGTCGGCAAAATACGTCTGCACGTAGAGGGTCGCGACGATGCCGAAGACGACGGCGAGGATGCTGCCAACAAAGACAGCGAAAAAATCGTCCACGCGCGAGCGGCCGCGGCGAAGGCGATAGAGACCCTGGAGCTGAAAGGACAACGGCACCAGGATCGCGACGAACGGCATCAGGTTGATGTACTGCTGCAGCGGGGGGATGCCTTTCGTGACAGGGATCAGGCCCGTTTGAAACCGCAACATGTAGGCGAGGATGAAACTGATGAGGCCGAGGCTGGCGTCGGAGATGACATGGAAGGCGATCAAGAGGCGATTGTGCCGCCTCACCATGCTCGGCTTCCTCCGTCGCGCATCGTGTCGTCGACGATCGCTTCGATCTCGTCGCCGAAGCGAGCCCGCCCGAACCGCTCGGCGTGCCGTCGGATCACGTCCGAGTCGAAGCGGCGGCCGAGCGCGTGGCGAATGGCATCAGCGAATGCGCGTGGCGTGGGGTCATCGACGAGCACGCCGGTCTCCTCCGGCACGATGGTCTCGGACGCGCCGCCGCGGCCCAACGCGACGACTGGACGGCCGCACGCTTGCGCCTCGACCGGCACGATGCCGAAGTCTTCCTCGCCCGGCATCAACACGAGCGACGCGCGGTTGTACTGGTCGCGAACCGCTTCGTCCGACAGCCGGCCGAGAAACGTCGCAGTCGCGCGCGATTCCACCGCGAGGCGTTCCAGTCGCGACCGATCGGGACCGTTGCCCACGATCGTGAGGGGCATGCCGGCAAGCCGGCACGCGTCGATGGCGAGCTCGATGCGTTTGTACGGGACAAGCGCGGACACGATGAGGCAACTACCATCTGTGACCGGAACCGAGGCGTCTGGCTTGAAAAAGTCGGTATCGACGGGCGGATATACCACGCTGGCTTCGCGATTATAGTATCGGCGGATCCGCCGCGCAACATGTTGTGAGTTCGTGACATAGCGGTGTGCGCGTCTTGCCGTCGCGCGATCCCATCGCGCGATCGCCGCCATGACGGGGCGCGCCAGCCTGCTGGCCAACCCGCCGATGCGCGCCGGTCCGAAGTAGGCGTCGAACTGATCCCATGCATAGCGCATGGGCGTGTGGCAATAGCAAATGTGCATCGCACGCGGACCGGCGATGACCGACTTGGCCACGCAGTGGCTGCTGCTGATGACGAGATCGAAGGGTTCGAGATCGAACTGTTCGACGAGCATGGGAAAGAGCGGAAGGCACTGGCGGTAATAGCGACGAACGCCGGGCAGATGCTGAAGGAGCGACCGATGAATGGGCGCCCGCTCGATGATCGCCGACACAGATCCGCGGACGTGAAGAAGCGTGAACAGTTCGGCGCCCGGGAAGCGCCCGCACAGCGCCTCGAGCACCTTTTCGCCGCCGCGCATCCCGGTCAGCCAATCGTGGACGATCGCGATCTTCATCACACTCAAGGACGCTGAAGGTTCGAAGGACGCGGAGGCTGCGGCTGAAGGCCTTTGCGCCCTCCAGATGCCTCTGCGACCTCCCCATAGATTTCCCGAACGCGGCGCACCGAATCCTCCCAGGAAAACTGCTTGGCCCGTGCCAGGCCTTTCTGCCTGAGCTCGCACCGCAGCGCTTCGTCTGCGAGCACCTTGTAGATCCCGTCCGCAATCGCTTCCGGATCGTACGGATCGACGAGCAACGCGGCGTTGCCGGCGACCTCTGGCAGCGACGACACGTTCGAGGTCACGACCGGCGTGCCGCTGACCATCGCTTCGAGCGGCGGCAGGCCAAATCCTTCGTAGAGCGACGGAAACACGAACACGCCGGCCAGCCGGTACATGACGGCGAGCGTTTCCTCGGGCAGATAGCCGAGAAAGCGCACGTACTTGTGCAACTGGTAGCGATGCACGGCGCGGCGCAGCGAGGCGTACTTGGAAATATCGTCTCCGATGAGCACGAGTTTCAAGTGGTCGAGACCTCGGTGGCGCACGATATGAAAGGCTTCGATCAGCCGCGCGAGATTCTTGTGCGGTTTCACGTTGCCGGCGTACAGCACGAACTCGTCGTGGAGCTGGTAGCGCTCGCGAACGCGGGCGACATCCTCTTCGCGCGGCTCCACGCCGAACCGTTCGTCGTAGGCGTTGTAGATGACGTCGATCTTCCCGGGCGGGACGTCGACAAACCGCAGGATGTCGCGCTTCGAGCTCTCCGACACAGTCAGCACGCGATTGGCCCGTCTGGCCGCCATCGTGATCGACGTGCGCGCGTAGGCGAGCGCGAGCCGGTTCGGCAGGTACTGCGGGAACATCAGATGAATGCAGTCGTGAATCGTCACGACCGATCGGCACGACACGAGCCGCGGCAGGACGTAATGCGGAGCGTGAAACAGCGTGACCCCTTCGCGCTTCAGCGCCCAGGGGATCTTGACCTGCTCGGCCAGCGAGTAATTAGGCGCCGTTTCGGGGACGGTCCGGAAGTTCTCCCCGAGGGACGCGAGCGCCTGCCGATCCTCGTGCCGGCAGAGCAGGACGAACTCGGTATCGTGATCCAGTCGCGCGAGCTGCCGGAGCAGGTTGCGAATGTAGGTGCCGATCCCGAAATCGTGCAGCTTGCGGGCGTCGATGCCGATGCGCACGTCATCATCATACTCAGGAGGGTCGGGTGAATCTGCCCGGCATTGCGCTTCACGACGCGGCGATACCACGCAGACGCAAATACAAACGCAAAACGGGCGTCCAGCGGGGGTGATGCTTCTCGTAAAAAGCCATCTGGCTTCGCCGATAGGCGGAGTCCGTTGCCGCGCGAGCGGTGGCCGCGGATCGTCCGCGGCGGTGCACGACGGTCACATCTGGCGTGAAGCGAATGCGGCGACCGCGGGCGCGAATCGCGGCGCAGAAGTCGACATCTTCCCCGTACATGAAGTACCGCTCATCGAGAAGGCCAACGGCCTCGGCATCCGGTCGCCGCACGAGCAGGCAGGCGCCGCTGACCCAGTCGGGGAAGTGCGGCCGGCGTGTTCGCCCTTCCACGAACGCCGAGATGAAGCCTATCCGCTTCTCGTGTCCCCGAACGAGCAGCTTCTGCCGCAGCTCGTTGAATGGGCCGATCATCGGACCGAACGAGAGCTCGGTGCGTGCGCTCCCATCCACCAATCGCGGACCGACGACGGCGACATCCTCGTGTACGCGCAGCTCCGCCACGAGACCGTCGACCGCTCCCGCCGGGACGATCGTGTCGCTGTTGAGCAGCAGCAGATTGGCGCCGCTGCCCGCCCGAATGCCCACGTTGTTGGCGCGCGCGAACCCAAGATTGGCGCCGGTCTCGATGACCCGAACGTCCGGCCACGCTCTCGCGCCCGTGGCACTGCCGTCCGCCGACGCGTTATCGACGACGATGATCTCGTGCGGGATTGAGGGAGGCGGCTCATGCAGGGACGCAAGGCAGCGTTCGAGATCGGCGCGTGCGTTGAACGAGACGATGATGATGGAGAGGTCGGGCATGAATAGTCGTCAGTCGTCAGTCGTCAGTCGTCAGTCGTCAGTCGTCAGTCGTCAGTCGTCGGTCGTCAGTCGTCGGTCCAGTCGTCAGTCGTCGGTCGTCAGTCGTAAGTCGTCAGTCGTCAGTCGTCAGTCGTCAGTCGTCAGTCGTCGGTCGTCGGTCGTCGGTCCAGTCGTCAGTCCGGATGCCGCAGTCGAGTCACGACTGTCGACGGTCGACTGTCGACTGACGACTGTCGACTCGATCAGCGCCAGCGTCTCTCTTGCGGCACGCGGCCAACTGTACTTGGCCAGCGCCGCGGGCGCGGCCGCGAGCAGGCGCGACCGCGTGGCCTCGTCCGTCAGAATCAGCTCCAACGCGCGCGCTGTCGCTGAGAGATCGCCGAGCCCCACGTAGAGCGCGGCGTCTCCGCAACTCTCGCGCGCCACGGGCGTGTCGAGGAGCAGCGGCGGGACACCGGACGCCAGCGCTTCGAGTGGCGTCAGCCCCAATCCTTCGTATTCGGACAGGAACGCAAACGCGCGCGCACGCCCGTAAAGATCGCCGAGCTGATCGTCCGACACGTATCGATGCCAGCGGACGCGGCCGTCAAGCCCCTCGGACGCGATCGTGCGCTGAAGATCTTCGTGCGGGTACGTTCTGTTGTCTCCGACGAGATCGAGTGACGCATCCGCCCGCCGGCGCGCGACCATCGCAAATGAACGAACGAGATCGGGGACGTGACGCCGGTTGAAGATTGACCCGACGAACAGTACGCGCGCCTCGTGCGCGCCGTTCACCCGGTCGGCCGCCGGCGCGCTGATGCCCGGGGGAATGACATGCACCTGCTCGCCGGCGATGCCAAACGCGTCGATCAGCTCGCGGCGCGAAAAATCAGAAATGGTGATGACAGCGCGGGCGCGCTTCGCGGATTGCCGAGTCAGCATGCGGCGGCGCATTCCTTCGCGCATCCGGAACCATTCCGGATGCGCAACGAAGGACACATCATGGATGGCGACGACGGTCGGCACACGCAAACGAAGCGGGGCGGTGAACGCGGGCGCGAAGAACACGTCGAGATGATCCTGGGACATCGCGCGTGGCAGACGCACCTGCTCCCACCATGTGCCAGTGCTCCCCCGGACCAGACGCGTCGCGACGCGTCGCGAGTCGACCTCCACGTTGAGCCGTTCAGGCGCGTAGAGGATGAGCTCGTGACGGCGCGTGTCCTCATCGGCCGCCCATTCGCGCAGCAGGCCGCTGAGATACCGGCCGGCGCCGGTCGCGTGGCCGCAGATCTCGCGCGCATCTATGCCGATTCGCATGTCCGGTGCTCGATCGCCCGCCTGTACGCTTCGTACACGCGATGCGCGGTCTGCTGCCAGTCGAAGCGGCGCGATCGCATCACACCCCTGGCCGCGCATGCCGCGGCCAGCCCCTCGTCGTCGAGCATCTGCGCGATCGCCGATGCCATCTGCCCGGGTTCGTCGGGGTCGACCAGCAGGCCGGCGTCGCCCAGGACTTCAGGAAGCGCGCCGCGACTTGCGGCCACGACTGGAACGCCGGCGGTCATCGCTTCGAGGACGGGGAAGCCGAAGCCTTCTTCGAACGATGGTTGCACGAGAACGCGTGCGCCCTCGTACAACACTCGACGATGGGACGGATCCACGTAGCCGACGTGCCGCACCAATCCGCGAAGCGGCGGCCGTGCGATGCGGTCCAACCAGAGCCGCGCCTCCTCGGTCGGTTTACCCGCGAGGACCAGCTCCGGCCATCTCTGACGTACGCAGTGTCCGGCCTTAGCCGGACCGAGACTCAAGAGCCGCTCGTAGGCGTCCAGAAGTCCCCCGACGTTCTTGCGAGGCTCGAGCGTGCCGAGGAAGAGTATGTACCCGCCATCGGGTGGCGGCGCGCTGCGCGCCGTCCAGTCCGGCCGGCCGTGCGGGCAGACGGAAATGTGATCGGTCGGCACGTCCAGGCGTCGCTCGACTTCGAGAGCCGTGAACTGCGAAGGCACGATGATCTGATCCGCGCGGTGCGCATGATCTCTTGCAAGTGCGGGATAGTCGCGCCGGATTTCTGCCCTGGATCGTTCCGGGTGCGTGAGGAAGTACAGATCGTGAATCGTCACGACCCGAGCCGCGCGTGACGGCAGCAGCAGCGGATGCGGCGAGTGCGCCACGTCGAACCGCCCGCTTGTGAGCGCTTCAACCGGCGGCCACTCGAGCCGGTGCCATGCCAGATTCAGCACCCGCACCGGCACACGCCGATCCACGACGCGCGCGCCTTCGAGATCGGCGTCGCGATCGATCCGATCCTTCCACGAGCTCGAAAACAGCGTCAGATCGAGCGGCTGGTTGGATCTTCCCGGTGGAAATGCTGCGAGCAGCGCCCTCGCGAGTTGATAGGCGTACTCGCCGACGCCGCTACGCTCGCGGAGGGCGGGCCGATAGTCCAACAGGACGCGCACTTGTGTAAGTCTTTCCAACTCAGTATCTTATTGTGAAATGCGAATCGCCGTCGTTGGGACAGGGTATGTCGGCCTCGTGGTCGGCGCGTGCCTCGCCGAGAACGGGAACAACGTCAGCTGCGTCGACAAGGACGAAGCAAAGATTGCGACGCTCGAGGCCGGCAGGATGCCGATCTACGAGCCGGGCCTGGAAGAACTGGTTCGGCGCAACCACGCCGAGGAGCGTTTGAGGTTCACGACCGACCTGACCGCGGCGGTGCGCGGGTCTGAGATCGTCTTCATCGCCGTCGGCACACCGCAAGACGAAGACGGCTCGGCCGATCTGCAACATGTGCTCGCGGTGGCCCGCGACGTAGGCCGCGCGATGGACAAGTACATGGTGGTCGTGGACAAGAGCACGGTGCCGGTCGGCACGGCCGTTCGAGTGCGCGAGACGATCGCCCGCGAAACGACGCAGTCGTTCAGCGTCGTCAGCAATCCGGAGTTCATGAAACAGGGCGCGGCCCTCGAGGATTTCATGAAGCCCGATCGCGTGGTCGTCGGCACGGAGGCCGGCGATGAGCGGGCCGGCGACATCATGAAGGAGCTGTACGCGCCGTTTACGCGCACGGGGGCGCCGGTGCTGATGATGGATACGGCGAGCGCCGAGCTCTGCAAGTATGCGGCAAATGCCGTTCTCGCGGCGCGGATCTCGTTCATGAACGAGATTGCCAACGTGTGTGAGATCGCCGGCGCCGATGTGGATCACGTACGAAAAGCGATCGGCTCGGACCGGCGGATCGGGACGTCGTTTCTGTTCCCCGGCGTCGGTTACGGCGGCAGTTGCTTCCCGAAAGACGTGAAGGCGCTCCTCAAATCGTCGAAGGACAAAGGCTACGATTTCAAGATCCTGCGCGCCGTCGAAGCGGTGAACGACGCTCAAAAGATCCGCCTCGTCGAGAAGATGGAGGCCCATTTCCAAGGTCTAAAAGGACGGACGATCGCGTTGTGGGGTCTCGCGTTCAAGCCGCGCACCGACGACATGCGCGAGGCGCCCGCGATTTCGATTATCGACCGGCTGCTGGCGCAGGGTACCACGGTGCGTGCCTACGATCCGGAGGCCGGGCCGACGGCGCGCCGCATCTTCGACAGCCGCATCGCGCTCTGCGAGAAAAGCTACGACGCGCTCGTCGGCGCCGATGCGCTCGCGATCGTGACGGAATGGAACGAGTTCCGCGAACCGGATTTCGCCAGGATGCGCTCGCTTCTCCGCGCGCCGATCGTGTTCGACGGCCGCAACATCTACTCGCCCGAGCACATGCGCGCGCTCGGCTTCACGTATTTTTCCATTGGACGGTAACGTCCTCGTCACCGGCGGCGCCGGATACATCGGCAGCCACGCCGCCAAAGCATTGCATCAGGCCGGCCATCGGGTCGTCGTGTTCGACAACCTCGTCGCCGGTCATCGCGAAGCGGTTCGGTATGGCGAGCTCGTCGAAGGCGATGTGACCGACGTGGCGGCGGTCAGGAGCGCGCTGAGACGGCACGACATCGTCGCGGTCATGCACTTCGCGGCGTTTCTCGACGTCGGCGAGTCGGTCCGCGAGCCGGCGCGCTACTATCGCAACAATGTGGTCGGCGCGCTCAGCGTGCTGGAAGCGATGGTGGCGGAGCGGAGACGCCATCTTGTGTTTTCATCGACCTGCGCGGTGTACGGCGAGCCGATCGAGACGCCGATTGCCGAGACGCATCCGCTGCGCCCGATCAACAGCTACGGCGATACCAAGCTGGCGGTCGAGCGCGCGCTCGTCCATTTCGAGCGCGCCTACGGGCTCGGCTCGATCGCGCTTCGGTACTTCAATGCGGCGGGTGCGGATCCCGATGGCGAAGTCGGCGAAGATCACTCCCCGGAGATTCACCTGATTCCACGGGCGATCCACGCGGCGACCGGAGGACCCGGGCTGGAGGTGTTCGGCGACGACTACCCGACCCCAGACGGCACGTGCCTGCGCGACTACATTCACGTGTCCGATCTCGCCGAAGCGCATGTGCGCGCGCTTCACACGCTGACGGAAACCGGTCGGTCCGGCGCCTATAACCTCGGCACGGGGCGTCCGCACTCGGTCCGGGAGGTCATCGGCACCGTGGAGCGCGTCAGCGGGCACACGGTGCCGTGGACGATGGGTCCCCGGCGTCCGGGGGATCCTGCCGTCTTGTATGCGGCGGCGGACAAGGCACGAACCGAGCTGGGCTGGACGCCGCGGTTTCCGGATCTCGAATCCATTGTCAGGACCGCGTGGGCGTGGCATCGGGCGCGTCCCCGTGGTTTCGCCACCACGATTCGATCGTGACCCAAACCAATCCGCTCGCCCGGCTCTTCACGTACGCGAAGCCGTACCGCGCCCGCCTCGCGTGGGCGGTCGCCGGCATGCTGGTCTACGCGGCCGGATCCGCCGGCCTCGCGGTGCTGATCAAGCCGATCGTCGACAGGACGTTGCCGCTCGGAGAGAGACTCGGCGTGATGGCAGGCGGCATCGTGCTTCTCTATCTGATCAAAGGCATCGGCTCCTACATCTCGTCGTACCTCATGGCCGACGTCGGCCAGCGGGTCGTGATGGATCTGCGCAACGCGCTCTACAACCACATCCTGGGACAATCGGCCGGCTTCTTCGCGCACCGGACGACCGGGCAGTTGATGTCGCGGATCAACAACGATGTGGGGCAGGTGCAACAGGCGGCATCCGAGACGATCGGCGACCTCGCGCGTGAGTCGCTGGCGGTGGTGGGCTACGTGGCGTGGCTGTTCTATCTCGACGCGCGGCTCACGATTGTGTGCCTGACCGGTGCGCCGCTCGTCATCTACCCGCTGATTCGGCTGGGCCAACGCGTCCGTCGGACGACACGACGCAGCCAGGAGGCGCTCGAGACGCTCTCGCACATCAGCGCCGAGGCGTTGACGGGCCACCGGATCGTGAAGGCGTTCGGCACCGAAGCGCACGAGACCGACAAATTCAGCCGCGCCGGCCTCGGTTTGTACCGCACGAACATGAAGGTGACGGCTGCGCTCTCGAGCCTTCCGCCTCTGATGGAAGTGATCGGCGGCGTCGGCATGGCGGCTGCCCTCGTGTACGGGAGCCGGCAGGTGTCCTCGGGACACATGAGTCCGGGAGCCTTCTTCTCGTTCATGGCCGCGGTCCTGCTGATGTACGGTCCGGCGAAGAAGCTGAGCCGCGTGAACGCCAACCTGCAGCAGGCGACGGCGGCGTCCGAGCGGATCTTCGAGATGCTCGACACGCATACCGAAGTCAAAGAGCAACCGGGCGCGGAGCCGATCGCGCCGTTTTGCCACGCCATCGAATTCCGCGACGTGGGCTTCGGCTACGACGAGGGACCGGGACGGATCCTGCGGGGCGTGTCGTTCCAGGTCAACGCGGGGCAGATGATTGCCATCGTCGGTCGCAGCGGCGCCGGCAAGACGACGCTCGTGAACCTGCTGCCGCGGTTTTATGACGTCAGCTCCGGCAGAATCCTGATCGATGGCGTCGACGTGAGACACGTCACGCTGGCCTCGCTGCGTCGCCAGATTGGGATCGTGACGCAGGACACCGTCCTCTTCGATGACACCATCGCCCACAATATCGCCTACGGGTCGCCGGCCGCGACGATCGAGGAGATTGCGGCCGCGGCGTGCGCCGCGAACGCGCATGAGTTCATCGCCGCCCTTCACGGCGGGTACGAAGCGATGATCGGCGAGCGGGGACAGCGTCTGTCAGGTGGACAGCGTCAGCGGCTGGCGATCGCGAGAGCGTTGCTGAAAAACGCACCCATTCTCGTCCTCGACGAGGCGACCTCGGCGCTCGATTCGGAGTCCGAGCTCCTTGTGCAGGAAGCGCTGACCAACCTCATGATGAATCGGACGTCGTTCGTCATCGCGCATCGGCTGTCCACGATCCGGCGGGCCGATGCGATCATCGTGCTCGAGAAGGGCCGCGTCGTCGAAATGGGCCGCCACGACGAGCTGCTCGCGGCCGACGGCACGTACGCGACGCTGTATCAGATGCAACTGCTCGAGAGCCGAAAAGGCGAACGGCGGATGGTGCCCTCGTGACCCGCACGAAGCAGACAGTCGTGGCAAGCCATGCCGAGCCGCGAGGGCGGCGAAGGCACAGGTCGCGGGGGTGGGGTCCCGCGACAAGGTAAAAAATGATCAAAAGCATGACCGGCTTTGCCTCGGTCACCCGCGAAGACGAGCGCGCCACGGTCGCCGTGACAATCAGAACGCTGAATCACCGCTACCTGGACTTGCAGGTGCGGATCCCGCAGGCGCTGGCGGCCATCGAGCCGGAGGTACGATCGCTGGTCGGTCAACGTGTCGCGCGCGGCCGCGTGGAGATCAGCATCGCGTTGCAGCTTCGACAGGCGCCGTCGGTCGAGGTCGAGCTCAACGAGACGTTCGGCAACGCGCTGTCAGCCGCGCTCGATCAGGCGAGAGAGCGCGGGCTCGTGGCGGGGCCGCTGACCCCCGGCGATCTCCTGCGCCTCCCGCAGGCGCTGACCATCCGCGAACGGCACACCGGCGCCGACGAGACGGTCGAGAAGGAATTGGCCGCACGCGCGCGCGCGGCCATCGACGAGGCGCTGGCGGATCTCGACACGATGCGGACGCGCGAGGGGGATCACCTGCGTCAGGACCTCGATCAGCGCCGCACGCTTGTCGCGGCCCTCGTGGAGCGGATTGCCGCCGCCGCAGACGAGGGACGCGCCGCGATGGAGCAGCGCCTGGCGGACCGCGTCCGGGAGCTGAGGGTCGAACTGCAGGCGGACGAGACCGCCCTGGCCCAGGAGATCGTGAGGATGGCGGCGCGATCGGACATCAGCGAAGAGATCACGCGGTTTCGCGGCCACACGTCGCACTGGATGGCGCTCGCCGACAGCGCCGAACCGTGCGGCCGCAAGCTTGATTTTCTCCTCCAGGAAATGAATCGCGAAGTGAACACCATGGGCTCGAAAGCCGACGGCCTTCGCGTGTCGGAGGTCATCATCGAGGCCAAGGCTGAGCTCGAGAAGATGCGCGAACAGGTCCAGAATGTCGAGTAGGGACCGAGGCCTGCTCTTCATCGTCTCGGCGCCCTCCGGCGCCGGGAAGACGACGCTGGTCGAGCGGCTCGTTGAGCAGGTGCCGAACCTGAAGCTGTCGCGGTCCTATACGTCACGCCCTGCGCGCGAGGGAGAGACTGACGGCGTGGATTATAATTTTTTGACGCGGGCACGATTCGAGGCGATGATCGCCGCCGGCGAGTTTCTGGAGTGGGCCGATGTCTTTGGCAACCTCTACGGCACCTCATCGCGCGACACGGACGACATCCTCGCATCGGGAAGCGACCTGGTGCTGGTGATTGACGTGCAGGGCGCGCGCAAGGTGCGACAAGACAGCGTCGACGCCACGGCGGTGTTCGTGATGCCGCCCTCGTTGCACGTCCTCGAAGAGCGCCTTCGCGGACGCAGCAAGGACAGCGAGGACGCGATTCAGCGCCGGCTGCGGGTGGCGCGGGAAGAGGTCGCCGCCTTCGCCGAGTACGACTACATCGTCGTCAACGACGAGCTGACCGCAGCCGTCGACCGGCTCCGGGGCATCGTCGTCGCGGAACGCGTGCGGCTACGGTCCATGCGCGGTGAAGCCGAAAGGATAGTCAGAACGTTCTCGTAGACCGTTTGCCTCACTAAGCGGACAGGCGGTACCAACAATGCCGAGCGGCGAGGGCCGCGAGGCACAGGCCGCGGGGGTGGGGCCCCGCGGCGAAAGAGAAAAATGATCGACAGGAGCAAATTGTCGAATTCGTTCGAGTTCGTGGTGACCGCCGGCGCTCGCGCACGCCAGCTCATGGCCGGATCGGTGCCTCGCGTCATCGTCGGTGGGCACAAGAAGACCACGGTCGCCCAGCAAGAAGTGGTGACGAAGGTCGTTGAAAAGATCGAGGAGAAGAAATCTGGTAATTGATTACCAGATTACCAAATGTTGATCGCTGTCGGCGTGAGTGGCGGAATCGGCGCCTACAAGGCGGTCGAGGTCGTGCGCGGCTTGCAACGGCGCGGCCACGACGTCGTGGCGGTCATGACCGCGAACGCCACGCGTTTCGTCGGTCCGATCACGTTCGAAGCGATCACACGGCGCCCGGTCATCACCGATCAATTCGAGGCTGGAGCGAATGCCGATATCGAGCACATCGCGATTGCCTCGACCATCGACCTGCTGATCATCGCACCCGCGACGGCAAACATCCTGGGCAAGCTGGCCAACGGCATCGCTGACGACTTTCTCTCGACGCTGTATCTCGCGACGCGCGCGCCGGTCCTCGTCGCTCCCGCCATGAACACCCAGATGTTCGCCCATGAAGCGGTCCGCTCGAATCTGGACGCGCTGGCTGCCCGCGGCGTCCGCTTCGTCGAGCCGGGCGAGGGATATCTCGCGTGCGGGTGGATTGGGAAGGGCCGGCTCGCGGAGCCGGACGAGATCGTCGCCGCGGCGGAGGACGTCCTCAGACCCCGAGGCCCGCTTCGCAGCCAGCGCGTCCTCGTCACGGCGGGCCCCACCTACGAAGATGTCGATCCGGTGCGCTACCTCGGGAATCGCTCGAGCGGACGCATGGGGTTTGCGATCGCCGGCGAAGCCGCACGTCGCGGCGCGGAGGTGACGCTCGTCGCCGGGCCGACCTCGCTCGATCCGCCGCCTGTTCGCGAGCTCGTGCGCGTGCGGAGCGCGGAGCAGATGCACGCCGCGGTGCTCGGGCGCGCCGACGACATGCACGTGGTCGTGATGGCCGCGGCGGTCGCCGATTACGCGCCGATCGAACCCTCCGACCAGAAGGTACCGAAAGGCGGCGACACGGTGACGATGGTCCTGAAGAAGACGCCCGACATTCTGGCCGAATTGGGCCGGCGCCGGATCGCATCGGGCGGCGGTCCGCTGCTCGTCGGGTTCGCGGCGGAAACCGAGCGTGTGGTCGCCCACGCGGCCGCCAAGCGCGAGTCGAAGCACGCCGATCTGTTCGTGGCAAACGACGTATCGCGCGCCGACGCTGGATTTGGCGTCGATACCAATGCGGTCACGATCGTCGGACCCGACGGAAGCGAGACGCTCCCGCTGCAGAGCAAATCGCGCGTCGCCATCGCGATTCTCGATCGAATCGAAGCGCTTCTGACGGCGCATCCAGCGAAGACGTCCGGCTAGGAGCGTGTCTGAGAAACCGGAACACGCTCCTAGGAGCCCGTTCAGCATTACTCGGACGGGCTCCTAGGCGGACCGAAACCATGGACCGACATCAACTCATCGAACACCTGACGTTCGCAAAAGAGCTCGGCGTCGCCGGCGTGAGCCGCGATCCCGCCTGGCGTAAGAAAGGGATCGGGGCTCCCGCGGAGACGACTCCCGACCGCGTTTTCGGGTCGCCAGGTGATGCACTTTCTGCACTGCGCGCGGACATCGGCGATTGCACCCGTTGCAAACTGCACGGGTTGGGGCGCAAGCAGATCGTGTTTGGCGTCGGCAATCCGGAAGCCGACCTGATGTTCGTGGGCGAGGCGCCTGGCGCGGACGAAGACGTCCAGGGGATTCCTTTCGTTGGACGCGCCGGCCAACTGCTGACGAAGATCATCGAGGCGATTGGTCTCACGCGCGACGATGTCTACATCGCGAACGTGATCAAATGCCGCCCGCCGCAGAACAGAAATCCGGAACAGGACGAGGTCGAGACCTGTGAACCATTTCTGTTTCGGCAGATTGACATCATCAAGCCGAAGGTGATCGTCGCGCTTGGCACATTCGCGGCGCGGACGCTGCTCAGAACGCTCGATCCCATCTCGCGCCTGCGCGGCCGCGTGTACGAGTATCGCGGCGCCAAGCTCATCCCCACGTTCCACCCCGCCTATCTGCTCAGGAATCCTTCGTCGAAACGCGAGGTCTGGGAAGACATGAAACTGGCCCGGAAGCTTCTGGAAGTCTAGTGTCGTGTCTCAGAAGTTCGTTGTTGCATCGAGGGCGGCGAGGCGCCCGCCTCCCAAGGCGCGAGGAGGGAGAATATCGGGAATATGCGACCGACGAACAACGCAGCCAGGCGGGATGCATCGGCGGCCGAATGCCAACGAACTTCTGAGACACGACACTAGGGCTGCTGGAACGTCGCCTTGCTGATAAGCGTCGCCGTTCCGGTCCCCACCCTCGATCTGTTGACGTACCGCGTTCCGCCGGACGTCGCCAGGCCGCTTGTCGGCGCTCGCGTCGTGGTGCCCCTCGGCTCCCGCGTCGTCACCGGAATCGTCGTCGACCTCGACGTGTCATCAGCCGGCATGGACGAATCGGAGATCAAGCCGATTCGGCGTCTGCTCGATTCGGACGGATTCGTTCCTCCTGAAGTCGTGGGACTCGCCCGGTGGACCGCGGAGTACTACGCGGCCGGCGCGGGCGCGACGATCACGGCGGTCTTGCCACCGAAAGCGCGTGGCGCGCGCGCCAGCGGCCACAAGACGATGCGCGTGGCGGCGATCACTGCGGCCGGGTTGGAGGCGCTTGGAGCGGAGGCGTCACGGCTGACGTCCAGGCAACTGATTGCGCTCGAGCTGCTCGCGGGAAGTCCGCATGGCATTCCGACGCCCCAGCTCGCGGCGAAAGGCAGCACGTCGGATACCGTCGCCCGGCTCGCCGCGCGCGGGCTCATCAGTCTCCGCCACGATCGGATCGACCGCGATCCCTTCAATGCGGCCTCGTTCGAGGCGCCGCCGATGGATCCCGATCGACGGTTGACGATGGAGCAGGCGGCGGCGCTGGAGAGGCTCGGTCACCTTGCCGGCGAGCGGACGTTTCGCGTCGCGCTGCTCCACGGCGTCACCGGCAGCGGGAAGACCGAGCTCTACATTCGTCTCTCGACGGCCGTTCGCGACGCGGGCCGCCAGGTGCTGATGCTCGTCCCGGAAATTGCGCTCACGCCCGTGACCGCCTCGCTGTTCCGCCAGGCGTTCGGCGCGCACGTCGCCATCCTTCACAGCGGCCTTTCGGACGGAGAGCGCCATGACGAATGGCAGCGGATCCGTCGAGGCGAGATCACCGTCGTGGTCGGGACACGCTCCGCCGTGTTCGCGCCGCTCGCGCACGTCGGCCTCATCGTGGTCGACGAAGAGCATGACGGTTCGTACAAACAGGAGGAAAGCCCCCGGTACCACGGCCGCGACGTGGCCATCGTGCGCGGACAGCGGGAGCAGGCCCTTGTCGTCCTCGCCTCCGCGACGCCGTCGATGGAGAGCTATCACAACGCGATGACCGGCCGGTACGAGCGTGTCGTGCTCGAGCGCCGTGTCCGCGATCGTCGGCTGCCGGCCGTGACGGTGGTCGACATGCGGGAAGAGTACGCGGCCGCCGGCCCGGACGTCGTCCTCAGCCGGGCCCTGGCGGACGCGATCGGCACGCGGCTCGAGCGGGAGGAACAGGCGCTCGTCCTCTTGAATCGGCGCGGGTTCGCGACCGCCGTGTTCTGCCGGCAGTGCGCCGGCACGCTCGATTGCCCCAACTGCAGTGTCTCGCTGGTGGTCCACGGCGAAGGGCCGGCGCGCCGGGCGCGCTGTCACTACTGCAACTACTCGGTGCGCGTGCCGAACACGTGTCCGCTGTGCGCCGGACCGTATCTCGAGCAGACCGGTTTCGGCACTGAACGGGTGGAGGCGGAGATCGGGCGCGCATGGCCCACCGCGCGAGTCGCGCGGCTGGACCGCGACTCGGTTCGCCGGAAAGGCGCGCTGGCGTCACTGCTGCAGCGCTTCCGCAACGGCGAGATCGATGTGCTCGTGGGGACCCAGATGATTGCCAAGGGCCACGATTTTCCACGCGTCACCCTCGTCGGCGTGGTCTCGGCGGATGTGGGGCTCGGCATGGCCGATTTCCGCGCCTCCGAACGGACGTTTCAGCTCCTGACGCAGGTCGCCGGCCGCGCCGGCCGCGGAGAGCAGCCCGGCGAAGCGATCATCCAAACGCTCTATCCGGACCATTACAGCATTCAGCTGGCATGCAAACAGGACTACGTCGCGTTCTACGAGCGCGAGCTGGCGTTCCGGCGGGCGATGCGCTATCCACCGCTGGTGGCCATTATCAACACGATCGTGCGCGCGCGGACGTTTGCCGGCGCGATGGACGACGCGGCCGACATCGTCCAGCGGCTGCGTGATGACGCGGAACCTGACGGCCTGCGTGTGCTGGGTCCGGCGCCGGCGCCGCTCGGGAAACTGCGCGGCGAATATCGCGCGCAGCTGCTCGTGAAGGGGTCGAATCGCAAGCGGATGCGCGAACGGCTCCTGGCCGCGATTGCCACGCGGCCGGATGTGCAGCGACGCGTCGTGGTCGACGTCGATCCCCAGAGTGTCTTGTGAAAGTGAGGATGTAAGAAGAAGTGAGGATGTA
>JAHFUI010000092.1 GCA_023265175.1 Acidobacteriota bacterium
GCGGCCGCCGACCGCCTCAGTCCGACCATCATTCGCCAGCGCCTCGAGCACTGGACCTGGACCGTCGGCCCCAAGTTCTCCACGAAAGATCGGGCCGCGATCAACCTCCGCCGTCACTACTCGCTCCAGCAAGTCGAGTACTGCCGCAACCTGATCTTTCGTCGCCACCGGCCGATCCACAAACTGTTCGAGCGCTCGTGCGATATCGGCCTGCTTCGACTGACCCCGGACAAGATCACACAGATCTTCGGCTTCCGCCTCACCAAGCGGCTTCGCGGCAAACTGCAGACGCTCCTCGAGCAAGTCGAGCATGGCCATCACGTCTTCCGGGCCTGCGCCAAGAGCGCCGTGCTCCGGATGTACGAAAAGTGCTCCACCTTCCTGCGACTCGAGGTCTTGAGCAATCGGCTCACCGACTTCGGGCTCGGCAAGTCGCTTGACAACCTCGACGCGGTACGCCAGACGCTCGCCGCCGTGACCGATCGCTTCGCCGCGTTCGAAGCCACCGCGCTCAACGTCCATATCGATTTCCCCCTGTTTCAGCGCCTGGCGTTGCCCATCGTCAGCGGACACACCAAGGTCCCCGGGATCAAGATTCACGACACCCGTCTGGTCCGGCTGATGGAAGCGTTGCTGCATGCTGGGACTCAGATTCATGGCTGGCGCACCGCGCAACTGCATCACGCGATTCTCGCGGCGTTCGCCCTCACGCCCACGACGTATACCCTCACCCAGCTGCGCTACGACCTGCGCAAAATGAAAGCCCACGGCCTCATCCAGCGCGATGGCTCCCGCTATGCCTATCAGCTCACCGACCAAGGCCGCAAGGTCGCCCTGCTCTTCGTGCTGTTTCATCAACGCGTCTGCGGCCCTCTCGCCAACAGTCTCTTCAATCAGCCCCCGGCGTCCGATTCGCCACCCGCGACCCCATTCGAAACCGCGTATCGAAAAGCCGACCAATCGATTCAGCACCTCCTCGACCTTCTCGCCGCGTGAATGCTTGAACTCTGAGAGGAAAATCCTCAGACTGGTCCACCAAGAATCTAGTTGTCGGGTGTGTGCGCGAGCTCGAAGGCGTGCTGCAGCTGTTCCCACTGATGCATCAGGTCGCCGACCTCCCACATGAGCGCCTGATGGCGATCGATGACCGGTTGGGCGCTGGCTCGATCGTCGTAAAACCCGGGCGCTGCCATGGTCTGTTCGATGTCGCGGATGGCACGTTCCGTCTCGGCGATCCGGGCTTCCAGGCGATCGATCTCGGATCGCCGCGCCTGCTCAGCCCGCGATCGGCGCCGGGCGTCGGCGTCGGTGCGCTTCTTTTCTTCGCGGGAGGGCGCCGGTGTCGCACGCGTCGTGTCACGGCTTCTCCTTCCTCGTTCTTTACTTTCTCTGGGGGCCCCACCATTCTTTATCGCGCGGGGCCCCACCCCCGCGCCGGACGCGCTCGCACCGTGGTGCTCGCGCGTATCCAGAACAGGACGTCGGAGATTGTCGTGTCCGTCTCGCCTCTCCTGCCCGTCCCGCTCAGGCGGATGTTCCTTGTGCCACAGGAACTCTGTGTAGGTCCCCGGATAGACGATCGCCGTGCCGTGGCCGACTTCGATGATTTTCGTCGCGAGCCGCTCGACGAAATACCGATCGTGCGACACGAAGATCAGCGTGCCGCTGTAGGCAATCAGCGCGTCGAGCAGGACTTCCTTGGAGTCCAGATCGAGATGATTGGTCGGCTCGTCGAGCAGGAGCGTGTTCGATGGCCGCAGCAGCATGCGCGCGACCGCCAGGCGCGTCCGCTCGCCGCCCGACAGCACCCGCACGCGCTTGTACACATCGTCTCCGGAAAAGAGAAAGCCGCCGAGGATGTTGCGGATGGCCGGGACCATGTTGTTCGGCGACCCCGACGCGAGCGTCTCGTACACGGTCGGCGCGCCGTCCATGCGCGTCGCCTCGTCCTGCGCGAAATACTGCACGACGACGTTGTGGCCTTCGACCCGGTCGCCTGAATCGGGCGCCTCTTCGCCCGAGAGCAGGCGCATGAGCGTCGATTTTCCGGCGCCGTTGGGCCCCACCAGCGCGATCCGGTCGCCCCGCTCGATATGCACGCTCAGACCGGCGAAGACGACCACATCGCCGTACGCCTTGCGGACGTGCTTCAGTTCGAGCACCGTGCGGCCGCTCTTGACGCACGCGGGGAAGTGAAAATGAATCGTCGCCCGTTCGGGCGGCACATCGATTGGCGCCACCTTGTCGAGCAGCTTGATCCGGCTCTGGACCTGCGCGGCCTTGGTCGCCTGGTACCGGAACCGATCGATGAACATCTTGATGCGCGCCACCTCTTCATCCTGCTCGCGCTTGGCCTTTCGCCGCGCCTCGATGCGCTCGTGATGCTCGATCAGGTAGCCGCTGTAATTGGTGTGGTAGTCGGTCAGCGTCCGCAGCGTCAGGTCCGCGATGCGCGTCACGACCGCGTCGAGGAAGAAGCGGTCGTGCGAGACGAGAATCACCGCGTGCGGGTACGCGTTGAGATAGGTCTCCAGCCAGTTGCGCGCCTCGAGATCGAGGTGGTTGGTCGGCTCGTCGAGCAGCAGCAGGCTCGGCTGGCCGAGGAGGAGCTTCGCCAGCGCCAGGCGCATCTGCCATCCGCCGGAAAACGTCTCGGTCTGCCGCTCGAAGTCCGGCGAGGCGAAGCCGAGACCGTGCAGCACGGTCGCCGTCTTCAGCTCGATGTTGTAGCCCTCGTGCAGCCTGAAGCGGTCCTGCAGATCGCTGTAGCGCGAGAGCATCGCGTCGTGCTCGGGTTCGGGGATCGACGGGTCGCCCAGCCGGCCTTCCAGGGCGTGCATCTCGGCCTTCATCGCCAGCAGCTCGCCGAATGCGTGGCTGGCTTCATCGAACACCGTCCGGCCCGCATGTGTGAGGCCGTCCTGCGGAAGATAGCCGACCGTGAGCGCCGACGGTTTGAGGACCGCGCCGCTGTCGGGCTCGTCGAGCCCCGCCATCATCCGCAGCAGCGTGGTCTTGCCGGCGCCGTTGGGCCCGCACAGGCCGACACGTTCGCGGTCAGTGATCTGCCAGGTGACGTTGTCGAGCAGGACGCGATCGCCGTAGGCTTTCGTGAGATTGGAGAGCTGGATCATTCGCCAAGGGCTTTGGCGGCGGCGGCAAGCACCTGCGGGACGCGGAACGGTTTGGTCAGGTAGCCCGCGACGCCGAGATTCACCGCCTCGATGGCGCTCGCTTCGGTGGAGTAGCCGGTGATGATGAGCACCGGCAGATCGGCCTTGTAACGTTTCGCCTCGCGGATCACCGTCAGTCCGTCCATGCCCGGCATCCTGAGGTCGGCGATGAGCAGGTCGTACGGGTTCAGCCGCATGCGTTCCAGTGCCGAGCGCCCGTCGGCGGCGACGTCCACATCGTATTCGGCGAGCGCGAGCGTCTTGGCCAGCAGATCGCGAATGCTCGCCTCATCGTCGACCACGAGGACGCGCGGTCGCGCGGCGGAAGTCGCGGGCCGTGCCGGAGCCGGCGTGGCGGCGGCCGGCGCGCGCGCACCGCCCCGCGGCCGTTGGCTGTCGAGCCACGCGTCGATGTCGCGCTTTCTGAACCGCCACTGACGGCCGACGCGCACGGCCGGAATCTTGCCGGCGTTGATCAGGCGATACACCGTGCGCAGGTTGACCTGAAGGTATTCCAGGACTTCTTCCGTCGTGAGGAACGTTTCGTCCATGATGTTGACTTCAACCGACGCTGGCCGTCGCGGCCGCTTGGCTCTGCTCGTTCACGCCGCGCCCGGTCGGCAGTTCGACGGTAAAGACCGCGCCGCCCTCCGGATGATTGGTCGCGACGATCTCTCCACCGTGATCCTGCACGATGCCGTAGCTGATCGCCAGACCCAGCCCCGTGCCCTTGCCGACTTCCTTCGTGGTGTAGAACGGCTCGAAGATCCGCGGCAGCACGTCCGGGGGAATCCCGTTCCCCGTATCCCGCACCGAGACGATGACCCGATCGCTGGCGGGCGAGGCCGTCATCCTGATCTCGATGCGCCCGCCGCGGCCGGCGGCCACGATCGCGTGCTCCGCATTCACCATGATGTTGAGAAACACCTGATGGATCAGCAGCGGATCGCTCAGCACGCGGGGCAGCTTCTCATCATAGTGTCGCACGACTTCAATGTCGTTGGCGCGACAAGCCGCCGCTCTCATGGTCAGGATTCGCTGCATGAGGGCGGTGAGGCTGATCGCCCGCCGGACCCGGCGACGCGATCCTGAAAACGCGAGCAGGTTCCGGACGATTTTCGCGGCGCGGTCGGCCTCGCGGTAAATCGTCTGCACGTCGCGGCGCAGGTGCTTGGGAAACGCGCCCGTCACCCGCAGGAGCTCCAAATGGCCGAGGACGGCCTGCAGCGGGTTGTTGAGCTCGTGCGCGATACCGGCGATGAATTCGCCCAGCGCCGCGAGTTTCTCTGATTGCACCAGGCGTCGCCGGAGCTCTTCGCGTTCGGCCTGGAGCTTCGCCTGGGGCGTTACATCGCGCGCCACGAGCACGCTGCCCATGGGCTCGCGCTCCTGATTGCGCAGCGGCGTGACGGTGACTTGGAACGGTCCGTTCAGGACGGGGTCCTCCACTTCCAACGTCATCGGCAGCTCGCCCTCGCCGAGCGGCTCCTGCGCGGCTTGTTCGGCCAGCCACGCTTGCAGCTCCGGTCCGACGAACTCGTTCAACGGGCGGTTCACGAGTTGGTGTCGCGCGAGGCCGACGCGGCTCGCGAACGCGTGATTGACGTGGACGATGCGGCCCTGCGGATCCCAGACCGCGACCAGATGCGCGATGGAATCGAAGGTGTTCTCCAGCTCACGCCGCGAGCTCAGGACGTCGTCGAGCAACTGCATGTTCTCGAGGGCGCTCGACAGCTGACGGCCGAGCTCGTCGGCGCGATCGAGCAGCGTGAATTCGCTGCCCGTTTCGACGCGGACGCCCTCGAAGATCAGCGTGCCCAGCGCCCGTCGCCACCCGCGCAGCGGCACCGTCACCGTCGCCGTCGTGTCGGTGGCCGGATGAAGCTCCGCGCGGGGACGGCGCATCTGGGAGGCCGCCTGCGACAGCGGATCGTCGGCGTGCACACGCGCGTCGCTGCCGGCGGCCTGGGCATCCGAGGAGGCGCGCAACACCAGATGGTGGGCCCGCCGATCGTGGACCCAGACGGCGGTGCGATCGGCGCCGAGCAGCCGGTTGGCGCCGTCGCAAAAGATCTCGAGCCCCGTTGACAGGTTCAACGTCGTGCCGAGGGCGCCCGCGAACTGGTCAACCACACCGCGAAGATTTCGCTGCAGCGCTTCGTTCTGGCGAAGACGGAAGATCTCGATCGCGGTCACGAAGGCGTCGGCGATCCCGGACAGTGCGGCGCCGCTGCCCGATGGCGGCTGGTCGAGACCGATCGCGAGCAGCCCGAGTGGCTCGGGACCCGGCACCAGCGGCAACAGCAGCGCGAAGGCGGTGCCAAGCCGCGCGGACAACTCCGGCATCTGACGCGCGGCGTCGGCCACGATGGTCGGCGTCGATTGCGACAGCGCATCGGAAATCAGCGCGATTTCGGACGACGCGGCGATCCACGGTTCGGTCGGCAGCGTGTCGAGGCCGTAGCCCGACGTGGCCTGCATGGCGCCGCTGCGGGCGTTATGTTCGAACAACAACGCGCAGGTGCCGCCTGTGACGGAAAGTGCCTGTCGATGGAGATGCGGAAGGACCTCCGTCAGGCTGGCCGCGCGCGCCAGGAGGGTGGTGAGGGCCTGAGCCGGAATCGACACCGTTTTGGGCGCCGTCGGCGACGCGCGGCCCGATGTGGCCGTACGTTCACTGGATTGGCTCCTTTGAACTGATCCAGGCGCTGAAGATCGAGGGAGGCGCACCAAACGACACATTGTACGTCATTGGCGCTATGGACCGCCACCCCAATCGCTGGTAAATAACAGAGAAATTTGAGCTTACGGCGTGCAACGCTATAATCGCCTTTGTGGCACGTGCTGTCCGGCCGTCCGTGGTCCTCGACCGTCTAAGTATGCGAGAGGAAGGGGCTTCCGCGCTCCGCATGACGTGGACGGACGAAGAGCTCGTCGCCCGATCGATCGGCGGCGATGCCGACAGCTTCAACGAGCTCATCCACCGATGGGAACGTCCCATCTATGTTCTCGCGTATCGCCACATTGGGCGCGAGGAGGATGCGCGCGACGTGTGTCAGGAGACCTTCCTGCGCGCGTATCGCGCGTTGGCCGGCTTTCGGGGGCAGGCCAAGTTCTCGTCGTGGTTGTACCGCATCGCGCTCAACTTGTGCCGCGACTGGATGCGGCGCGAGCGGCGGACGCCGGTCGTGCAGGCGCCGGAGGACGTGGATTTGATGGATCTGGCCGCGGCGCGTGAGCCGTCGGAATCGATCGAAGATCGCGTTGCGCGCCACGATCTGACGCGGGCCGTCGAGCGGGCGATGGCGCTGCTGCCGGAAGAGCAGCGCACCGCGATCGTCTTGAAGGAATATCACGGGCTGACCTTTCAGGAAATCGCGGACCTGGTGGGCTGCCCGTTGAGCACGGTGAAGACACGACTCTATCAGGGGCTCACCGTCTTGCGGCGCGAGCTCGCGCGCACGGGAGTGATGGAAAAGAAGAATTTGGTTATCTAGTCATTTGGTTATCTGGTCATTGATTGGGCTATTGACCGCGAATGACCAGATACCGCCAATAACCAGATAACCAGATAACCAGATAACCAGATAACCAGATAACCAGATAACCAGATAACCAGATAACCAGATAACCAGATAACCAAATGACAAGATGGTGGGTTCGAAGATGGCTGACATTCTTTGTGGCTACACCGCCGATCGTGACGAGACGCTGATCGCCTACGTGTATGGCGAGATCGACCCGGTGCAGCACGCCGCGTTCGACGCCCACATCGCCACGTGCGAGCGCTGTCGAAAAGAGTTGGCGGACCTGCGCGGCGTACGTGGACGTCTGCAGGAGTGGACCGCGCCGGGGGCAACAGGGTCCATCGCGCACGCGGTCGCGCCGGCCGTGCCGGACGCGGCGAGCGTCACGCGTGCGAGCACCTGGACGATGCTGCGTGAGATTCCGGCGTGGGCGCAGGTGGCGGCCGCATTGCTGGTCCTCGGCATCTCCGCCGGGATTGCGAATCTCGACGTCCGCTACGACCGCAGCGCTCTCACGATCCACACCGGCTGGTCTCGACCGTCGCCGCGCGCAGAGTCCGACAGCATCGGTCCCGCCGTCCAGCCGATCCGCGCGCCCGCCGCGGCGGCGCCGTGGCGCACCGATCTCGACGCGCTCGAGCGCCGTTTGCGGACTGAATTCCACGGCGGCACGGCCGCCGGCGCCACCCCCGCGCTGAGTGCTCGTGACGCCGGCAGCGCGTCCGCCGACGCGCAACTGCTGCGGCGCGTGCGCGCGCTCATCGATGACAGCGAACGCAGGCAGCAGAACGAGCTGGCGCTGCGCATTGCGGATGTGGTGCGCGAGTTCGATTCGAAACGCGGCAGCGACCTCGTGAACATCGATCGCACCCTCAGAGCGATGCAAAGCAATACCGGCGTGGAAGTCCTGAAGCAGCAGCAACAGATCAATTACCTGTATCGGGCAGCGGTGCAGAAGTGACCGTGAGGAGGTCGTCCGTGAACGGCAAGATATCGGCGGTCGTCGCAATCCTGGCCATGTGGATGGCGGTTGCGCCGGCCGGCGCGCAGACCGCGGCGCAGAATCGGGAGGCGGCGCGTCAGCTCGCGCGGCAGCAGAGCGAATCGCGCTACCAGATTGGCGTGATAGAGCGGGTGCTCGAGGACGCCGTCGAACACGGCGCCAGCATCTGGCGCGACCGGCTCCAGGCCGTGCTGCCGGCGCAGACGCTGCTCTTGGACAACGCCCGGGTGCGCGGGTACCGGCTCGAGGGCTACGGCGTCTTTTTCGACGTCGAAGTGCCCTCGCTCGAGACCACGCTGCCGTGGGTCGTGCGGACGCTGGATCAGAACGATCTGGGGCTGGACAGCGCCTTGAAGGTCCTCAAGGCGCAGGTCGAGGCCTCCGGCGACGCCAACGCGAAGCAGGCGTTGAAGCGCATCGAGCTGCAAGTCGCTCCGCTGGCGCCTCTCGCCGCCGTGGCCACCACGACAGACATATCCGTCGGGCGCACTGTTTCAGGATCGGCTGTGTTCGCGCCGCAGGGCGGTGCGGCGCCGGACGCCAGCGACCCGATCATCAACAATCCTCAAGAAGTGTTTCGCGCGGAGGTCATCCAGTCGTTGGTCGACGGCATGCTCGACCACAGCGGCGCGCTCGGCGTCGCCGCCGAGGAATGGCTGACGATCGGCGCGCGCCGCAACGAGGTCCGTCCGCGGATCGGCCCACTCGACAGCAGCGCGCAAACCTTCATCATCCGCGTGCGCGGGAGCGACCTCAACGCCTTCCGCGCGGGACAGCTTTCTCGCGAGGATGCGATCAAGCACGTCGAGGTGCGAGTGTTCTAGAATACCCGGATGCGCGCGTACGCCCTTTTCTGTCTTGCCGTCCTGCTCGTCTGCGCCGGATGCGGCAAACCGGTCGATCTCGTCTCCGGCCTCCAGGTCCAGAACGCCTCCACCGGCTGGTTCGACGCCGGCATCGTCCACGGCCAGAACAAGCTCGTACCGTCCATTTCGTTCTCGCTGAAGAACATGTCCGACCAAACGCTGGTCGCGTTGCAGATCAACGCGGTGTTCAGGCGCGTCATCGAAAAAACGGAATGGAGCACCGCGTTCATCAATGTCTCCGGATCGCCCGGGCTGGCGCCGGGGATCACGACCGCGCCCCTCGTCATCCGCGCGCAGCAGGGCTACACCGGCAGCGATCAAACGCGCGACGAGATGCTTGCCAACAGCCACTTCGTCGACGCCGAGGTCGAGCTGTTCGCCAAATACGGCTCGATCCAATGGAAGCGGATTGGCGAGTATACGGTCACGCGCCGGCTCATCACCAAGTGAACGCATCCTCGTGACGGTTCCGTCCCCCACCCGCCTCGATCGGCGCCTTGGGCCGCTCGACGCGTCGGCGATCGTCATTTCCAACGTCATTGGCGTCGGGATCTTCACGACACCGGGTGTCGTTGCCGAGATGTTGCCGAGCAGCGCGGCGATGCTGGCCGTCTGGGCGCTGGGTGGCGCCCTCGCGTTTGCGGGCGCGCTGGCGTACGCGGAGCTCGCGGCGTGGCGACCGCAGGCCGGCGGCGAGTACGTGTACTTGCGCGAGAGCTTCGGCGGGCTCGCCGCGTTCTTGACCGGCTGGACCTCGTTCGTGGCCGGTTTCAGCGGAGCCATTGCGTTTGGCGCCGTCGCGGTCGCCGGGTACCTCGATCGGTTCGTCCCAGGCGCGGGAAACGCCACGGTCATCGCCGGCTGGAACATCGGTCCGTTCGGCGTCGTCGTGTCGACACGCGCGCTGGTCGCGATCGCGATCATCGTCGCATTGGCGCTCGTCCAGGCGCGCGGCGTCAGGCCCGGACGCATGCTGCAGAATTCGCTGACGATGGTGACCGTCGGCGCGCTGGTCGCCTTCGTGATCGCCGGCTTCATCGTGGCGCGGGTGCCACAGCCCGCCGCGGTCGTCAGCCATCGAGCGCCGGTTTCGGCATGGCTCATCGCGCTGGTGCCGGTCATGTTCAGTTACACGGGTTGGAACGCGGCCGTGTATGTCGCTGAAGAAGTGCGCAATCCCACGCGGAACGTGCCGCTGGCGCTCGCGATCGGAACCGCCAGCGTGATTACGCTCTACATGGCCTTGAACGCGCTGTATCTCCGCGTCGTGCCGCGTGAGGAGCTGGTGGGTGCGATCGGCGTCGGCGAGCTGGCGGCCGGCCGGTTGTTCGGGTCGGCGGCCGCGGCGATGTTCGCCGCGGTCGCGATCCTGATCATCTTGAGCAGCTTGAGTGCGTGGACGCTGGCCGGCCCGCGCGTCTACTTTGCCATGGCGCGCGACGGTGTGTTCCTGCCCGCCGCGGCTCGCGTCCATCCCGAGTACCGGACGCCAGCCGTCGCCATTCTCGCGCAGACGATCTGGAGCGCGCTGCTCGTGCTGTCGGGCACCTTCGAGCAGCTCCTGACGTACATCGGCTTTTCCGTGATTTTGTTTTCCGCGCTCGCTGTCCTCTCACTGTTCTTCATGAGGATCCGCGGAAAAGACACCGATACGTTCCGCGCGTGGGGGTACCCGTGGGCGCCCGCGGTTTTCTGCGTCGTGAGCTTCGCGATTGTGCTCAACACGATCCTGAACGCCCCGGGCCCGGCATGCGCCGGTCTCGGCGTCATCGCGGCCGGCGTGCCGATTTACTGGTGGACCAAGGCTCGAAACGGGCGCCACACGGTAGGCCTGGGGGTCGAGGGCTAAGAAGCGCCCAGTCTCAACATTGCCAATTGCTAATCGCGAAATGCAAATTTATCGGGACTTTCAATGAGCACTTTGCAATCAGCCATGTGCAATGCTCACGGCACTCTCTTCAGCTCGCCGTGATACGTCAGCGTGCGATCGGGCTCAATCCGGACGTCGAACGTCAGCGGCTCGTATTGCGGCGCGCGGATTTCGATCCGGTGCGGACCGGATTCGAGGTGCAGCCGCTGTAACAGGCCGTCGAAATCGTCGACGTGGCCCACGTAATAGCCGTCGACGTACACCGACGCCTCTCGCGGTTTCACCTTGATCCGAATCGCGCCATCATCGCCGTGTTGCGCCGGATAGTAGGTGGAATAACCGCCGTACCCGGGATATCCCCCGAAGGGATCGAACGGATCGTAGTAGCCGCCATAGTACCCACCGTAGTATCCGCCCAGTCCCAGGCCGCCATATCCCCACGGGTAAAATCCGTAGCCGCCCGGCACGATGATCACGCCGCCGCCCGTCCGAACCGGCACCGACCCGCGCGGTACGGCGGTGCCCACGATCGGTTGTTGCGCGTCGCGAGGCCGGCGACGAACGACGCCTGATTCTCCGGCTCCTGAGGAGACCTCGCTTCCGGCCCCGGCATCGCGACCGATCGCCGTTCCGCCGCTCGACCCGGATCCTGCGGCGGTCGACCCGCCGTTTCGAGGCACGGCCGTTCCGCTGGTGCCGCCGCCAGAGCCGCGTTCGGGTCGTCCGCCCCCATCAGCGTGACCGCCGCTGCCGGAGGACACTGGGGCAGGCGAAGACGGAGCCGGTGATGGCGTCGGCGCCGGTGCCGGTGCCGCCGCGCCGCCTGAATTGCCGGCACGTTCCCCGCGATCCTGTCCCGCCAGAGGCGCCGTCAGAAGCCAGAGCGGCACGATGACCGCCATGGCCGCGCCGAACCCCGCCGAATGAAGTGGTTTCATGAGAGCCTCTCGAGCAACCCGACTGCCAATTGGGCTCGCGACGATCGCTTCATTATCGCGCCAAACGACGATGTATGCGCGCCTGAACGCCGCGACCTGTCCTGACCCGGCTCCATGCGTCCCGTTTTCTTGACACTGTAACGAAGCTTCGCTTCATTGCCAGATGCGCGGGCGCGGGCTGCCAAGCCGGGCTTGCGCGGTAATCGCGGTAGTATTGGTAGGTCCTGCATCCCGCGCCGCGCAAGCACGGCTGGAGTCGGAACACGTCGATGATTCACAGCACAACGATATTGGCGGTCCGTCACCGCGACCGGGTCGTCATGGCTGGCGACGGCCAGGTCACCTTCGGGCAGACGGTTGTCAAGCAGAACGCCCGCAAGATTCGTCGGCTCTACAACGACAAGATCCTCGCCGGATTCGCGGGCTCGGCGGCTGATTCCTTCGCGCTGTTTTCGCGTTTCGAGTCCAAGTTGGAGCAGTACCGCGGCAACGTCGAGCGATCCGCGGTGGAGCTCGCCAAGGACTGGCGCAGCGATCGGGTCCTGCGCCGCCTGGAAGCGATGCTCATCGTGCTCGACAAGACCGCGACGTTTCTGTTGTCCGGCAACGGCGATCTCATCGAGCCCGACGATGGCATCGTGGCGATTGGATCGGGCGGACCGTACGCGCTGGCCGCGGCCAGGGCGCTCGCCAATAACACCGACCTCGACGCCCGCGCCATTGCGGAGAAGGCGATGACGATCGCCGGAGACATCTGCATTTACACCAACGCGACCCTGTCTCTGGAAGAATTGTAGAGTGGCTGTGCCGATCTACCTCCCTGAAACGACGCGAACGTCGACCGACTCGCTCACGCCGCGCCAGATCGTCGCGGAGCTCGATAAGTACGTGATTGGCCAGTCCGCGGCCAAGCGCGCCGTCGCGATTGCGCTGCGCAACCGCATGCGGCGCCAGAAGCTGCCGCCCGAGCTCGCCGAAGAGATCGCGCCGAAGAACATTTTGATGATCGGCCCGACCGGCGTCGGCAAGACTGAGATCGCGCGGCGTCTCGCGCGGCTGGCGCAGTCGCCGTTCGTGAAGGTCGAAGCCTCGAAATTCACCGAGGTCGGCTACGTCGGACGCGACGTCGAGTCGATGGTCCGCGATCTCGTCGAGCTAGCCGTCGACATGGTCCGCGGGGAACGGCTCGAGGAAGTGCGCGCCAAGGCGGGCCAGAACGCGGAAGAGCGCCTGCTCGACGTCCTGCTGCCGCCGCCGCGCCCGATCGCGCCCGACGAAGAGTCGACGGCCGTGGGGGAGCAGCAGAACCAGACGCGCGTGCGTTTTCGCGAGCAGCTGCGCACCGGCCGCCTCGACCACCGCGTCGTCGAGCTCGAGGTCCGCGAGAAGTCGTTTCCCTCCTTCGAGATCATCGCGGGCTCGTCGGTCGAAGAGGTGGACATCAATCTCAAGGACATGCTGCCGGGACTCTTCCAGGGCCGCACGAAGAAGCGCCGGATGAAAGTCCCCGAAGCGCTCGAATACCTGACGCAGGAGGAAGAACAGAAGCTGATCGACATGGACAGCGTCGCCCGCACGGCGGTCGAGCGCGTCGAGCAGGCCGGCATCATCTTCCTCGACGAGATCGACAAGATCGCCGGACGCGAAGGCGGTCATGGCCCGGACGTCAGCCGCGAAGGCGTCCAGCGCGACATCCTGCCGATCGTCGAAGGCACGACGGTGAACACGAAATACGGAATGGTCCGGACCGATCACATCCTCTTCATCGCCGCCGGCGCCTTCCACGTGTCGAAGCCGTCGGATCTGATCCCCGAGCTGCAAGGGCGTTTTCCGATTCGCGTCGAGCTCGAGCCGCTCGGGCGCGACGAGTTCGTCCGGATCCTCACCGAGCCACGCAGCGCGCTCGTCAAGCAGTACATCGCGTTGATGGACACCGAGGGGATCGCCATCCGGTTCACCGGCGATGCGATCGAACGCATCGCCGATTTCGCGACGATCGTCAACGATCGCACGGAGAACATCGGCGCGCGCCGGCTGCACACGGTGATGGAGAAGCTGCTGGACGAGATCTCGTTCGAAGGCCCGGACCTGGTCGAAAAGGACATCACGATCGATGCGGCGTACGTGGACCGGATGCTCGCCGAGATCGTGAAGAACGAAGATCTGTCCCGGTACATTCTGTGAGGTGGGCGATCAGGCTCTCGACCGCGATCGTCTTCGTCTGTTCTTTTGTCGCCTGTGGAAGGAAAGGGCCTCCCCTCCCGCCGCTGGTCAGGGTGCCGGCGGCGCCGGCTGATTTCAGCGTGGAACGTCGCGGCGCCGACGTGCGACTTCAGTTCACGGTTCCATCGGTGAACGCCGACGGCTCGAGGCCGGCCAACATCAAGCGCATCGACGTCTACGGCTTCACGGGGCCGTTTACCGCCAATGACGAGCAGCTGGTGAAGCTCGGAACCAGAATCGCAAGCCTGCCGGTGAAAGCGCCTCGCAATCCTGACGCGACGACCGAGGCTGACGAACCGCCCGAAGAGCCGGAGCTCGAGAAAGACGGTCTCGACCAGGCGGCGATCGTGCAACTCGAAGATCCGCTCACACCGGCCGCCTTCCAGCCGATCGAGCTGCCAACAAAGCAGCGCAAGACGACCGTGGCCGCCGTCGTGGAGCCGCCGCTGCTGGCCGGTCCGCCGTCCTCGGTGCCGTGGCGGATCTACGTGTTGTTCGGCCTCAACAAGAGCGGCCGCAAAGGGCCGTTCTCGAAACGGCTGATCGTCCCGCTCGTGCCTGCGCCGGACGCGCCGTCGACACCGCAGATTGCCTACGACGAGAGCACGATCAACGTCACGTGGATGCCTTCGCCGTCGGCCGCGCTGATCCAACCGCCAGCGACCGGCGATCTCCTGCCGGCCCGGTTCATCGGGATGGACACGGCGTCGTACGGCTATCACGTCTACGATGTTTCACCGCCGGCGGCCGCCGACACGGCGAAGACGAAGACGCCCGCGCTCGCCACGGAAGTGCGGCTGACGGACACGCCGCGGTCGGAGCCGCGATACGAAGATACGCGCATGGTGTGGGGCGCGACCCGCTGCTACACCGTGCGCACGGTCGAGACGATCAGCGGGTTGCCGTTGCTCAGCGAGGCGCCTGCGCCGGCCTGCGTCACGCTCAAGGACACGTTTCCGCCGGCCATGCCGAAAGGCTTGAGCGCGGTCTCGTCCGAGGGCGCGATCAGCTTGATCTGGGACCCGAACGCCGAAAAGGACCTGGCGGGATACCTCGTGCTCCGCGGCATGACGGCCGGCACACTCGACCCGATCACGCCGATGCCCATCCAGCCGACGATTTTCAACGACGCGGTCCGGACCGGCGCGCATTACTGGTATGCGGTGCAGGCGATCGACAAAGCCGGCAACGCCAGCCCGGCGTCGGATCGCGTCGACGAAACCGCGCGCTGATAGAATGCCACCATGAAGCTCTTTGTCGACACCGGCAGCATCAAGGACATCGAGGCGATTGCCGCGCTCGGCATCCTCGACGGCGTCACGACCAACCCGTCGCTGCTCGCGAAAGAGCCGGGCGACTTCCGCGAGAATTTGAAGAAGATCTGCGGCATCGTGAAAGGACCGGTCAGCGGCGAGGTGACCGCGACCGACTTCACGGGCATGATGCGCGAGGGCCACGACATCGCGAAGATCGACGACTGCATGGTCGTGAAGGTGCCGCTCACCCGCGACGGCATCAAGGCGTGCAAGGCGCTGTCGGGCGAGCGCATCCGCGTCAACGTCACGCTCTGTTTTTCGGCGGCTCAGGCGCTGCTCGCTGCGAAGGCGGGGGCGACCTTCGTGAGCCCCTTCGTCGGCCGCCTGGACGACGTCGGGACGAACGGGATGGATCTGATTCGAGAGATCGTGCAGATCTACGACAATTACGACTTCACCACCGAGGTGCTCGTCGCCAGCTGCCGGCATCCGATGCACGTCGTCGAAGCCGCCCGCATCGGGGCCGACATCGCCACCTGTCCGCCGGCCGTGATCGGGGCACTGTTCAACCATCCGCTGACCAGCATCGGGCTGGAGAAGTTCCTGAAGGACTGGGAACAGGCGCAGGCGGTCAAGGCCTAAGCAGTCGTCAGTCGTCAGTCGTCAGTCGACAGTCAGCAGTCGACAGTCGCCAGTTCACACGATGAAACCTGAAGACACCCTCGCAGACCTCGAGCGCCGCGCGGAGCTGGGCGGCGGCGAGGCGCGCCTCCAGAAGCAGCACGCCGCCGGGAAGCTCACCGCCCGCGAGCGCATCCATCTGTTGTTCGATCCGGGAACCTTCGAAGAAGTCGACAAGCTGGTCACCCATCGCTGCCGCGACTTCGGCATGGACGAGCAGATCGTCCCTGGCGACGGGGTCGTCGCGGGCCACGGCCTGATCGAGGGCCGCCAGGTGTTCGCCTTCGCGCAGGACTTCACCGTCTTCGGCGGATCGCTGTCGGAAACCAACGCGGCCAAGATCGTGAAGATCATGGATTTGGCGATGAAGCTGGGGTCGCCGATCGTCGGGCTGAACGACTCGGGTGGCGCGCGGATTCAGGAGGGCGTCGCCTCACTCGGCGGCTACGCCGATATCTTCCTGCGCAACACCCTCGCCTCGGGGGTGATCCCGCAGATTTCCGCGATCATGGGGCCGTGCGCCGGCGGCGCGGTCTATTCGCCGGCCATCACCGACTTCACGCTGATGGTGAAGAACACGAGCTACATGTTCGTGACGGGACCCGACGTGATCAAGACGGTCACGCACGAGGAGGTGACCAAGGAGGAGCTCGGCGGCGCGATGACCCACAACCAGACCAGCGGCGTCGCGCACTTCGCCGCCGAGGACGATCGCGAGTGCCTGCTGCTGATTCGCGAGCTGCTCGGGTACCTGCCGAGCAACAATCTTGACGATCCCCCGAGGCGTGCGAGCGACGATTCGCCGGAGCGCGAAGATCCGGCACTCGACCGCCTGGTGCCGGTAGCGCCGAATCAGCCGTACGACATGCTCGACGTGATACACGCGATTGTCGACGAGGCCAACTTTCTCGAGGTGCATCAGCACTACGCCAGGAACATGATCGTCGGGTTCGCACGGCTCGACGGCCGTCCGATCGGCGTTGTCGCCAACCAGCCGGCGGTGCTCGCCGGCACGCTGGACATCGATGCGTCGATCAAAGCCGCCCGCTTCGTGCGCTTCTGCGACGCGTTCAACGTTCCGCTCGTGACCTTCGAGGACGTGCCAGGCTTTCTGCCCGGCACGGTGCAGGAGTGGGGCGGCATCATCAAGCACGGGGCGAAGTTGTTGTTCGCGTTCGCCGAAGCCACGGTGCCGAAGGTGACCGTCATTACACGGAAGGCCTACGGCGGGGCGTACTGCGTGATGTCAAGCAAGCACATCCGGACGGACTTCAATTACGCGTGGCCGACCGCCGAGCTCGCGGTGATGGGTCCGGAAGGCGCGGTCAACATTCTGTACAAACGCGAGATCGACAAGGCGCGCGATCCGGCGCGCGCGCGCGCCGAAAAGGTCAACGAGTTCCGCGAGAAATTCGCGAATCCGTATATCGCCGCCTCGCGAGGGTTCCTCGACGAGGTTATCCACCCCCGTGAAACGCGCCGCAAGCTCATCACCGCGCTGCGCAACCTCGAGAATAAACGCGACACGAACCCGCCGAAGAAGCACGGGAACATTCCGCTCTAGGGAATCTGGTAATTTGGTAATGAGGATGCCGAGAATTCTTAGGATCTGTCTCTGCGGTCTCCGCGTTTAACGTGATTGCTTCACACGCTCTTGAGCCGGCCCGCGTCGACTGCGTTATCTCAATCTCGTGATTGCCTGCTGAGGAGCCAGTCGCGGAAAGCCCGGAGCCGTGGCAACGATTCTCGATCGCGAACACGGTTGGCGGCTTCCTTGCTGGCGATGATGTCGTCGATGTGACACACAGGGAACCTATCGACTTCGACGCGCCGCTGCCAGGCCCCGGCAAAGTGGTCGATGCCGTCGGGCGCGTAGATCACATCGAGGTCAAAGGGGCCGTTCTTGAGCTGGACGAAGTCCTTCCCTCGCTCCAAGTCTCCGCGCTGCTCTTCGGTCAGCTCGAATCCAAGATCCGTCAGAGCACCCGCCAAGGCCCGGCCGTTTGCTGGCGCCTTCTCGACGAACAGGTCCGCGTCCTGCGTGGTGTCAGGAAATCCAAGCAGCACGGCGCCGGATTTTCCGATGAACAAGTACTTGACGCTGTGCCTGGCCAGCGCGTCCCGGATTTCAGTCGCTTGACGGTAGTCAAAGGCGGGCATAGCCGAGCCAGGACGGAAGGTTCTTCTCGCACCACTCGCGATACTCCGCCATCGTCGAAAAGGCCCTATACGGAGCGTCATCGAGAACCGGCTTGTACGTCTGGATAAACGCGTAGCGGAAGCGGGTCGCCAGGGGGCGCCTTGCGGCGGCTTCGAATTCCTCCAACCATTCGGCGGGAATGGCGGGGGAGCGGTCGGACATGCGCGTGGTGCTCACAGCAGCGAGCCTATCAGAAATCGCGTACGCGTCAGGTGTTTCCAACGGCGTTCTGCCTTCAGCCGGACCGTGATGCGATAGAATCGCGCTCGTGGCGAAGACACGAGGCAGCGCGCCGCGTGCTGCGAAGGTGAAGGCGTCCAAGACCGCCGAGCCGTACACCCATTCAGACAAGACCAGCCCGATGCGTCCCGATGTGGGGACGCAACCGCAGTTCCGGAAGAAAAAACCGCCGAAGACCTACCGGTACGATTCGTCGCTCTCGCCCGCGCTCGATTGGGACGGTCAGAACAGTGCGCGCGAACAGGGCGAAGCGGCGATCCGCCAGATTCAAGAAAGCGCCGCGGAGATTTCGAAGGCGGTCGACTCGCTGAAGACCGCCGTACAAGATCTTGCGGCCGAGCCAGATGCCGCTCTTCGAAGCGCCGTGGCGAGCGTGCAGAGTGGAGCCGAGAAACTTCGGGCGCTTGGTCGCCCATTTCTCGACTGGGCGGGCAAGGCCGAGCGGCTCTCGTTCGACGTCCCCACGCTGCCGCTCTTCGTCCACGAGCGGCTCTCCACGAAAGCCATCGTCGAAACGCTCGTCGGCCACAGGCGCGACAAGCAGATGGACATGTCGGA
>JAHFUI010000246.1 GCA_023265175.1 Acidobacteriota bacterium
AGCGTGGCCGAGCACGAACGCGATGCCTTCCGCGGCGCACAGGTCCGCGAGCCAGTACCACGTGAACATGCACTCGGCCGCCACGACGAGATCGTCTCGGTACGGGGCAATCGTCTCGAGAAAGGCCTCAGGCGTCGACTTGACGTTGCAGTGCACCAGCACCTGGCCGGCGGCGTCGAGAATGCAGAGGTACATCGTCTTCACGTGGAGATCGATTCCGCAATAGTGGCGATGCTGACGGTTGTAGAATCTCATCGGCTCTCCTCCTGCGCGTGTGTCGCGCATTTTGTCCCTGCGTCCAGCCTACTGGTACTCAGTAGGCGCAGGGGGAGGGCTGAATCAGTATCATGGCGCTGGAGCCGTCGGCGCCGCCGGCATGGTGTGCGCCGCGGCTGCTACCTGACGTTACGCGGCTGAATCCCAGGCGTTCAGCGACAAGGGATACACTGGATTGTCCGGCTGAGGGTTAGCGCACTGGTGGACCTCGTACAGTCAAAGCGCGAGCAGATTCTCCGGCTTGCTGGACGCCATGGCGTGACGCGAGTGCGCGTCTTTGGATCGATGGCGCGGGGCGATGCCGGACCGCAGAGTGATGTCGATCTGTTCGATGCCGGCGTCGATCATGCCCCGTTCGGCTGTCAGCCTCGAGACTTGGCCTTCGGAGCCGCGCGGACCGGCGAGTTCGCCGGCGCTTTGCTGAGGCTGATCAAATTGGCGAGTAGCTGATACGCGCCATCGGTGCCGGCCGGCAGCTGCCGCCACAGGCCGAGGCCCACGTACACCCAATGGCCCTTCCCGTACGTCGTCTCGACGAGCGCACCCTTCTTCTCGCCCTTGTTATACGGGAACGGATCTTCGAGGGCGACGAGGTCGCCGTACCGCGGATCGCGATCGCCGAGAAAATACAGGCCGCGCTCCTGGACCCATCCGTTCCACGTCGCGCTGGTGATCTCGTTGGGGAACGTGACAAGGGGATGGCCAGGCGCCGTGACCGTCACCGGGGCGAACTCGTCGGTGATCCGGTTCCCGCTCACCTGGGCCGGATACGGACCGTACTGCGCCTCGTTGAACTCGAACTTGTTGTACTGCACGATCAACGTGCCGCCGTTGTTCACGTAGTCGAGCAGCCGGCTGTTGTTCGCGCGCAGATCCGCTCTGCGCTCGTACGCCCGCACGCCCGTGACGATCGTGCTGAACCGCGACAGATTGCCCCACGCGAGATCCTCGGGCGTAATGAGCTCGACCTTGACACCGAGCTGCTCGATGGCCGCCGGCACCTCATCGCCCACCCCGACGATGTAGCCGACCGTCAGATTCGGAGCGGTCTTGACGTTGAGGACCTTCACGCGGACCTCGGCGTCGTGGTAGATGTGCTGCCGCCGGATATGCGGGTACTCGATCGTCTGATATCCGCGAGCGAACGTCCGGCCCTCCGACGAAACGATCGCGCGCAGGCGATACGCGCCGGGCGCCGTGTCGGCCGCCGGCTTGATTGCGAAGCGCACGGTCTGCGATTCATCCGAACGCGCGAACTTCAGCGCCTGTTGTGCGGGCTCCGCCGACCAGCCGGCGGGCATCTCCAGCTTCACGACGCTTTCAGCGGTCCCCGGTTGATCGTTCGCAACCGTGACTCGGATTTCGCGAGCAGCCGACGCGGAACGGCTTGATGCTGCGCGGCGGTTCGTAGACCGCGCCGTGCTCGCGACGGTCGGCAGCACCGGCAACGAGGCGACGGGCACGATCGCGATTTCCGGCGAGACACGCACCGAAAACGCCGGCACGACGAGCAGCTCGGTTCGCTTCTCTCCGCTGAAGATGTTGCCCTCGTAGCGGTGTTGCACTCGAAGAGGGTCGACGACCTCTTCGGCCAGCCTGTCGCCGGCGAACTGGAATGTCACCTGCGCGACAAAAGGCGTCGGACGGAACGGCAGGCCGAAGGGGGCATCGCCGTCAAACGTGTACCGGCCCGCTTCTCCATCGCGATGCCAGTACGGCTCGGTCACACGCGCGTTGGCCGGAACCTTCAGATTCACGTCGCACCGCGCAACCATCTCCTTCTTGAGCGTGGAGACCGCTGGAGCCGGCGGAGCCGCCGCGCCGCGTCCGCCACGACCGGCGCCACCACCACCACCACCACCACCACCACCACCGCCACGACCTCCGCCGCCCGTCGCGGCCGTCAGCGTGCACGCCGCGTCGCCGTCGAAGCCGCTGAACCGCACCTGCTTCACGTTCACGTCCATCGCGCCGTTGTTGGCGACGAGCAGCGACACCTTCACCGGCTGGCCGGGCACCACGATGCCGTCGTCAGCCAGGACTTCGACGCGGACGCCGTTCGCGAGCAGGATCGCCTGTTGGATCTCAGCCTCCTTCTGGCCGAGCCGCAGATCGATGTCGTACCGCCCGTCCTCGCCGATCGCCATGGCGCGAAGCTGGTTGCGCAGCACGCGGACCCCGTGCAGGCCTGCCAAGAGCGGTTGCACCGTCGATTCGTGGGTATCGCCGTCGAACTCTTTCTGCGCCGTTTGCACCGCCGAGGCAACCGTAGCGAGACCGTCCACGAGCTCTTTGGGCGGTCTGGGACCGGCAAACCGCGCCAGGCCGGAAAGACTCGTGTCGATGCCGTCGAAGAGAGACGACTCATCCCGCTGCATCTGACCGGGGAGCGTCGATTCGACGAGTTGATACGTCGTGGCGAATGGACCGGGCAACGCCAGCAACTGCGCCATGCCCTGGCATTTGTGCATGCTCCGCGCCTCGGTGCCGATTTCAGCATACGTCTTGCCGAGCAGCGGATCGTAGGACGCGAGATTGAGCCGCAGGATCCTGCTGGCCGCCGGCCTGGCCGCGGCGGTGTCGGCGGCCGGCGCGACGCCGAAGACGTTGGAGTTGAAGTAGTACTTCTGGGGCTGCCACGGGCGCAGCCCGTCCTTGAGCTGCTCCGGGTACTTGGTGGGATCGCCGGCGAGCTTGAATGCTTCACGCGACAGCACCGCGGACGCCTGATGATGCTGTCCTCCGCCCGTACCGTTGGGGGTCATGCCGGTCATCACGTCCGGACGGATCATGCGGATCAGACGGACGTAGTCGCCGATGATCTCGTCCCGCCCCCATTTTTCGTACGTCTCGTCGATGCTGAACGAATAGCCGAAATCGACCGCGCGCGTAAAGTACTGCTCGGCGCCGTCGAACCGGTGCAGCGCGGCGAGCTCCTCGGTCCGCAGCACGCCGAGCGCCTCGAAAATCTCCGGTCCGATCTCGTTCTGTCCTCCGTTGCCGCGGGTCGCGGTCGCGAGCGTCGTGCGATATCCCTGGCCGCGATTGAGCTGTACGAGCAATCCGTTGTTCTCGTCGTCTGGATGCGCGGTGGCCATCATGAAGACACCGGCGTTGGCCAAGTGCCGCAACGCCAAGCCGAGGGCCACGTGCCCCTGCTCCTCGTCGACGGGAACGACACGCATTTGCGCGCGCGGCACCAGGCCGGCGGCGGCGGCGAGAGCGGCGGCAAAAACAAGCATGCGTGTCATCATTCACCCGCGGGCGTCGCCCGCTCGCCTTCGCGTCAATTCTATCAATCACGGGCGAGGATTTCTTCGTAATAGGCCTCGTAAATCGGCACGATTTTTTCGTCGCAAAACCGCTGGTGCACTGTGCGACGCGCCGCGCCGGCGATGCGGCGGTGCAACCGGTCGTCGGTCAGCAACATGACCACCGACTGCGCCATGCCGTCGAGATCCTCGGGCGCGTGAAGGAACCCGGTGTCGTCGTGCGTGATGACCTCCGGCAGGCCGCCGACGCGGGACGCCACGACCGGCACCTCGCAGGCCATCGCCTCGAGCGCCGCCAGCCCGAAGCTCTCTTGCGCCGACGGCAGCAGGAACACGTCGGAAACGGAGAGCAGCGGGAACACCTGGTCCTGCTCTCCAAGAAAGTGGACCTTGTCTGTCACTCCCAGCGCGCGCGCGCGCTGCACCGCCTCGCCCATGTCGGGTCCGTCGCCCACCATCAACAGACGGGCGGGAACCTCCCGGCATGTTCGCGCGAACACCTCGATCACGGCGGCGACGCGCTTCACCGGACGGAAGTTCGACACGTGAATCGCGATCCTCTCGTCGTCGCGCGCGAAACGGGTGCGGAGATCTGGCACGTCGACGCGGCGATGCACGGAGCAATCGAGGAAATTGGGAATCACGCGGATCTCGCGCTCGATCCTCAGCTCGCGTTGCGTGTCCCTTTTGAGACTCTCCGACACCGCCGTCACGCCGTCGGACTGCTCGATGCAGAACGCCACGGTCTCTGAGTACGACGGATCGCTGCCGAGCAGCGTGATGTCGGTGCCATGAAGCGTCGTGATGACCTTCGGCGGCACCGGGTGCAGCGGTGACAACGCCAGAATCTGCCGCGCGAGATACGCGGCGGTCGCATGCGGGATCGCGTAGTGCGCGTGGATGATGTCGAGCCGCTCGGCGCGCGCGACCTGCACGATCTTGTTGGCGAGTGACAGGAGGTAGTGTGGCTCGCGGAAGAGCGGATACGTCGGCGTTTCGACGCGGTGAAACGACAGCCCCGGCTGATAGTCGCCGAGCCTGAACGGGGTGTCGCTGCTCAAAATGTGGACGCGATGGCCTCGCGCGGCGAGCGTCTTGCCGAGCTCGCTGGCGATGACGCCGCTGCCGCCGATCGAGGCGTAACAGATGATCCCGATGTTCATCGAGCCGCTTTCATGAGGCTCGCACGGACAACTGGCTCGCGCACGATGAAGCCTTCCGCCCAGGTGACGCCGGCGAGGGCGCCGAATTGCCCGTCGCGGCTTTCGACGAGCTGCGGGAACAGCGGCGTGTTCAGCCGCGTGGGGGCCGTGCCGGGTCCGGAGCGTCGGAACTGGCTCACGTGGCAGTCCAGCGCGTCACGCTTCTGCTGGTAGTAGTCGGACACGTCGACGACGAAGGACGGCGCCACGGAGTCGTTGATGAAGTAATAGCAGATCCACTCAGGTTTCCAGGCGTCGCCTTCCGACCGATAGCGACGCAGTCCGCTGTTGAACGCCGCTTCGGTCAGCACATGGCTGGCCGCGACGTGATCGGGATGACGGTCGGACCAGTACGGCATTGCGATCGCCCGTGGCTGGTGGCGCCGAATGAACGCGACCGCCTGATCCAGATGCGCCCCGTCCTTGCCAATCCGGCGGTCGGGCCAGCGCAGGTTTTCGCGCCACGCCGCGCCGAGCACCTTGCGCGCCGCCTCGCATTCCGCCAGCCGCTCGTCAACCGTGCCGTTGCTGCCCATCTCGCCGGCGGTCAGGTCGCAGAGTCCGACCGTCAATCCCTGCGCCGCATGACGGGCGATCGTGCCGCCGAGACCGATCTCGATGTCGTCAGGATGCGGTCCGAACACGAGCAGATCGACAGACATGGGGGCTCTAGGATACATCTGGTCATTTGGTTATCTGGTTATCTGGTTATCTGGAATCAATTCGCCCCACTCTTGTCCAAATTAGCTTTTGAATCCTGAATGACGAGGGGTCGACCTCGCCGGGTATGATGGCGGAGCTCTCAAACTTCACCATCCCACTACGAGGAGGACCGACCCCTATGACCA
>JAHFUI010000009.1:0-13377 GCA_023265175.1 Acidobacteriota bacterium
CGCGGCACCGAAGCCTGAACGCCCCGCGCCCCCGACGACCGCGCGTCCGGCGGCCGGTGGCGCGGCTGGACAGACCGGCGCTGCGGCCCCTCGTCCGTCCGCGCAGCCGCTCGCGCGTCCGGCCGGCGCGCCGCGGCCGACGTATCCCGGACCGCGGCCGATGACACCGCCCGGCGGTCCGCGGCCGCTGCCCTCGCAGCCCATTCGCACGCAGACGCCGGGCATGCCACCGAGGCCCGGACAGTACCCGCAGCGTCCGGGCATGCCGTCGCGCCCGCCGATGCGATACGGTCCCGTGCACCGATCCGGCTCCGGTCCACGCCGCGATGCGCGCCCGATGGCGCTGCCGCAACCGGCCGAGCCGCCGCCGGTCTCGCGCACGATCACGCTCGCCGAGGGCATGACCGTCAAGGACCTCGCCGACAAGCTCGATCTGCGCGTCAAGGACGTGCTGGCGAAGCTGCTGATGAAGCGGCTGATGCTGACGATCAATTCCACGCTCGACACCGACACCGCCACGATGATCGCGCGGGAATTCGGCGCCGACGTGCGGATGCGGAGCTTCGAACAGGAGCTGTTGCAGGAAGACGCCGACGAAGCACGCGAGGAAGACGTCGTCACGCGTGCGCCGGTCGTGACCGTCATGGGCCACGTCGACCACGGCAAGACGAGCCTGCTCGACGCCATTCGCGAGACGCGCGTTGCCGAGCGTGAAGCGGGCGGCATCACGCAGCACATCGGCGCGTATCACGTAACCGTCAACGGCCGCGACATCGTGTTCCTCGACACGCCCGGCCACGAAGCGTTCACGCTCATGCGCGCGCGCGGCGCCAAGGTCACCGACCTCGTCATCCTCGTGGTCGCCGCCGACGACGGCGTGATGCCGCAGACGAAGGAGGCGATCGATCACGCACGGGCGGCCGGCGTGCCGATCGTCGTCGCGATCAACAAGATCGACAAGCCGAACGCCAGCCCGGAGAAGGTCAAACGCGAGTTGACCGAGATGGACTTGATGCCGGAAGAATGGGGCGGCAAGACGGTGACCGTCGAAGTGTCGGCGAAGAAGAAACAGAACCTCGACCTGCTGCTCGAGATGATTCTCCTTGTCACCGACATCGGCGAGCTCAAGGCGAATCCCAAGCGCAACGCGTCCGGCACGGTGCTCGAGGCGAAGCTGGATAAGGGCCGCGGTCCGGTGGCCACCGTGCTGGTGCAGGACGGCACGCTCCACGTGGGCGAAACCTTCATCGCCGGCCCGATCGTCGGCCGCGTGCGCGCGTTGATCGACGACCGTGGGCGGCCGGTCAAGTCGGCCGGGCCGTCGACGCCGGTCGAAGTCCTCGGCCTCGCGGGTCTTCCCCAGCCCGGCGATCTCTTCCAGGTGGCCGACGCCGCCAAGGCGCGCCAGATCGCCACTTTCCGCGAGGATCAGGCGAAGGCGCGCGCGCTCGGCGCAAAGGGCGGACGTCTCACGCTCGAATCGCTGCAGGCGCAGATTGCCGAAGGCGGGATGAAGGAGCTGCCGGTCATCATCAAGGCCGACGTGCAGGGATCGGCTGAAGTGCTGGCCGACACGCTGACCAAGCTGTCGGACGAAAAGGTGAAGATCCGCATCATCCACGAAGGCGTCGGCGCCGTGAACGAATCGGACGTCCTGCTGGCGTCGGCCTCGAACGCCATCATCATCGCGTTCAACGTCAGGCCCGACCGCAACGCCGAGGAGATCGCCACGCGCGAGCGCGTCGAGATCCGCCCGCACTCGGTCATCTACAACGTGACCGACGAGATGAAGAAGGCGATGACGGGCCTCCTCGAGCCGACGTTCAAGGAAGTCCGGCTCGGCGTCGCCGAGGTGCGCAACACCTTCAAGGTCCCGAAGTTCGGCACGATTGCCGGCTGCATGGTGACCGAAGGACGGATCACGCGCGCCGGCGACACGCAGGCACGGCTGCTTCGCGACAACGTCGTCATGTACGAGGGGAAAATCGGCTCGCTGCGCCGGTTCAAGGACGATGTGAGCGAGGTCAAGGCCGGGTTCGAATGCGGCATCGGCTTCGAGAAGTTCAACGACATCAAGGAGCGGGACCTCATCGAGGTGTTCGTCATGGAGCGGGTCTTGGTGACGGCCTGAGAGAATGAGGAAATGTCCCAAGGCTCCCGTTCCGACCGCGTGGCCGATCAATTGCGTGGCGAGCTGGCCGTGCTGCTCAGCCGCGAGGTGCGCGATCCGGGCATCGGGTTCGTGACACTCACGCGCGTGCACGTCAGCCCGGACCTGCAGGCGGCCCGCGTCTATTACACGTCGCTCGGCGACGAGGCCGGCCGCCGGAACACGGCCCGCGCCCTCGAGCGGGCGCTGCCCTTTCTCCGGAGGCAGGTCGGCTCGCGGCTTCGGCTCAGGCGCGTCCCGACGCTCGCCTTCGTCTACGACGAGTCGATCGCCGGCCAGGACCGCATCGAGCAACTCTTGAGCGAGATGCACAAGCCAGAGCGCGATGAATAATCAGCCGACGATTCGCGAGATCGCCGGTGCGATCGCCGCGAGGCAGCGATTCATCATCTCTTCCCATTCCAGACCTGACGGCGACTCGATCGGCTCGCAGCTCGCGATGGCGTTCGCGCTGCGGAGCCTCGGCAAGCAGGTCCGGGTCGTCAACGCCGACGCCGCGAGCGGACCGCTGATGGCGTTCACGGGCGTGTCCGACATCGAGATCGCCCAACAGGTGGATGGCGCCTTCGACGCCGCGATCATCATGGAGTGCGGGGATCTGGCGCGCACCGGCGTGGCCGGGCTCGAACGGTCCTTCGTCATCAACATCGATCACCATCCGGGCAATACCGGATACGGCCAGATCAACTGGTTCGATCCGACCGCTGCCGCGTGCGCCGAGATGGTGTACGAGCTCGTCAAGGCGCTCGGCGTGCCTGTGTCGCTCGAGATCGCCACGCACATCTATCTGGGCATCCTCACCGATACCGGGTCGTTCCACTATTCCGCGATCTCGACGCGCACGTTCGACATCTGCCGCGACATGCTCGTGGCCGGCGTGGATCCGGTGCTGGTCGCGCGGAACGTGTACGACAGCAACAACATGGGACGGTTGAAGCTGTTCGGCGCGGTGCTCAACGCGATGCAACTGGACCCGACCGGACGCATCGCGATTGTCTATGTGGATCACGAGATGGCGCGCGCCGCAGGCGGCACCTACGAGGACACCGAAGGGCTGGTCAACCTGCCGCTCACAGTCAAGGAGATTCAGGCCGTTCTGTTCTTCAAGCAGGTTGAGGGCGACGACTATCGGGTGAGCCTGCGCTCCAAGGGTGACGTCGACATCGGCGCGGTCGCCGCGGAGTTCGGCGGCGGCGGCCACAAGAACGCGGCGGGATGTACGGTGAGCGGCGGCGTCGATAGCTTGCAGAAGCTCTTCGTCGAGAAGATCGAGAGGGAGATCGAGAAAGTGAGGATGTGAGGATGTAAGTTAGATCCTCACATTTATGGACGGCGTTCTCGTCATCGACAAGCCCGTAGGGCCGACCTCGCACGACGTCGTCGCTCGCGTGCGTCGCGCGATCGGCGAGCGTCGCGTCGGTCACACCGGCACGCTCGATCCGGGGGCGAGCGGCGTGTTGCCGCTGGTCGTGGGACGTGCGACCCGGCTCGCGCGGTTTCTGAGTGCCAGCGACAAGAGCTATGAAGCGGTCGTACGCCTCGGCTTTTCCACCGACACGGCCGACGCACAGGGTCGGGCGACCGGCCCCGTGAGGCAAGGGACCGTCCCGTCGCTTGAGACGATCGACGCCGCGCTCGACTGGTTTCGCGGCACGTTCCTGCAACAGCCGCCAGCCTACTCGGCGAAGATGATCGAGGGGCACCGCAGCTACAAACTGGCGCGGGCCAAGTCGCGGACCACTGAGAACCGGCCCGGCCCGCCCGACCGACCTGACCTACCAGAGCTCGTGAGCGTGACCACCCAGGCGATAGAGATCATCAGTCTCCATGGTGACACCGTCACGCTCCGGGTGGACTGCTCGGGCGGCTTCTACGTCCGTTCCCTCGCGCACGATCTGGGAGAGCGGCTCGGCACCGGGGCGCATCTGGTCTCGCTTCGACGCACGCGCAGCGCCGACTTCTCACTGCGCGAGACGATTGCTCTGGGCATCGTCGAACGCGAGCCTGCCGCCGCGATCGCCGCGATGGTGCCCTTGAATGGAATGCTGCTCGGACTGTCGTCAGTGGTGCTGACCGCGCAAGGCGCGAAGCACGCGGGCCACGGCCGCGATCTCACAGCGTTAGACCTGGCATCGGACCTGCCGGCCGCTGTGCCGTCCTGGATCAGGCTATTGGACCAGGACGGCGTGCTGCTCGGGATCGCGCGGCCCGGGGCGTCGCCCGGTGCTTTGCATCCCTCGATTGTTCTGATGTAACATGTTGAGCTTGTTCGACTAAGAGATTTTCAGTCATACGACGTGTCTGGTTCCGCTCTGCGGTTCTGGACCGTGCGTGGAGGACAGCGTGCCGCTGAGTAAAGACCGCAAGACGGAGCTGATTGGCAGCTACAAGACGCACCAATCCGACACCGGCTCACCTGAAGTGCAAGTCGCCATTCTGAGCGAACGCATCAATTACCTGACGGAGCATTTCAAGACGCACGCGAAGGATCACCATTCCCGTCGCGGCCTGCTGATGCTCGTCGGCCGCCGCCGCCGCCTTCTCGACTACCTCAAGTTCAAGGATGTGGAGCGGTACGCGGATCTCATCAAGCGGCTGAGCATCCGCAAGTAACCCGTCTTCCCTGTTTAACTTATGACAACTCGCGAAACACGCATCGGCCAGCAGACGCTCTCATTCGAAACCGGAAAGCTCGCCAAGCAGGCAGGCGGTTCGGTCATCGTCCGCTTCGGCGATTCGGTCGTCCTCGTCACCGCGTGCCGCGCCTCGAGCGCGCGCGAGGGCATCGACTTCCTGCCGCTGACGGTCGACTACCGGGAGTACACCTACGCCTCGGGGCGCATCCCGGGCGGCTTCTTCAAGCGCGAAGGGAAACCCGCTGAAAAGGAAGTGCTGACGTGCCGCTGCATCGACCGGCCGATCCGCCCGCTCTTCCCGTCGGGCTGGCGGTTCGAGACGCAGATCATCGCGCTCGTGCTCTCGGCCGACTCCGAGAACGACACCGACGTCCTCGCGATCACGGGTGCCTCGGTGGCGCTCGCGCTGTCGGAGATTCCATTCGAAAAGACCATCGCGGCCGTCCGCATGGGGCTCGTCGACGGCCAGTACATCGTCAATCCGACGTTCCAGCAGCGGAAGGAAAGCAAGCTCGATCTCATCGTCGTCGGGAGCCAGGACGGCCTGTTGATGGTCGAGGCGGGCGCGAAGGAAGTCACTGAAGCGCAGGTCGTGCAGGCGCTCGAGACGGCGCACCTAGCGATCAAGCAGATCGTGGCAACCATCGACGACCTGGCGCGTGAGGCCGGCAAGAAGAAGCTGCAGGCGCCGAAGAAGGAGATCGGCCACGACTTCTACCGCGAGGTCGAAGAGAAGGTGTTCGTCCCGCTCACCGAAGCGATGCGGATCCGCGGCAAGCTCGAGAACTACGACCGCGTGGACGAAGCGCTCAAGGACCTGGTCGCGTCGCTGCCCGAGGGCGAGGTCGAGCGCAAACTGGAGGCGAAGCAGATCTTCAAGGAGCTGAAGGGGAAGGTGCTTCGCGAAGAAGTGCTCACGCACGGCGTCCGGCTCGACGGACGCCAGTTCGACGAGGTACGTCCGATATGGATCGAGACCGGCGTCCTCCCTCGCACGCACGGGTCCGCCGTCTTCACGCGCGGCGAAACGCAGGCGCTCGTCACCTGCACGCTCGGCACGGCTGACGATGCGCAGAAGATCGAGAATTTCGAGGGCGAGATGTGGAAGAGCTTCATGCTCCACTACAACTTCCCGCCGTTCTCGGTCGGCGAGGTCGGCTTCATGCGCGGGCCGGGACGCCGCGAGGTTGGCCATGGCGCACTGGCGGAACGATCGCTGGCGCCGCTGATGCCGCCCGAAGAGCAGTTCCCCTACACCGTGCGCATCGTCTCGGACATCCTCGAGTCGAACGGCTCATCGTCGATGGCGTCGGTCTGCGGCGGCTCGCTGGCGATGATGGACGCCGGGGTCCCGATCAAGAGCGCGGTGGCCGGCATCGCGATGGGCCTCGTGATGGACGAGAAGAGCGGCAAGTACGCCGTGCTCTCGGACATCGCCGGCGCCGAAGATCATTACGGCGACATGGACTTCAAGGTCGCCGGCACCTCTGACGGCATCACCGCGCTGCAGATGGACATCAAAGTCGGCGGCATCACCACCGAGGTGATGACCAAGGCGCTCGACCAGGCGCGTCGAGGCCGGCTGCACATTCTCGAGAAGATGCGGGAGGCGATTGCCTCGCCGCGGCAGAACATCTCGAACTTCGCGCCGCGCATCGTCACCATCCGCATACCGGTGGACAAGATCCGCGACGTCATCGGCCCCGGCGGCAAGATGATCCGCAGCATCATCGAGCGGACCGGCGTGAAGATCGATGTGGAAGACGATGGCCGCGTGAACGTTGCATCGGCGGACGAAGCGTCGGCACAAAAGGCGATCTCGATCATCCAGGAGCTCACCGCGACGCCGGAGCTCAATAAGACGTACCTCGGAAAGGTCCAGCGCATCACCGACTTCGGCGCCTTTGTGGAGATCATGGCTGGGACCGACGGCCTGCTGCACGTGTCCGAGATTGCCAATCACCGCGTGAAGGACGTGCGCGACGAGCTGAAAGAAGGCGAACAGATCCTGGTCAAGGTCATCAACATCGACCCGACCGGCAAGATTCGCTTGAGCCGCAAAGCGCTGCTGCAGGAAGAAGGCGCCGCGGCCGTCGGCGCCGCGCCAAAGACAACGTAACTCGATCGCTCTGTCACCACAAAGGGCACGAAGGGTACGGAAGACGCTCTCGCGGACTCCTGAGCGGCGTCGGTAGTCGGTAGGGGACGGTCTTTAGACCGTCCCTTCGGCGGGAACGGCGCGAGGATGGCCGATTTGGCAAGCCGATCGAGCTATCGCACGAGGCCGGCGACGTATTGACGACGCCGCTGCTGCCCGGCCTCGACATGCCACTCGCCCGTATCTTCAAAGAGTAGCGGCCAGGTGCGTTGATTGACCGTTCGCGAAGGATTGCGCGGCGGCGATGCGCTCGCCTAGCGGCGGATGGCTGTAAAACAGCCACTGCACGATCTTCGAGGGATGCTCTTCGGCGAGATTCTGCGCGCCCAGGCGGCGCATGGCCGAGATGAACGCGTCCGGATTGCGTGTGAGGTCGAGTGCGAAGCGGTCCGCGCTCCGCTCGTAGCCGCGCGACATCGCGTGCGCGATCGGCACCATCACGAGTGACACGGCTCCGGCGGCAAGCAACAGCAGCGGCAGCCCCGCGATGTCGGCGACGTCGCGCAGTCCGATCGGGGCGGCAAGCATCGCGAGCACACGCGCCGCGAGGCAGAAGCCCGCCACAATCAGGACGCTTTCGAAGACGATCCCCTTCCAGATATCGCCGTGCACATGGTGCGCGAGCTCGTGGGCCAGCACCACTTCGATCTCCTCGTCGGAGTATTCCGCGAGCATCGTGTCGGACACGAGGATCCGTCGCGTCACCCCGAGCCCGGCGAGCGCCGCGTTGGCCTTCTTTGTCTTGTCGCCAAGCCCCCATTCGTATGCGCCGAGCACGCGCGCCCCCGCGCGCTCCGCCAGCGCGAGCAGCCGCGCGCGCAATGACTCCCGCTCGAGCGGCTTGACCCGATAGAAGATTGGCAGCAGCAGGACGGGAGTGATCTGCGTGAGTCCGGCGATGAGCGCCGCGAACGCGAGGGCCGCCGTCAGCCACCAGCGCCGCGGCGAGAACGCGATGACGCCATACACAATCAGCGCGGCGCCAGAGGCGATCACCAGGCCGATCGCGAGCGACTTCACCTGGTCGCGCATCCAGGCGGCGAACCGCTCGTTGGAGAGCCCGTACCGGCGCTCGAGGAAAAACCCCGAGTACCAGGCAATCGGCCCGGCGCCGATCTCGTTGAGCAGGCTCAGGAGGCAGACGTAGGCCACGATCGTCACGGTCCGGCCAACGCCGGACGCCACGTACGGGACGTGCGGCATGGACGACGCGGTCAGCGACGAAGCCGCCGATTCGGCGACCGACCGCAAGGCGAGGGTCACGCCGCTCCAGAGCAGGCCGGTCAGCAGCGCAACGCTCCACAGCAGCGACACGACGTTCGCCTGCCGTTTCAGACGGTGATAACGGGTGGCTTTGTCCTCGTTCACGTTATCGAGCAGCAACTCGGATTGTGCCGCTGGTCGTCGTCAATTCGATCGGCGTGCCTCCGCCATTCATCCGTCCGCGGACGCGACGTCCCGATTGCTCGCCCATCAACTCCAATGCGACCTCGGACGCGTTGATCGTGCAGTTCGCGCAATTCGCCGAGACGTTGGCCTTGGCGGTGCCAGGCAGCGTCAATTGCACAGTGCCGTTGACCGTCCGGACGTCGATCGGGTCGCTGCCGAGCGAGCGCAGGTCGATCGCCACGGGCCCGTTGACGACGCGCGCCTCGACGCCGCCACTCAAGTCGCGCCCCGTCACGCCGCCGTTCGCGGTCGTTGCCACCAGACGGCCGCGGAGCGCCGTCACGGCAATCTCGCCGTTTGCCGTCCGCGCCCGAACCAGCGCCGTCTTCGGCACTCGCACGTGATAGCGCACATCGAAGCTCACACCGATCAGGATGCCGCTCGGACGTTCGGTTTCGATGGCGACACGGTCCGGCCTGACATCCTCCTTGATGGTGATGCGCGGCAGCAGCTCGCGCGCGGCCGCGGCGGTGGCCCCACGCGCGGTCCGTTCGGCGCGCACGTCGACCATCGTTCCATCGACGCCTTCGATCTCGATCCGTCCGTTGCCGTTGAAGATTTGCACTTCGCCGCCCTCTGCCAGCGGATAGCTGCGCGTCCACTCGTCGCTGGCGCGCGCGGTCAAGCCGCCGAGCGACGCCGTGCAACCACTCAGTGCGAACGCGAGCAGCAGAAGCCACACAATTGCAGGATGGCAGAATTGCAGGATGCCAGGAAGGGAAGGAACGAAGGCCCTTGAATCCTTTCCTTTCTGCAATTCTACAATCCTGCAATCCTGCAATTTCCGAAGTCAGTTCAGTTGCACTGAGATGAGCTTGGACACGCCCGGCTCTTCCATAGTGACGCCGTACAGGCGGTCGGCGATCTCCATCGTCTTGCGGTTGTGGGTGATGAGGATGAACTGCGTGCGCTGCTGCATGCTGCGCAGCATCTCCACGAACCGGCCGATGTTCGCATCGTCGAGCGGCGCGTCGATCTCGTCGAGCAGACAGAACGGGCTCGGCTTGTACCTGAACAGGCCGAACATCAACGCGATGGCCGTGAGCGCCTTCTCGCCGCCGGAGAGCAGCTGCACGCTCTGCAACCGCTTGCCCGGCGGCTGCGCGATGATCTCGATGCCGCTCTCGAGGGGATCGTTTTCGTCGAGCAGTGTCAGGCCGGCGCGGCCGCCACCGAAGAGCGTGCTGAAGGTCTGCTGGAAATTGTGATTGATCGCGGCGAACGCTTCCGCAAACCGCTGGCGGGTCGTCTCGTCGATGCGCTTGATCGCCTCGCTCGTCTGCCCGATGGAATCGACGAGATCCTTGCGCTGCGTCGTCAGGAATGCGTGGCGGGCTTCGAGCTCGTCGAATTGCTCGATCGCCATCATATTGACGGGGCCGAGGCGCTCGATCTTCGCGCGCAGGGTCGCGATGGCTTCCTCGGCGCTCAGCGCGTGCTGCTGGGCGGCCGTGACCATCTCTGTAGCGTCCGGCTTGAGGGGGATCATCTCCGCGGTGCCAGCGTCGTCGTCGGATTCGTCTGGCTCCTCGGCGCAAATGACTCGCGAGTCCGGCACCGACTGGCCGTCGCGCTCCATCTGGGAGATCTCGATCACCACCTCATCCAGCGTCGCCTGGACTCCTTCGAGGCAGGACATCGCGAGATGTGACAGATCGCCTTCTGCGGTCGCGCGGGCGATGTCCAGCTCGGCGACGATGGCGCGGATCGACTCGAGCGTCCCGCGCGCGTCCTTCACAGCCGCCTCGTGCTCATCGGCCCTCACGCGGAGCGTGGACACGATCTCGTCGGCCGTCCCAACCTCGTGCTGGAGGGATTCGAGAGCGCGAACATCGGTGTCGAGCTGCGCCTCGCCCGCCACCACCGAAGCGCGGAGATCGTTGACGCGCTGCCGCAGTTGATCGAGCTCGCCGGCCAGCGCGCGGGCCCGTGACTCGAGCTCCGCTCCCGCTTCTTCGAGCCTTCGCACCTCGGCCTCGAGCGCCGCCGCGCGTTCGACGAGCGCGGCATGCGCGGCGCCGGTCTCGGCGGCGCGCCGGCTTAGATCGTCGGCGGCTTCGCGCGCATCGAACAGGTGGCGCTGCGCCATCGTCAGCCGCTCGTCGGCGGACCGCTGCTCCTGCTCCAACCGTCCGATCGATTCGCGCGCTTCCACCTGTCGGCGATCGAGTGCGTCCCGCTCCTCTTCGGCCTGGCGACGCTCGCGCACGAGCTGTTCGCCCTTCTGGAGGAGCCGCACCGCTTCGTCGGAGGCGTGCTGCAGCTGCGCGTCGTAGCCGACGATGGCCTTCTCCTGCTTGTGATGTTCGGCGTTCAAGCCGGCAATCCCACTTGTCGCCTGCGCGATCGTGGCCTCGAGAGCGCTGGTTTCCTCGGCCAGGCGGGCCAACGCGTCACGGTCTCCGCTGATGCGCTCGCGCAACTCTCTGATCTCGCGTTTGGTCTCGAGAATGCCGCGTGCCTCTTCGCGGCCCCCGCCGCTCACGACGTGGGGTCCACGGAACACGTCACCTGCCCGCGTCGCGACCGCGGGTGACAGGCGCCGGCTCGCCTCGGCGGCTCGGTCGTACTCGTCGGCAATCCACGCGTCGCCGATGGCCGATCGGATGGCATCGGCGAAGGGGCCGTTCACATGGACGACGGATGACAAAGCGACGACGCCATCGGGCAGATTCCCGGCCCGGCTAAAGCCGGACACTGCCGGTTCGTCGTCCCCATGAAGGTAGTGTCCGGCTCTAGCCGGACTTTCTGCCGCGATGATGAAGCCGCAGCGACCGGCGGCTTGCTCGCGCACGAGTTGAAAGCCCGCCGCGGCATGTTCCGGACGTTCGACCACGACATGTTGCAGCAGATCGCCGAGGCAGGCTTCGACGGCTCGCTCGAATCCCGCTTCGACCTCGAGGTAGTCGGCGACGGCGCCCTGCTGCGCGACCTTCCCGTTGGCCTGCGCCAGGACGGCCCGCGCGGCGTCGCCATACCCGGCGCGCGCGGCGTCGAGCTCTTCCAGCGACTTCAGCCGCGCTTCCATGCCAGCCAGCTCCTGCTCGCGAGCGCGCACCAACCGGGCACGCCATTCATGCTCGATGCGCGCGCTCGCCAGCTCGGATTCTCGGGCGGTGCGGGCGATGCGGGTCGCGTCGGTGGCCTCCTGCACGCGACGCAGCCACAGGGCGGCCTCCGCGCGTTCCGCCGCCACACGCTCCGATTCGATCCGCACATCGTCGATTTCGACATCGAGCTTCGTGAGGGTTTCGGCGACCTTCTCGTGAGCGGCGGCCGCATGCTCGAGCGCGTGACACAGCGCGGTCGCCGAATTGATGGCGGAAAAGACCTCGCTGCGCGCCGCCTCAACGTCCGCCTCGAGCCCCTCGATCTCCCTGTGCGCCGATTCATACGCCTCGGCATCGTTCGTGAGAGCCTTCTCGGCACGATCGCGGTCGCTCCCGGCGGTGGCGGCCGCCTCGCGTCGCGCCGCCAGCGCCGTCCGGGCAGGTTCGCGTCGCGTTTCGAGCGCCTCGAGATCCGCGGCCACGACCGCGCCACGTCCGTCGAGCGTCCGGATGTGCTCGCGATCGAACGCGATCTGCTGTTGCTGACGGTTGATCGCCAGCTCGCGCGCGTGCGCGCGCTCGCGCGTGGATGTCGCCCGCGATTCCGCTTCCACCAGCTCGATCCGCAAGCGCCCGAGATTGGACTCGATCTCCGCGACGCGCGCCGCGGCCGCGGTCTCGCGCTCGCGCGCGTCGCCGAGGCGTGCACGCGCTGACTCGATCGTTTCGGCAAGCTGCCGGTATTTGCGCGCAAAGAGCACCTTGTCCCAGCGGCGGAGCTCGTCGCGCAGCTTCTGGTAACGACGCGCCTTCGACGCCTGCCGCTTCAGCGTCCCCCGCTGCTTCTCGACTTCGAAGGCGATGTCGTCGATGCGCGTGAGGTTCTGCCGCGCGGCTTCGAGCTTCAGTTCCGCGGCGCGGCGGCGCGATTTGTACTTCGTGATACCGGCCGCTTCCTCGATCAGCTGACGGCGATCGGTTGGACGCGAGCTCAGAATGAGCCCGATCTTGCCCTGCTCGATGATGGCGTACGCCTTGGCGCCGAGCCCCGTATCCATGAGCAGATCGTGTACGTCACGCAGCCGGCAGATCTGGCCGTCGATCAGATATTCGCTGTCGCCCGAGCGATACAGCCGCCGCGTGACCTCCACCTCGCGCGCGACCGATTGAATCAGCGTTTCAGCCGGGATGAGCTCCTGTGGGATCGGGATTGGGACCGCCGCCGCGCGATGGCCATTCCCGTTTCCGTTGTGTCCGTTGCCGCTCTCGTCGGGAAACGCCGGACCGGTCACGTTTTTCAGCACGCCGCTGAAGCGCAACCGCACTTCGGCGGCGGCCGTCGGCTTGCGCGCGTCGCTGCCGTTGAAGATCACGTCTTCCATGCGCTCGCCGCGCAGGCTCTTGGCGCTCTGTTCGCCCATGACCCACGTGATGGCGTCGGCGACGTTGCTCTTGCCGCACCCGTTCGGGCCGACGATCGCCGTCACGCCGGCATCGAAGGCCAGCTCCGAGCGATCAGAAAACGATTTGAAGCCGTTGATCTCAAGACGTTGCAGGCGCATGGAGTACACCACATCGCGTTCCGGCCAGAGCCGGACGCCACGTACCGTGTGAACTGAAGCCGGACGCCACATCCGCCGGTGGCGGACGTCGAGTACGACTGGCGCAGTCCGCCTTCGGGCGGACCGATTGGCTGGCTGGGATACAGGACGACAACGGACCGTTTTGGCGACCTTTCGCCTTTTCCTGATGAAAAGGCGGCCCCGGGTCGCAAAGCGGTCGTCAGTGTAACAAGGCCTAGTTATAGTGGCAAGAGTAAACTGGAGCGCAACGCGTTGTGGTCGTGTGCCCCAATTTAGTCGCCAGTCGTCAGTCTTCAGTCCAGAGTCGCCGTCGCGGTCCGACTGGCGACTG
>JAHFUI010000009.1:13477-34166 GCA_023265175.1 Acidobacteriota bacterium
CGACTGACGACTGACGACTAATTTAGTGCGCCTTGGTCTTGCCCGTCGCGCGTGACAGATCGCTGAGCCTCTGCGCCTCGCCGAACATGCTCAATGCGAGCTGCGATTGCGGATCGGCAGTGATCAGATGCCGCCGGGCGTCGGCAATGCCGAACACCGCCTCGTCGATGCGGTACCGGATCATCGCGTGAATGAAATCCGCGTCTTTCTGGAATCCCTCTTCATCGATCTTGATCTTGTCCGCCTTGAGCTGCTCGCGGAAGTCCGCGACCATCGCATCATCGACGACGAAGTTCGGCTTCACGATCTTCCGGCCGCTCGACTGCTGAGCGACCCGCGTATCGCCTTCCGCGGTGAATTTCTGCGCGTAGCTCTCGAACTCCAGCCGGTTGTTCAACAGGCGGCCGAATCGCCCGGGATTGAACCCTTCCATCGGCCCCGCGAGACGCTTGTCCGGCTCGATCCCGCCGCCGCTGTACACCGGACGGCCGGAATCGGTCCGCTTGAGATCGCTGGGATTATGAGCGCGTTCGACATTCTGATCCGTGAGCGAGTAATTCAGGTACTCGTCGAACGTCGCGTCCCACGGACGCTGAATGAGCCGCCCGCTCGGTGTGAAGTAATGCGCGGTCGTCAACGCCAGGCCGGCGCCTCCGCTCACCCGGTAGACGGACTGCACCAGCGCCTTGCCGAACGTCGTCTCGCCGACGATGTAGGCGCGATCGTGATCCTGGAGCGCGCCGGTGACGATTTCCGACGCGCTCGCGCTGCCGCGATTCGCCAGCATGACGATGGGGATGTCGCTGAACTCGCCGTCCTCGGTCGCGCGGTAGTCCTGATCCGAATTCTGCACGCGTCCGCGTGTGTAGACAATCATTCTGCCCTTCGGCAGGAACTCGTTCGCCACCTTGATCGCCTGGTCGAGCGGCCCGCCCGGATTGCCGCGAATGTCCAGCAGCAGGCGGCGCATGCCCTTCGACGCCAGCTCGCGTAGCGCGTGCTTCAGATCCTTGTCGGTGTTCTCGCCGAAATCCTGCAGACGCGCATAGCCGGTCGTCGCGTCGATCATGAAGTACGCCGGCACCGTCGGAATGTAGACTTCGGCGCGCGTGAGCTGAATGGGAATCAACTGCTCGTAACCGCGGCGTCTGATCTCGATCTCCACGGTCGTGCCCTTCGGCCCTTTGAGCTTCGCCACGGCCTGCTCGGTCGCCCAGCCCTTGGCGTCCTCCCCGGCGATCTTCGCAATGATGTCGCCGCGGCGAAGACCCTTCTTGTCGGCCGGCGATCCTTCGAACACGGTGGTCGCGGTGATGTCTCCGTCGAGCGTGCCGATCTGAATGCCGATGCCGTAGTACCGCCCCTCCTGCCGCTCGCGCATTTGCGCGTACTGCGCCGGCGAAAAGAAGCTGGAGTGCGGATCGAGCGTGCCGAGCATGCCGCGGATCGCGCTGAAGACGAGGTTTTCCGAGTCGACTTTGTCGACGTAGTTCGTCTCGATCGCGTTGAGCGCGGCCGTGAAGGTCTTGTAGTGCTCGGGAACCTTGTCGTCGACGGCGAGCGCGCTCTTGCCCAAAAACCCGCCAACGAGCGCCGAGACGGCAATCGCGAAGACGGCAGCGGACAGAGAACGGTAGCGTCGCATGTCAGGCATCGTAGCAGATAACTTCCTTACGGGCAACGACTTCTGGGAACTTCACCACGCGTAATTCCTTGACCCCACACGCGGCCGGTTCCTATAATGGCAGGAGCAACGCCTCGCCTCCAACCGACCAGGCCCCTGGCCGACGACGCGGCGTTACGAGGAGCACACCATGTTAGGTTCCATCGGGATGCCCGAGCTGATCATTATTTTCGTGATCGCGTTGATCATCTTCGGGCCCCGCAAGCTGCCCGAGCTGGGCCGGTCGCTTGGAAAGAGCCTCGCCGAGTTCAAACGAGCGTCGAACGAGCTGCGCAGCACGCTCGAAGAGGAAATTCGTCTCGAGGAGGAGCGACCCAAGGTCGAACCATCCAAGGCCGCCGAGGCGCAGACGCCGCCGGTTCCAATGCACGTCGAGGAGCCCGTGGGCGCGGCGTCAGGAAAGGTCGATAAGAGCGCGTAATTGGCCCTTGTTCCCTTCCCCGGCTCCGGGGCCGCCGCACGCGTGCTTCCGCCTGAGGAAGACGATGACGCCCCGGGTGGGCAGATGTCCTTTCTGGAGCACCTCGACGAGCTCCGGAAGCGCATCGTCCATGCCCTCCTGTATACGGCGGTCGGCGTCCTCATCGGCTTCGCGTTCATCAACCGCATTTCCGACTTCTTGTTGGGACCGACGCGCCGCGTGCTGCCGCCTGGCAGAACGCTGATTTATACGCAGCCCGGCGAAGCGTTTGGATTTGACATCCAGATCGCGCTGATTGCCGGCATCGTGCTGGCGTCGCCGTTCATCATGTACGAGGTCTGGCTGTTCATCGCTCCGGGTCTGTACACCAACGAAAAGAAGCTCGCCGTTCCGTTCGTGCTGATGTCCACGATCGGATTTCTCGCCGGCGCACTCTTCAACCATTACATCGTGTTCGTCTTCATGATGCGGTTCTTTGGCAGCTTCGATACGCCCGATCTCGTATTCATGCCGAGGCTCGGCGACGTCTTCGACCTGTATACGAAGATGCTGCTCGGCATGGGGCTGGTCTTTCAGATGCCGACCATCGTGTTCTTCCTCGCGAAGATGAAGATGGTCACGTGGAAATTTCTTGCCAGGAACTTCAAATACGCGATCCTGATCATCTTCATCATTGCAGCCGTCATCACGCCGAGTCCCGACGCCGTCACGCAAACCATCTTCGCGACGCCGATGGTCGGTCTCTACGCGTTCAGCATCGTCATCGCGTGGATCGTCGGCCCAAAGAGCTGATTGCGCGTTTCAGCTCGCGGCTGCCCATTTCAGCCACGCTCCCCCTGGCGCGTGTCAAGTCATTGATTGACGTGAAGTACGGCTCGGCCGTACTATAATTGCCGAGCTGCTGGTACCGTGGGAGGTACAGCCATATGACACATCCGCTTCGCTCCATGAGCCTGACAGCCGCCTGCGTGCTGTGGGCCGCGGCGGCGGGCGCGCAGACGACTTCGACCGCGGCGACGCAACAACCGTCCACGACGTCCCAGTCTTCCGACGCATCCACTCGCCCAGCTACGACGACGTCTTTCGGCGACACGGGCCTCTGGTTCGTGCCGACGGCGGAGGTCGTGCCGCACGGCCGCTTCTCGGTCAGCGGCTATCGGACCAACTGGGACTATCGCCAGGGGCTGACCGACGTCAGCCACTTCCCGATCACCTTCAGCGGCGGGCTTGGGGATCGGGCCGAGATCTTCGGGTCGTTTCGCGTCGATACGCGGATCGATCGCGATTATGTATCGCCCCTCTTCCGGCCGACGGACCCGACCTACGGGGGCCTCGTCAACGACTATCCGCTCGTGCGCAAGGACTGGAGCGGCGACAACGTCGGCGACCTGCTGGTCGGAGTGAAATTCAACCTCATGTCGGAGGGGCGCCAGCAGCCGGCCGCCATCGCGCTGCGCGGCGTCGTGAAGCTGCCGACCGGCGACAAGGATTCGGGCGCGAGCACGGGCAAAGCGGATGGGATGATCGATTTCATCATCAGCAGGGAATTTGCGCGCGCCGTGGAATTGGCGGGCACGGCGGGCGTGGTCTGGCACGGGGATCCGGACGATCCGGTGAAGATCGATCTTTCGAACGGGTTGCAGTGGGGGATCGGCGCGGGGTTCCCGTCGCGGTCGCCGCTGCGCCTGACGACGGAACTGCACGGCGAGCAGCGCTTCCGCGACACGCTGACGGCCTCGGCGCCGCTGACCTCGCTCAGCGGCGTGGCCAGTTCGTCGCCGCTGGTCAGCGATGTGGCCAACCTGACGATGGCGACCATCGGGCTGACCTATCAGGCGCGCAACGGGTTCTTCGTTGGCTACGGGGTCAACTACTCGTGGCCCAGCGTCGATGCCTCGACGATCGCCGGCCAGGACCCGGACAAGAACTTCTGGGGCCATCAGGTGCGCGTGGGCTATCACCCGGGCGTGCGGATCTATGTGCCGCCGCCGCCGCCCCCACCGCCGCCACCCCCGCCGCCGGCGCCCCCGGCGCGCGAGCACACGCTGACGGTGAAGGCGGACTGCAATCCGTGCACGGTGGAAGTGCTCAAGAGCTCGACGGTGACGGCGACGCCGATGGATTCGATCGGCTGCGCGGTGACGTATCGCTGGACGGTCCCGACCGGGACGCTGGCGACGCCGACGGCGCGCCAGACGCTCTGGACGGCGCCCACTCAAGTCGGTACGGTACCGGTGACGGTCACGGTGACCTGCCCGACCGACAACAAGACGGCGTCCGATACGGTCAACATCCAGGTCGTGCAGCCGCCGCGCAAGGAGTACACGTTCGAGGACGTGCACTTCGACTTCGACCGCTATTCGCTGCGGCCGGAGGCGACGCGCGTGCTCGATGAAGCGGTGACGTCGATGCGCGAGGACGCGACGCTGCGCCTCACGATCGAAGGCCACACCTGCAACATCGGGACGGCGGAGTACAACCTGGCGCTGGGCGACCGGCGCGCCAACGCGGTGCGCGAGTATCTGGTGAGCCGCGGCGTGGCGGCCGACCGGCTCCAGACGGTCAGCTACGGCGAAGAGCGGCCCAAGTACGACAACGCGCGGGAAGAGACGCGCCGGCTCAACCGCCGCGCGGCCATGGTGGTGCGGCTGCAGTAGAAACCCTGCAATTTGGAATTCAGAATTCGGAATTAGGAATTCGCGACGGCCGGGTGCTTCGGGTGCCCGGCCGTTTGTGTTTTGATCACGCCATGTCGATCCGAGCATCCTTCGCCAAAGAGATCGTCGCGCTCGTCGCCGATCTCTCGACCCACAGTGCGGTGACACGCGAGGCGGCCGTCGCCCGTCTCACGGTCATCGGCGACCGCGCGATCGACAAGCTTGTGGCGGTCATCGAATCGGCGGGGCCGGCCTCGGCGCGTGTCGCCGCGTTGCAGGCGCTGGAATCCATTGCCAGCCTGCGGGCGCTCGATCGGACGCTCGCCGTCGTGGACGACCCGGATCCCGCCGTCGCGGCCGCGGCCATCTCGGCGGCGCGTCCGCTTCTGCCGTCCGCGCGCGGTGCGGCCGTGGTCGACCGCCTCACGGAGGTCGCCCTCGACGCGCTTCGTCCATCGGACGTCCGGCTGGCCGCCATTCACGCGCTCACCGATCTCACACCGAAGACGCTCCAGCCGCTGTGGAACATTCTCGCGCGGGATTCAAACACGACGGTGCGGGCGATGGCGGAATCGGCCACGGCGCGCCGCCCTCGCCTGCAGACCGACCCGCTGCACGACGTCGCTGCTGCGGCCGAGGGGACGTTGCCCGGCGATCCTGTCGCGCTCGCCCGTGCGATCGGCGAGGCGGGGCGGACGCTCGCGCTCCCGTTGCTTCACCGTCTCGTCGAACGCATACGCGAGCGCGAAGCCGCGGAGCCGCCAGCCCGCCGGGCGGAGTGGACGAACGCGCGGGCGGCGGCCCACCTGGCGCTCGCGAACCGGGGCAGCCGGTTGGCGGTCTACGATCTGCGCGAATCGTTGGAGCGCGCCACCGCTCCGCTGCCGGTGGAATTGCTGGCCGCTCTCTCGCTCGTCGGCGATGTCTCGTGCCTGGAGGCGATCGCCGCCGCCTACGCGCGATCCGCGGCTTCGAACCGCGCGCGCACCGATTGGTGGCGGCAGCATCTGGCCACGGCGTTTCAGACCATCGTCACGCGGGAACGGGTGACGCGCCGGCACGCGGTGATGAAGAAGATCCTGAACAGGTGGCCGGGAGTCGTCGGGTAGTCGTTAGAACCGGTTTCACAACATCTTGAACCACAAAGCTCACGAAGATCACAAAGGGTTTCTTGGTGTTCTTGGTGACCTTTGTGGTTCTGAAACGGGTTGTAGTCCGTTACGCTCGCCCCGCGAACTCCCGGGTTTCCGAGTGCACCTTCACGCGCTCGCCCTCTTTGATAAAGAGCGGCACGCGAATCTCCAGCCCGGTTTCGAGGGTGGCGAGCTTCGTCACGCTGCCGCTGGCCGTGTCGCCTCTGGTGGTTGGCTCCGTGTAGGTGACGGCCAATTCCACGTGGGGCGGGAACTGAAGACCGATTGGGTTGCCGTTGTACTTGTGGATCTGAACGATCACATTGTCGACGAGCAATTGCCGGTCGTCGCCCACCAGGTCCGATCCCAGCGTGAGGGTCTCATAGGTCTCCTGATCCATGAAGTGGTAGCCGTCGCTGCCGGCGTACTGGTAGGACGCTGATACCTGGACGAGGTCCGGCTCCTTGAATTTCTCGCCAGCCTTGAAGGTCTTGTCGAACACCGCGCGCGTCAGCACATTGCGCATCTTGAGGCGCACCAGCGTCTGGCCGCCGCGCGCGGTCGGCCTGGACACCTCGACGTCAAGGCAGTGATAGGGGGCATTCTCGTGTTCGAAAAACATCTTCCGCTTGATCGAGATGGCTTCAATCAGGGCTGCCATGGATTCCTCGCGCTGTACGCTAATACGCTTTCGCGAACCAGGCTTCCGACTGTGCCGGGCTGTCGCAACGGATACATGTGCCGGCCGGCACTGCCCCGGACATCGGGATGTTTCGGATCGTCGCCTGGGTGTCCGTTTTGATGTGGGCCTCGCACGCGGCCGAGCCACACCAGGGCGCGATGACAAACCCCGGGCGCCCTTCGAGGAGGTCCTTGAATTGGTCGTACGACGCGGCGCGCTGCGTGTGCTCGTCCCGGAACGTGACCGCCCGCTCGAACAAGTTCCGCTGAATATCGTCGAGAATCTCGCGGACGCGGGCAGCGAGCCCGTCCATCGGCACACCGGCCTTTTCCCGCGTGTCGCGCCGGGCGGTGAGCACCTGGAATTTTTCGATGTCCTTCGGTCCGATCTCGATTCGGAGCGGCACACCTCGCATTTCCCACTCGGAAAATTTCCAGCCGGGCCGTTCGTCGCGTTCGTCCAGCGTCACGCGGAAGCCGGCTGCGACGAGCGTGTCCTGAATCTGCTTCGCGCGCGGGAGGACCGTCTCCCGCCAGTTGTCACGGCCGATCGGCACGATCACGATCTGAAACGGCGCGACTCGCGGCGGCAGGACCAGGCCGCTGTCGTCGCCGTGCACCATGATCGCGGCGCCGATGAGACGCGTCGTGACGCCCCATGACGTGCCCCACACATGTTGAACGGATTTGTCGCGCGCCTGGAACGTGATGTCGAAGGCCTTCGCGAAGTTCTGTCCAAGATTATGCGAGGTGCCGGCCTGCAGCGCGCGGCCGTCGCCCATCAGCGCTTCGATGGAATACGTGCGGAGCGCGCCGGCGAATTTCTCGCTCTCGCTTTTTCTGCCGGCGATGACCGGCATGGCCAGCTCGGTTTCCACGGTCTCTTTGTAGAGATCGAGAATCTTCAGCGTCTCCTCTTCGGCTTCGGCCTCGGTCTCGTGCGCGGTGTGACCCTCCTGCCACAGAAACTCCGTCGTGCGCAGGAACGGACGGGTCACTTTTTCCCAGCGCACCACGTTGGCCCATTGGTTGATGAGCACCGGCAGGTCGCGCCACGACTGGATCCACTTCGCGTACATCGTCCCGATGATGGCTTCAGAGGTCGGACGGACGATGAGCTTCTCTTCGAGCTCTTCGCCGCCGCCGTGGGTGACGTATGCGACCTGCGGCGCGAACCCTTCGACGTGCTCGGCTTCCTTCATCAGCAGGCCCTCGGGAATGAACAACGGAAAGTAGGCGTTCACGTGTCCCGTCGCTTTGATTCGTTTGTCGAGCGCCTGCTGGATCAGCTCCCAGATGGCGTAGCCATAGGGCCGGATGACCATGCAGCCCTTGACCGGCGAGTAGTCGGCCAGTTCCGCGCGGCGCACGACGTCGAGGTACCATCGTGAAAAATCGTGCGAGCGCGGAGTGATTTCGGTGACGAACGACTCACCTTCGGGCTTCTTTGCCATTCAGCGACAGCCTTCTTCTTACCGCCTGGGAACCACAAAGGACACCAAGGACACGAAGTAACAATTCTAATGGGTTTCCCTTTGTGTCCTTCGTGTCCTTGGTGGTTACTCAGCGCGGCGAGTATCGACCGCGTGAAACTTCCAGTCGCGATCGTTCCGGTCAGGAAAATCGGCGCGATAGTGTCCTCCGCGACTTTCCTCGCGGCGCAGCGCGGCCCGGGCGATCAGCCGCGCGACGGTCAGCAGATTGAAATGGCGCCACGCGTCGCCATCCGACTGTGTCGAACGCAGGCGAGCCCGTTCAGCCGCGTATGCCCGATCGAGCCGGGCGAGCGCGTCCTGCAGTCCATCACGCGTGCGAAACACACCGGCCGATCGCCACATCAGATCGCGAACGGCCGGTGTGTCAAGCGTTCGGTCGTCGGAGTAGAGGCTAGAGGCTAGGGGCTGGGGACTAGCCTCTTTACGATCCACTTTCAGCGGCGCCGCGCGCGGCGGCCCTTGCATGGCGACCGCGGCGCGCGCACCGAAGACGAGGCCTTCGAGCAGAGAGTTGCTGGCGAGCCGATTGGCGCCGTGCACTCCCGTGCACGCGACCTCGCCGGCCGCGAACAACCCGGCCAGCGACGTCCGTCCCCAGTCGTCGGTGTCCACACCGCCCATGATGTAGTGCGCGGCTGGACCCACCGGAATCGGATCGACGGCGAGATCCAGGCCCACGCGCCGGCACATCTCCGCGATCGTGGGAAACCGGTGCCGCACGTACGCGGCGTCGAGATGCGCCAGGGTCAGGAAGACGGCGCTGCCGGTCCGCTCGACCTCCCGCACGATGCTGCGCGCGACCACGTCACGCGGCGCGAGGTCGCCGTCGGGATGATAGCGCGCCATGAACGGCTCGCTTCGCTCGTCGACCAGATGCGCGCCCTCGCCCCGCAGCGCTTCGGAAATCAGAAAACGCGCCGCGTCGGGCCGGTTCAGGGCCGTCGGATGAAACTGCACGAACTCGAGGTCGGCCAGCCGGGCGCCCCCGTGCCACGCGAGCGCGATGCCGTCGCCGGTCGCCACCGGCGGATTCGTCGTCTCGCGGAAGACCTGGCCCGCTCCCCCGGTCGCCAGCAGCGTCGCGCGCGCGCGGATGTCATGCGGTCCTCCCTTCTGATCGAAGTACCGGACGCCGAGGGCCTGACCCTCCTCGCAGAGCAGCTCCGTCACGAGCGCGTGATTGACGATCGTCGCCGTCGGCAGCGCGGACACGCGGTCGTAGAGCACGCGTCCAATCTCGCGGCCGGTGGCATCGCCGGCGTGCAGGACGCGCCGAACGGAGTGCGCCGCCTCGCGTCCGAGCGCGAGACGTCCGTTCGCGTCGCGATCGAACCGGGTCCCCCACTCGAGGAGCTCGCGGACGTAGACGACGCCTTCGTCAACGAGGACGCCGACGGCCGTTTCATCACACAATCCGTCGCCGGCGCGGATCGTATCGGCCGCGTGGACGGCCGGGCTGTCGTCGTCGCCCATCGCCGCCGCGATGCCGCCCTGCGCGTAGCCGGTGTTGCTTTCGCGGGGCTCGGCCTTGGTGAGAATCACGACGCGACCGGCGCCCGCGAGTCCGATGGCCGCTCGCAAGCCGGCGATCCCGCTGCCGATGATGAGGAAGTCCGTGCCGTGAGTGGCCAAAGCGATCGAATGCTATCCTACCATTCGCAACTTGATGGAACCCCTTTGCATCGCCGTCACGACGTCGTCGCGCTCGTACACCGTGACGCTGGGCGACGGCGCGATCGAGCGCCTCGGTCCGATCCTGGACGATTTGCGGCTGCCGGAGCGGCGGTTCGTCGTGTCCAGCCCACTCGTCTGGCGCCTCCACGGCCAGCGGCTCGCGCGAACGCTCGGCGCGTCCGAACCGATCCTCGTACCGGATGGCGAACGGTCCAAACAGCTTCAAACGGTCTCGCGCGTGTACGACGCGCTGATCAGATCGAGCGCGGATCGCGCATCGACGCTCCTGACCTTCGGCGGCGGCGTGATCGGCGACATGGCCGGCTTCGCCGCCTCGACGTACTTGCGCGGCATCTCGCTGGTGCACGTGCCGACAACGCTGCTCGCGCAGGTCGACAGCGCGATCGGAGGTAAGGTCGGGGTCAATCATCCCCTCGGCAAGAACCTGATCGGGGCCTTCTATCAACCGCACGCCGTCATCATCGATCCGTCTGTGCTCGCGACATTGCCGCGCCGCGAGTTCCGCGCGGGCCTGTACGAGGTGGTCAAGTACGGCATGACGTCGAGCGCGACGCTGTTCGATCGCATCAGGCGCGAGCGCAGCGCGATCTTCGCCAAGGAACCCGCCGTGCTGATGGCGATCATCTCGGAATCGTGCCGCATCAAAGCGGACGTCGTGTCGGCGGACGAGCGGGAAGCCGGGCCGCGGCGCATCCTCAATTTCGGCCACACCGCGGGCCACGCCCTGGAAGCGGTCACCAAGTATCGACGGTATCGCCACGGTGAAGCGGTCGCCTTCGGCATGGTGGTGGCCGCGGAACTGAGCGCGGCGCGCGGCGCGCTCGCAAGACAGGATCAGGCAGCGCTCGCCGATCTCATCGCCAGCCTCGGACCGTTGCCGCCGATCGCCGACATCCCTCCGTCCGAGATGATCGACGCGATGAAGCACGACAAGAAGATGATCGCCGGCCGGCTGCTTTTCGTGCTGCCGACCGCCATCGGCGGGGCGACGATCGTCGACGATGTGACCGAGAAGGAGATGAGAGCCGCGCTGAAAACGGTTGGGTTCCGCGGCTAGCAGCTAGAGCCGTTTTCATCAGCGTGTCGCGGACTCGTGAGCGACGTCGGTTCCCTACCCGAAGGTCCGCACGATATCGGTCGCGCCACCGCCTGCTCCACGAAGACTATCCCTCGAGGCCGTGCTCTTTCAACTTCGCAATGAGCGTCTTGTAGCCGATCTGCAGGATGTCCGCGGCGCGGCCGCGGTCGCCGTCCGCCTCCTCGAGCGCTCGCTGGATCTTCCGGCGTTCCACCTCGCTCACCACGCGCCGTGTCGTCTCCGCGAGACTGCCGGACCAGTCAATCTGTTCCCACACGCTCGCCTCCTCGGGCGTCGTATTGGGGGTCGCGTGCGCGGAAAGGCTCAGATGACGTGCGTGAATCGTGTCGCCTTCGGTAAGGATCACCGCGCGCTCCATGCAGTTCTGCAGCTCGCGCACGTTGCCGGGCCAGGCGTACGCCAGCAGCTGCTCCACGGCGGAGGGCGCCAGCGCCGGCGGTTTCTTGTTCAAATCGCGGCTGAACCGATCGATGAAGTGCCGGGCCAACATCGCGATGTCGCCCGGCCGCTCACGCAGCGGCGGAATGGTGATCGGAAACACGGACAGGCGGAAGTAGAGATCCTCGCGATACTGACGCGTCGCGACCGCCGCTTTCAGGTTCCGATTCGTCGCCGCGACCACGCGAACGTCCACCTTAAGCGGCGTCGTCCCGCCGACCCGCTCGAAGCTCTTCTCTTCGAGCGCGCGAAGGATCTTCGGCTGCAGCGTGAGCGGCAGCTCGCCAATCTCGTCCAGGAACAGCGTGCCGCGATGCCCCATCTCGAATTTGCCCGGTTTGCGCGCCGCCGCGCCCGTAAACGCGCCTTTCTCGTAGCCGAACAGCTCGGTCTCGAGCAGGTTCTCGGGAATCGCGGCGCAGTTGATGGCGACGAACGGGCCGTCGGCGCGCGGGCTGAGTGCATGCAGCGCCCGTGCGAACAACTCCTTGCCGGTGCCGCTTTCGCCCTCGAGCAGTACGGTCATGTCGGTCGCCGCGGCGCGATGCAGCGCGATCGACAGCTGTTTGAGCCGCGGATCCTCGCCGACAATCTGCGGCGCGCCACGGCGCGCGGCAAGCTCCTCCTTCAACAGCAGATTCTCGCTCGCCATGCGCCGCATGGCGAGCGCGCGTTCTACTATGAGCAGGAGATGATCGGGATCGACCGGCTTGGCGAGAAAATCGAGCGCCCCTTCCTTCATCGCCGCCACCGCATCCTGAATGCTGCCGAACGCGGTCATGACGACGACCGGCAGCTCGGGATCCAGCTCCTTGGCGGCGCGAAGCACGCCAAAGCCATCGCCTACGGGCAGTCTCAGATCGGACAAGACGACCGCCGGGTAGTTGGTCTGCAGCGCGGCGACCGCTTCGGGCTGGTCGCGCGCTTCCATGACGGTATGGCCCTGCGCCTCGAGCGCGTGGCGCAGCATGGCGCGCAGGGAATCCTTGTCCTCGACCAGCAGGATGGGAGGATCAGCTGCGTGACGCGCGCGCGAGGTCACCGCAGCCAGCCGGGCGGGACCGACGCGCGGCGCGCTTCATCGTCCAGGTCGGCGATAGCCTTCTTCTCGTCCTGGATGGCTTTCTTCAGGCGCCCGAGCTCATCGATCGCCTTCTGCCGGTTGTTGCCGATCGCGGCGCGCTGGGCAGGATCGTCGCGCGCGGCAAAGTCCGCGGTCAGCGTATTGACGCGGGTCTGCAGGGCGTCAGCGTAGGTCTGATCGCGATCGACCTGGGTCGTCAGCGCCTTCATGCGCTCCGACCAGTACTTCTGATCTTTGACGACCGGCTTGTCTTTCGCGTCTTTGTCCGATGCCTCCTTGCCAGCGTCAGGTTTGGGGACGTCTTTGGCAGCGTCAGCCGCGGGGGCCGTCGCAGGCTTGTCGGTCTGCGGCGTCGGCGCGGGTGGAACGTTCCCCAGGTCCTTGTTCGTGTAAACCTTGGCCGGTTCTTTGATTTCTCTGCGCCGAGCTTCCTCCTGCCGCGCGACATCGGCGAGCGACTGCGCCAGCACTGACGTGACGCCCCCGGCGAGAATCGACGCCCCGAGGGCGACCGACACGAGGGAGAATCTGAATGGCATACCTTAAGGACCCGTCCCAAGACCTGTATCGGCTCTGATTTGATCGTACGTGAGCCCTCGAGAGGGGTCAAGAAGAGGGGGCCAGACGCCACGACAGCACACGAATACCGCCGCGACTCGTCCGCGCGAGCGTGAGCTCGACCATTTTGTGCGCGCTCCGCGGCCCAGTGACCTGCGCGCGCAGCGCCAGGACGCCCGCCCCTGGATTTCCTGCCCCGCCGTCGTGGCGAGGATCGTTGTCGTTCTCAGACGGATCGTCGCCAACGAGCACGATCCCGTAGTATGGAGAGTCGACGGCCGTGTTCGGCAGGACGTCCTTCAGCCGGCCGTACGCATAGAGCTGCCACCGCGGGTTGTTCGCGCCCCACGGCCGGTCGACCGTCACGGCATCCATCTCCGCACTGCTGCACATCGTCGTCTTGTGGCAGTTCGCGAGGTTCTCGATTTGCGACAGGTCGAGGATCGAGCCATCCGGCAGCGTCCGCGTACCACTGGGCGGGCCGTCCACGAACGACGACCGGACGGCGCCATCGAGCAGCTGGTTCCAATCGGCGGCAACCGCCACGTCGCTCATCGCACGCTCCGCGGCTGCGTCGGCTGCGTGCCGCGCCTCCTGGCTGCTGCGAAAATTCGCCGCAATCATCGTTTCCGACGATGTGATCAGGATGAGGCCGGCGCCGAGCGCGCTCATCAGGACCATCACCAGCAACGCCGCGACCAGCACCACGCCATCCGCTTGCCGAGGTTTCATGACTATCTGCCAACGTTCAGATTCCGCGGCGCGACCTCGAATCGAACTTCCTGATCGGGCAGCCAGCGATTTCCAGCGCGGGACGTCCCACCATGGGAAAAGAGCACACCGGCGGGTCCCCGCAACGCCGCCAGCGCGGCTTCCACGCGAAGCGTCACCGCGATTTTTCTGATCCTCAAGAGATCGACATCGTACCGGTGCGGGTTCGCTCTGTCAGGACACCACGGTCCATCCGTTAGTTGCGTCTGGCTCAACTTCACGAGCGTCGTCGTGCCATCGCCGAGCGCGGCGAGCCGAGGCACTGGCTGCAACGTCGTCGCGTCGAGCTGAAACGCGCAGTTCTCGCCGGCCGGATACGTGGTCGGTTGGACATCTCGCGGCGGCGGCCTGGGTCCATACGTGGTCCACGGACCAGTGGGCTCGGTCACCGGTTTCAGGAGCAGGGGTGGGACAGATTCTCCGAAATATTCGAACGTGAGGCCGACGACGTGATCGACGACGGCGGCATCTGAGCTGACGCCATCGTAGCGCATCAACTGATACGTATCAGTGGCCGCGTCTGCCTTCAGGTAGTACGTGTGGCTCGCGGCTTCCACGATTGTGGCGCCGGGCGCGTACCACTGCGGCGTGTCGACCATCGTGTGCTGCAACTGCAGTAACCCCGCCTGGGCGCTCGTGATTCTGAACGTGTCGTATGACCCGGTCTCGTCGTAGACCATCACGTCCATCCCCGCAGCGAACCCGCACAGCGGATCGTTGGGCGGACACCCAGCGTCGATGTTCAGCGACACCGAGCCGGACTGTGCTGGAACCGATTGCCGAACCGTCGTTTGCGCCGCGGTGGCCGGCGGCACGTAGACCACCGTCAGCGTGTCGGTCTTGAACGTGCCGGCCGGATCCAGGCCGAGGCTTCCTTGCCGCCATGGCACTACCGATGCGAGAAAGAAGTCCAGCGGTCCGGCACGCGCCCCTTGAAAGGCGCCAGCGCCCGCCATCAGCAAATCCTTGGACACCGCGTCGGTCGCCACGCGAAGCCGCTGCTGCATGTCGGCGCGTTCACCTTCGCTGGCAAACCCGAGCTGCACACCGCTGACGATGGAGAGCGCGCTGCCCATCACGCACACCGTGATCCCCATTGCGATCAGCAGTTCGACGATCGAAAAGCCCGCGTCGTTGTTCATATCTACGTGCCCTTCCGTGTCTTGATGCTGAATATGCGAGCCTCGCCGGGCAGCCGCGCGTTCGATCGGTTGAGCAGGCTCCCGAGTGGAGTCACCGACACCTGGATGGCGAGCGTGTCGTTCCCAGGAAATGGCAGCGGCTCGATCGACCAACGCCGAATGAAGGCGGTCTTCGATGGTGGTGTCGGGCCGCCGCCTAACGTTCGACCGGCCGCGTCGAGGTAGTCGCAGTACCCTGGCGTGATCACGCGGAGCGCGTCGGGTGGCGACGCGGTCAGCCCGGTGCCGCCCGACGATCGTTCCGGCGCGACGGCCGTGTCGGTGGAGGCATCCGAGATCGCCGCGCCGGATGGGTCCCACGTCCAGGCGAGCGCGCGGAGCTGCTCCATCTTCTGCGACGCCAGGACGGTTGTGAACGTTGTCGCACGTGCGCCTTGGTTCACTCGGATGGCCATCACGGATAGCTGCGCCAATCCAATCGTCGCGATCATCATCACGGTCATCGCGACGAGCACTTCGACCAACGAGAAGCCACGGTTCACTGCGGCAGGCGCAGTGCAACCCTCGGTCCACGGCGCAAGCCGCAGAATTGTTCGGTAAGTTGCGGGAGACATCAATGACCGTGGCAGTAGTTGCCACGCGACCGCCGGCCAACGTGGCGAAGTTTTCAATCAGCCACATGCATGGCGCGGGCGATATCTAGAGACCGTCCCCTACCGAAGCAACCGTTCGGCTTGCCGTCAGGAACCTGGTCAAGGTACCAGCGGCAGCGTGATCTGAAAGCTGGCGCCACCCTGCGGCGACGTGCCGACGCTGATGCGGCCGTTGTGAAAGACGATGATCTTCTGGACGAGGGCCAGGCCCAGGCCGGTGCCGGTCCGCTTCGTCGTGAAAAACGGGCGAAAGAGGCGATCGCGCGCCGCCGGGACGATGCCGGGGCCGCTGTCGTTCACCGAGATTCGCGAGATCTGCAGTGCGGGCAAGACCTCCGATTCGATGACCACGACCGGCGCCATCGAGGCCTCGGCGCATGCCTCGACGGCGTTGCGAAGCAGGTTCGAGAAGGCCTGCCGCAGCAGCACCTCGTCGCCTTCGAGCGCCCCGAACTGACCGCGCACGTCAAGGTCACCACCAAGGGCCCGGACGTCCGCGCGAATCTCCTCGGCGGCCCGCTCGCACACCGCGCGGAGGTCGACGCGTGTCAGCGTGAGCTGCGCCGGCCGCGCGAAGTTCAGAAAGTTGGTCACGACTTGCGTGAGCGACGAGGTCTCGGCGCGAATTCCTTCGACATACGGCCGGTACGATTCGGGAAGCGCCTGCAGATCGATCAGCTTGCTGTACCCATGAATCGTCGCCAGCCCGTTCCGGAACTCGTGGGCGATGCCGGCGGTCAGCTCGCCCACCGCCGCCAGGCTGTCCTTCAAACGCAATTGCTCCTCGAGATCCATCACCGCCGTCAGATCCGAGAAAAGGCAGATCGCTCCATGCAGCTCAGCTCGATCGTCGAAGAGCGGCGAGACCGTCACGCCAAAATGCATCGCGCTCCGCGCGTCTTCCAGCGTGACGGTGCGCCGAAGGATGGCCGCGCGCGTCGCGAGACACTCGTCGATCATCTGCGATAGCGGGTCGGCGAGCACGCGGTGATAGTTGTCGAGCGGCGGGGCCTCGCCGAGTCCGAGCATGCGGCGGCCGGCCGGATTGAGGATCCGGATCTCGGCGTCCAGTCCCACGACGAGGAGCCCGGCCGTCAGGCTCGTGATGATCTCGCCGCTCAACCGCTCCGACGCGTCCGCGCGGGCGGCGGTCGCCCGCTCCTGGGATTTGAGCTTCGAGACCGCCTCTTGCAGGGCGAGCGAGAGCAGCGCCATGTCGCCGCCCTCTCGCGAACGCTGACGTGTGGCGCGAGCGGCCGCAATGAATCGCAGCAACGCGAACGCGATGACCGAGACCAACACGGCGACGATCGCCGTCAGCCCGAGCAACGCATACGCACTCTTCGACAGCGGCATGTTAGGACCCGTCCACGAATAAAGGTGCCACTCTGGACGCCGATGCATCCCGTCTGGCTACGTTGCTCGTCGCTTACATACGCCCGGTATGCGCGTTCCTCGCGCCTTGCCAGGCGGGCGCCTCGACGCCCATAGTTGGCACCTTTATTCGTGAACGGGTCCTTAGCGAACCGGCTCGCGGGCGCCCGTCACCACAACCTCAGATACCAGTCGAGTAGACGTTGACCGATCAGCGCGGCCGCCGCCGCGCCGAGCGCGAGAAACGTCCCGAACGGCAGCGCGTATTTCAATCCTCCGCGCTGTGTGACGATGAGGAAGACGCCGATGATGGATCCGGACAACGACGCGAGCATCAGCGATACCAGCGTGAGCTTCCATCCAAGGAATGCTCCGATCATCGCCAGCATCTTGACGTCACCCATCCCGAGTCCCTCTTCGTGGCGCAGTCGAAAGTAGGTCTCGGCGATGGCCCAGAGCACGCCGCCGCCGAGGACGATGCCGACAAGCGACGCGAGTCCGCCCGGCTCGGTGACGAAGCTGAACGCAAAGCCGACGACGATCCCCGGCAGCGTGATGGCATTCGGCAGCAGGTGATGCTCGAGATCGATGGCGAACAACGCGATCAGGGCGCAGCCGAACACGAGACGCGACGCCAGGAGGACACCGGGCCCGAAGTACCACCAGCCCAGGGCGAACATCGCGGCGGTGAGCACCTCGATCGTCGGATAGCGGATCGAAATTGGCGCGCCACACCCGCGGCACCGGCCCCTGAGGGCGACGAAGCTCGCAATAGGCACGTTCTCGAACCACGCGAGGCCTCTGCCGCAATGCGGACACGCAGAGGCCGGCCGCACGATCGACCTGCCCAGCGGCAACCGGTAGATGCAGACGTTCAGAAAGCTGCCGATGCACGCGCCGAGTGCAGCGGCCGTGGCGAGCAGAAGGCCGTCGATCATGCCGGCGGCCGTGGGCGGACGTTCTGAGGCTCCTCAGGCAGCGGCCAAAGCGGCGACGAGGGCGATACCCGCACGAGACCGTCCGATGTCAATTCGTACGGCGTCCCGCTCGGATCCGCCATGATGCCAGGCACCACGCGAGCACGCGCGAGCTCTTGCCACGAAGCCGTCGGTTGACCTGTTTGCCTCAAGAATGCGGCGACCCGGGGCTGCAACTGATCGATCTCATCGAGCGCGCGCAGCTGCAGCAGACGCCGCTCCGCATCCTGCCGCAGCCAGTCGATTTCGGCCGACTGCAGGATGGCGGCCCACATCTGACGCGACGATCGGCGGTCGCCGCCTTGCGCCAGCGTCGTCGCCGCCAGCGACCGGAGCCACCACGGCGCTCCCTCTATTCGGCTGGCCTTGTCGAACCACGCGGCGGCCGTGCGGTAATCGTGCGTGTACCAGTAGTGCACGAAGCCGATGTCCTGCATGTATTCCCATCTATCGGCCCGTTCACGCAAACCCTTTTCCAGAAGCGCCACCGCCAGATCCGGGCGCCCCGGCCCGTTCGGATACGGCTCCGCCAGAAAGATCGCGCCGAAACGGTACGCGACGTTGAAGCGCGGGTCGAGCGACGTCGTCAGATCGAGCAGCGGATACAGGAGTGGATAGCCTGCGGACGCATCCGTCGCCAGCATCGGCGGGGGCGCCAGTTGCGGCGGCTCTGAAGCCAGCCGGCGCTTCGCGCCGCCGTAGTATTGAAGCGCCCGGATCCAATACACGTCCGCCGTCAGTGCCGAATACGCAAGCGACAGACGTCGGAGGGCCGCGCCCGACGCGACGTAGAGCGTCGGGGCGCCGTCTTCACGTACCGGATAGTGACGTTCGCGTGCCGCCTGCACCTGGACCGCGGCGGCCATCAGCGCCACCACGAGAGCGACCGCCCCGACAAGCTTGAGAACATCGTTCGTCATTTGAAATCGCGACGAGAAAAAATCACCATCGCGCCTACGAGCAGGACCGCGATGTAGAGCGCCGCGTATGCGCTCGCGAGCACCAGATATCCGAGCGGGACTGATTGCGCGTGCACGACCTGCGCCTTGACGTCGAACTGCGCGAGGTTCGGCAGCACCCAATAGAGTCCGCGCGCGAGCTTCGCCGCCGCCGGCGAATCGACGACCTGCTCGAAGTTACGCAGGTCGGTGCTGAAGTGCCCGACGATGAACAGGCCGAACGTGAAGGCGGCGGACAGGATCGGCGTCGAAAAGGTCGAGAAGAAGAGCGCGAGCGCGGTCACGACCATCAGCTCGACGAGGATGAGCAGGAGCGCCTTCAGCATCGCCGGATCGAGGGCGGGCGCGTCCCACCCCTTCTGCACCAAGGCCGGCACGCCCCAGCCCATGTACGCCAGGACGCCGTACAGCGCCGCCGTCATGATCGCGATGTTGACGATGAGCGTCAGCGTGAGCCCGGCATATTTGCCCGCGATCATCTGATACCGATGAATCGGCTTCGCGAGCAGACTGTAGACGCTGCGGCGCTCCACTTCCTTGGAGACGAGGCCGATACCGATGAAGACCGCGATGAAGAGGCCGAAGACCGACGTCGCCGACAGACCCAGGTCCTTGATGATCTTGACGTCCTGGCCCGCCGTGAGTTGACCGATCAAATACGACGCGCCGATCATCAGGATCGCGAACAGCACGAGGTTGTAGAGCACCTTGTCGCGCACCGATTCGCGGAAGACATTGAGAGCAATCGCAGCGGTGGCGCTCATTGCTCACTTTCTCGTGGGGCCCCACATTCTTCCGATGCGGCGGGGACCCCACCTCCGCCGCTGTTGCTCGCTGCTTCCGCACCTCGCAACGGCTCAAGGCTGCCACTCGCCGGCCGAACTTCGCTTGTCCTCGGCCTCGAGCGTAGACTCTCGGCCTCGGAGAGAGGGAGGCGACCCCGCGGCGCGCTCGCTTCGGGTGTCGACACCTGTTTGACGAAGAAGTCCTCCAACGTTTCACGAACCGGGTTGAGCGACACGAGGCGTGCCCCTTCGGCAGTGAGCTCGGCGACCAGACGCTCTGGCGGCGGGTCGAGCGGCAGCTCGAACGCGTACCGTTCTTCTCCAATGCGGATTGCGTGGCGCACGCGCGGCCCGATCGCGGCCGCGGACGATTCACTGACGCCGGCCATCACGAGCTCCCAGCCGCGAGCCTGAAACGCGAGCATCTCATTCAACCGGCCGCTCGCGACAAGGCGACCCTTGGCCAAAATGGCGACGCGTGTGCACAGCGCTTCCGCGTCGCTCAACACGTGCGAGCAGAAAAACACCGTGCAGCCGCGGTCGCGCAGGCGGAGGATGAGCGCGCGCACTTCGCGGCGTCCCAGCGGGTCGAGGCCGGACATCGGCTCGTCGAGAATGACCAGATCGGGATCGTTGATGAGCGCTTGCGCGATGCCGACGCGCTGCAGCATGCCTTTTGAAAATTTTCTGAGCTGCAGGCGGCGCTCGGCGCCGAGGCCGACCTCGTCGAGCAAATGGGACGCGCGCGCGCGCCGATCCGCTCCGCGATAGCCGAACAGCGAGGCGAAGTAGGCAAGCAGCTCCTCGGCGGTCAGGTAGTCGTAAAAGTACGGGTTCTCTGGAAGGTAACCGATGCGCCGCTTCGCGCCGAGATCGCCGAGGGGACGACCGAGAATCTCGGCGCGCCCCGAGGTCGGAAACACGAGCTGCATGAGCAGCTTCAACGTGGTCGTTTTCCCCGCGCCGTTGGGACCGAGGAAGCCGAAGACCTCGCCCGATTCGACGTTGAGGGTGAGCCGATCGAGGGCGCGGTAGGGACGCTTGCGCCAGAATCCGACGGCGTAATCTTTCGTCAGCTCGAA
>JAHFUI010000009.1:34266-59912 GCA_023265175.1 Acidobacteriota bacterium
CTTGACGAGATCGAGCGTCGACGCGTACTTCGCATCGAAGTCCGGCACCTGCCCGACGTCGCGTGCCGCTTGCTTGACGAGCTCGGGCGTCAGCATCGGCTGATTGGCGAAGATCCACTCGATCATCGCCTCCTCGCGGTTGTGCGCGCGCGCCAGGCGGACGGCCACGGCGGCTTCGCACGCCGAGGGATGGATCGTGCTGGCGACGTTCGCGTTGCACTCCGCGTCGAGGGGATAGTCCTTCAGCACGAAGCGCACCTCGCCCGCGTGCTCCATCGCGTACTTCGCGAGAATCGGCTTGTACGCCATGTGGGAGTTGCGGCACGGCGGACACTGGAAATCGTTGAACTTGACGATGAGGACTTTGGCGCCCTCGCGCGGCACCACGATCGGCACGCGCGGCGTGGCGGTCATGAAACGCTCGAACTCTGATTGCTGCGCCTGGGTCGCGGCTGGCGCCGAGGCCGGCGTCGCGGACGTGGTGCCGCTGCCCTCACGCGGGAAGAACGCGAGCGTTGATGCGGCGCCTCCCAGAAACAGCACGGCCACGATGATGGCGACAGGACTGCCGATGAACACGCGAAGGTCGCGCACGGCACGGCGAGGCAAGGTCGTCATAGGAAATGGGGTGGTGGCGCCGGAGAGAAAAAACAGTCCGACCACTCCGGCGGCCATGATCAGACAGAGCACACAGACGGCTTTCAACACGACGAACGACACGTACTCGAAATACAGGACGACCGCCAGGGCGAGCGTCGACGCCGCAAAGAGATACCCGGGCACGCTCTCGCGCACGGGGCCGCGCGCCACCCGACCGGTAAAGATCAGGAGGGCAGCGCCGACGAACCAGACCGCGCCGATGAGCGCCACCGGAATGCCGCGAACCGTGCTGAATCGGCTCAAGTACACCTGCGTGCAGCTCACGGTGGTGGAGACGTCGCAGAAGCTGGTGTACGTGGGGTCGAACATCAAATGGTAGTGGACGTAGGTCGCGGCGATCGAGGCGCCGAGACCGGCGAGCGCGCACACCAGCGCAAGACGTGCGGCGGACTTACTCATGTGGATTGTGTTGTAACCGGTAGGAAGGAGCCCCGTCAAGACACAATCGGAAGCTGGGTGCTGGTGCTGAGGTGCTCGGTGCTCGGTGCTCGGTGCTGGGTGCTGGGTGAACGTGCCAGTCTTCGCACCTGGCACCGAGCACGTAGCACCCAGCACTGCGTTCTTGCGTGCTTACTGAACCGGCGCGACGGTCCCGGCCTTGACCAGCTTGCTGGCGTCGGCAAACGCCGTGTCAGAGGTGTCCTGGAAAATCGTGCCGCGCTCGTCGGTCCCGAAATGGCGGGTTCCCGTGCCACCAAACGTGATCGGATCGGCCACGCCGAAATACGACGCGAGCGCGTCGGCGGCGGCGTTGCAGGTCGTCGCCTTGGCCATAACCACCGTGGCGGTGCCGCCCACTGCCATCGTCACGGTGTAGCCGCTCTTGACGGTGGGGTCGGCAGCGAGATCGGGGCTGATGAAGCCCTGACCGCCGGCGGTCGCCGGCGTAAACAGCTGGGTCAGCGTCACCGCGTAACCGCCACCCGCGCAGCTCGAGGAAAACGCCGCCTCGCCGCTGTTGATCGCCCGCAGCGACCCGATGGCCGACGCCTCGTTGCCCGCCATACGGGCGCGGAGCAGACCTGGAATCGCGATTGCCGCGATGATGCCGATAATAGCCACCACGATCAGCAGCTCGATGAGGGTGAATCCCTTGGCGGACCGAATCTTCATAGCTTTCTCCTTCGAAAGGCGATAACGAGTGCCCCGGTTTGGGGATGTGCCGGCCACCAGAGCAATGGGAATGCCAAGCCTTAGTAATTGAAGGCGTGGTTGTAACACCTTAACAATACAACACTTAGTAAAACTAACGTAGGTGAGACGAGTAACCGTTTCGGTCAGGCTGACAATCATTGTCTAGTGGCACCGACAGAGAATGTCAGTAACGAACCTTCGGTTCGTTACTAGGGCGGCCGCGAAGCGGCCGCTAGTAACGACGCGAAGCGTCGTTACCGCAGATTGTATTTCTTCACGTAGTAGCGGAAGGACCGAAAGCTCATGCCCAGCAATTCGGCAGCTTTGACCTGCACCCCGCCCGCCCGCTGCAGCGCCTGGGCAATGTAGACACGTTCGATCTGTTTGACGTGGGCTTCCAGATCGAAGCCGGCCTCGGGAAACGCGTCCGGCGGTGACGTCCCGGCGCTGCGCGGCGCGTCGCCGCGAATTCCTGGCGGCAGGCTCTCGGCAAGGACCGCCGGCGTCGCTTCGAGCGCCACGGCCCGCTCGATGACGTTCTCGAGCTCGCGGATGTTGCCCGGCCAATCGTGCCGGGCGAGGAGCTGCATGGCGCCGTGAGAGATGCCGGAGATGTTCTTCCCCATCTGCTCGGCGTACTTGGTCAGGAAGTGATCGGCAAGGAGCGGGATGTCTTCGCGCCGCTCGCGCAGCGGCGGCAGCGCGATGGGGATGACGTTGATGCGGTAAAAGAGATCCTCGCGGAACCGGCCTTCCGCGACCAGCCGGGTGAGGTCCTGGTTGGTCGCCGCGATCACTCGGATGTCCGCCTGGAGCTCCTCCAGCCCGCCCACGCGGCGGAAGCGCCGCTCCTGCAGCACCCGGAGAAACTTCACCTGCATGACCGCGCTCATCTCGCCAATCTCATCCAGAAAGATCGTGCCGCGCTCGGCGACTTCGAGGAGGCCCTTCTTGTTCGTGTCGGCGCTGGTGAACGATCCCCGCATGTGGCCGAAGAGCTCCGATTCGAGGAGCGTTTCGGTCAGCGCGCCGCAGTTGAGCGAGACCATCGGGCGCTCGCGCCGCAACGAGTTGAAGTGGATCGCCTGCGCGACGAGCCCTTTGCCGGTGCCCGATTCCCCGGTCAGCAGGATGGTGCTGCTGGTGCGGGCGACCGTCTCGATCATCTTGAACACGGCCAGCATCCCTTCGCTGCGCCCGATGATGTTCGAGAACTGATGGGACATGCCGAGCGTGCGCTTCAACAGGACGTTTTCCTGCCGAAGCTGACGGTTCTCGATCTTCTCGCGCACCTTCATCTTGAGCAGATCGATGTCGAACGGCTTGCTCAGGTAGTCGCAGGCGCCGAGCCGCATCGCCTCGACGGCGGTATCGGTGGACGCGAACGCGGTGATCATGATGCCAAGGATGTCCCGATCGATCTGCTTGGCGGCGCGCAGCACCTCGACGCCGCTCAAGTCCGGCATCTTGATGTCGGAGATCAACAGATCGACCGGCTCGCGCTCGAGCGTGTCGATGGCCGACCGGCCGTTTTCAGCGAGCAGCACCTCGTATCCCTCGCGGCGCAAGACGATCGCCAGCATCTCCCGGATCGACCGCTCATCGTCGACGACGAGAATGCGGGCGGGACGTCGATCGGCGGCGGCGGCGGGCGCGGGCATGGCGCTCATGTCGTGGCCACGGATCGCTGCGCCGGCAGGCGAACCGACACGGTCGTCCCGAGTCCAGGCTGCGAGCTGACCTGAATCTCCCCGTTGTAGTCGCTGACGATGCGGTGCACGATGGCGAGCCCGAGGCCGCTGCCTTTGGCAAACGTGCCGTGGAACGGCTGGAACAGGCCATCCAGCTCCGCGGCGGGAATCCCGACGCCTTCGTCCTGCACCGTAATGATCACGCCGTTCGAGACCGGCTCGGACGCCCCCGTCAGGCGCAGCCGTCCTCCCTCGGGCATCGCGCGGATCCCGTTGGTGGCCAGGTTCCAGACAATCTGCTTGATTTGGCCTTCGTCCGCCTCGTACCAAAGCTCATGCGGCGGCAGGTCCACGTCGACCACGTGGCGCTCGTGCACGTCGGAGCTGTTGCGCAACAGCTGCGCGGCATCGCTCAGCGCGCGGCGTACGTCGAGCCGCGCGATGGCAAACCGCTGCGGGCGCGCGTACGCCAGAAACGATCGAATCGTGTTATTCAGCCGCTCGGACTCGCGCAGCACGATGTCCATCAACTGCTCCTGCTCGACGCTGAGGGGCAGCTCCTGGCGAAGGATCTGGATCGACCCCGACATCGACGCAAGCGGGTTGCGGATCTCGTGCGCGATGCCGGCGGCCATCTCGCCGACGGCGGCCAGACGCTGCTGGATGGCGGCGTCGCGCTCGAGCTTCTTGATCTTCGTCACGTCCTGAAAACTGAAAAGGAATCCCGCCCGTCCGCCCGGCGTTTCCAGGTGCGTCGTGCTCAAGCCGAGCTCGATTTCGCCGCAGCCGTCGCCCATGCGGTAGAAGAACTCGTCGTGACGCCGCGCTTCGCTGTCCGGGAGATCGTCATTGAGCACCTTGAGCACGGGCGCGGGCAGCTGCAGCACGTTGCCGATCGGCCGTCCGATCGCCGATGCCGACGCGACGCCGGTGATGAGCTCCGCGGCGCGATTGAAGGTGAGGATGCGCTGCTGGGGATCGGTCGTCACCAGCCCGCTCGGCAGGCTGTCGATCACATGTTGATTAAGCGCCTGGAGGCCGGCGATTTCGGTGGACGCCCGCTGGAGGCGCACACCGGTCGATCGGGCCTTCTCGGCCAGCGAGCCGCTGAGGAGGGCGACGGCAAAAAAACTGAACACGTTCAGGGTGACCGTGTACTGCGCCAGCAGCCGCGGCGGCAACACGATTAACGGCATGCCCCATCTCGATTGCAGGAGCACGTCGCCGACCGTGTACTGGCCTGCGACGAGGCCGACGTAGAGGACCGTGCTGAACGTCGCGACCAGGAGGCCGCCGCGCCGGAACTGGACCGTGCTGGCCGCCACGATCGGCAGCACGTATACGAGCGAGAAGTAACTGGCCACGCCGCCGGTCAAATAGATGAACGCCGAGACAACCAGCGCATCGCCGGCGAGCTGCAGATCGACGAGCCATCTGAACCGATCCACGTAGCGCAGCGTGGCCGCGTAGAAGATCGTCAGCGCATAGGTCAGGCCGATGAGCGAGAAAAACGGATCGACCGGGAACGACCCGGGCGCGCTGAGCTGCATCAGCGTCGCCGACCCGAGCAGGATCGTGCTCAGGATCGCGCGGATCGCAATCAGCCAGGCCAGTTTCCGACGGAGTTCGGTGTCAAACATCTCAGAATTTGGTTATCTCGTCATCTCGTTATCTGGTTATTTCCCGATCAATTGCCCAATCAATAACGAGATAACTAGATGACTAGATAACCAGATGTCCAGATGTCCAGATTCACTACGTCAGCTTGCTGATCAGATCAAAGATTGGCAGATACATCGCGATGACGATGCCGCCGACGACGACGCCGAGGAAGGCAATCATGATCGGCTCGAGGAGCGTCAACAGCCCAGCGACGGCCGTGTCCACCTCTTCCTCGTAGAAGTCCGCGATCTTCCCCAGCATGGTGTCGAGGGCGCCGGTCGCCTCGCCCACGCCGATCATTTGCGTCACCATCGGCGGAAACACGCGGGTCTCCTTGAGCGGCGCCGCAATCGTCTCGCCGCGCTCGATGCTCTTGCGCGTGACCATGATGGCGTCCTCGACGATCGCGTTGCCGGCGGTCTTCGCGGTGATGTCCAGCCCGTCGAGGATCGGCACACCCGAGCTGATGAGCGTCGACAGCGTGCGGCAGAAGCGCGCGACCGCGATCTTCCGCATGATGTTGCCGAGCACCGGCATTTTCAGCACCACCGCGTCGACGACACGCCGTCCCTTCGCTGTCGCGTAATACTGGCGGAAGGCGTACGCGATCGCGCCGGCGCCGACGAAAAGGAACGGAAAGTACCGCACGAGGTTGTTGCTGAGCGCGATGACGACGCGCGTGGGCAGCGGCAAATCGGCGCCGAGGCCCGAGAAGAGCGCCGCAAACGTTGGAATCACCTTCCAGAGAATGACGCCAACGACACAGCCCGCGATAACGATGACGGCGACCGGATAGACCATGGCCGATTTTACCTGGCTGGCCAGCTTGACGGCCTTCTCGATGTATGTGGCCAGTCGTTTGAGAATCGTGTCGAGGATGCCGCCCGCCTCACCGGCGGCGATCATGTTCGTGAACAGCGAATCGAACGTCTTCGGGTGCTTGCGCATGGCGTCGGCGAGCGAGGCGCCCGATTCGACGTCGGTCCGCGTCTGCCCGATGACGAAGGAAAAGTTCGCGTCTTCTTCCTGACTGCCCAGAATGTCGAGACACTGTACGAGCGGCAGGCCCGCGTCGATCATCACGGAGAACTGGCGCGTGAACACGGCCAGATTCTTCGCTTTGACCTTCTTGCCGGTCCTGCCCACTTTCGCCTTCGGCCCCGCTTCAGCCTTCGCCTTGGCCGGCGTGATCCGCGTGACGACGATCTGATCGCGGCGCAGCGCGGCGACCGCCGCGTCCATCGTGTCGGCGGCGCGCTCGCCGTTCACCGTCTGGCCGGCACGCGTGCGTCCGGAATAAGCAAAAGTTGGCATAAGAGAATTAGGAATTAGGAATTAGGAATTGAGAATTGAGAATTCGCGTGCCACGAGCACGCATTCCTAATTCCGAATTCCGGGATTCCGAACTTCATCAATTTCCTCACCGTCCCGGCACCGGCGGCCTGGCCGCCGGACCGCCACCGGCCGCCCGCCCGAGTCCCGCGCCCGCCACGACGCCGACGCCGCGGTTGATCATGTCCTGCAGCTCGTCTTTCAGCGAGGACGCCGCCATCGCGGTCTCGAGCGTGATCTGCCGCTTCATGTACAAGCTCGCGAGCGATTGGTTGGCCGTCTGCATCCCGAGCTTCTCCTGTCCCGCCTGCATCGACCCGTAGATCTGGTGAATCTTGTCGTCGCGGATCAGACTCCGAATCGCCGGCGTCGGCACCATAATCTCCAGCGAGACGACGCGGCCCTTGCCGTCCGCGCGCGGCAGCAGCGCCTGACACACGATGCCCTCGAGCACCAGCGACAACTGCGTCCGGATCTGCGACTGCTGGTTCGCGGGAAAGATGTCGATGATGCGATTGATCGTCTGCGCCGCCGAGTTGGTGTGCAGCGTGGCGAACGTCAAGTGCCCCGTCTCGGCGATCTTGAGCGCCGATTCGACCGTCTCGAGATCCCGCATCTCGCCGATGAGCACGATGTCGGGGTCTTCGCGCAGCGCCGCCCGCAGCGCATTCGTAAAGCTGCCGGTATCGCTGTGGACCTCGCGCTGGTTGACCAGGCAGCCCTTGTGCTGGTGGATGTACTCGATGGGATCCTCGATCGTGAGGATGTGTCCGTGACGCTCGGCGTTGATCTTGTCCAGCATCGCGGCCAAGGTCGTCGACTTGCCGCTGCCGGTCGGCCCGGTGACGAGCACGAGGCCGCGCGGCCGGTCGGCCAGCGTGGCCAGCACCGGCGGCAGACCCAGCTCGCCAAACGGTCGGATTTTTTCAGGAATGAGCCGGTAGACGGCGCCGACGGCGCCGCGCTGGGTAAACACGTTGCACCGGAACCGCGCGACGCCGCGAATGCCGAACGAGAAGTCGAGCTCCATCGACTCCTCGAATCGCTTCTTCTGCGCGTCGGTGAGCACGCTGTAGACGAGCTGTTTGGTGTCCGCCGGCGTCAGATCGGCCATCTGCAGGCGCTGGAGCTCGCCGTGCACGCGGACCTGCGGCGGCGTGTCCGTGGTGATGTGCAGGTCCGATCCCCCCAGCTCCATCGTCGTTTTCAACAGTTCGGGCAAAGTGGCCATAGAAGTCGTCAGTCCTCAGTCGACGGTCGTCAGTCCTCGGTCGACGGTCGTCGGTCCTCAACAGCCCGCGCAGCCCCAATGACTGACGACTGTCGACTGACGACTGTCGACTACTTCACGGTCTCCCGCACCACCTCTTCGAGAGTCGTCATCCCGTTCTTGACCTTGCGCAACCCGCTCTGTCGCAGCGTGACCATCCCCTCGTCCATCGCCTTGCGCCGCAGCTCGAGACCGGACGCGCCGACCAGAATCAGCTCACGCAGCTCTTCACTGATCTCCATGACCTCGTAGAGTCCAACGCGTCCTTTGTATCCGGTGAGGTTGCACTTGTCGCAGCCGACGCCCTTGAGCGGCTTCACCGCGCCCGCGTCCTCCTGCGAAAAACCTGCCTGCACCAGCGCGGCCGGCGGCAGGGGACTTGCCTCTTTGCAGTTCGAGCACACGCGGCGGACCAGGCGCTGGGCGCAGATCAAGTGCACCGAGCTCGCGACCAGGAACGGCTCGATGCCCATGTTCATCAGCCGGTTCACCGTGCTGGGGGCATCGTTGGTGTGCAGCGTCGAGAGCACCATGTGGCCCGTCAACGCGGCCTTGACGGCGATCTCCGCGGTCTCGAAATCGCGGATTTCACCGACGAGGATGATGTTGGGATCCTGCCGGAGGAACGACCGCAACGCGGCGGCGAAATTGAGCCCGATCTGCTCCCGTACCTGCACCTGGTTGATCCCGACGAGGTTGAACTCCACGGGATCTTCCGCCGTCATGATGTTGGTTTCCGGCGTGTTGAGCCGCGCGATCGAGGAATACAGCGTGTTCGTCTTGCCGCTGCCGGTCGGCCCGGTGACCAGGACCATGCCCCACGGCCGCTGGATGGCCGCCTCGAACTTGACGAGCGACTCGGGCTCGAACCCGAGCTTCGTCATGTCGAGCATCAGCTTGTCCTTGTCCAGCAGACGCATGACGATCTTCTCGCCGAAGAGCGTCGGCAGCACAGACACGCGAAAGTCGATCTCTTTGGCGGTGCCGTTCTCGTTGAAGCGGATCTTGATGCGTCCGTCCTGCGGAAGGCGCTTTTCCGCGATGTCGAGCCGCGCCATGATCTTGAGGCGCGAGGCGATCGCGTCGCGGAACTTCATCGGCGGGCTCATGATGTTGTACAGAATCCCGTCGACGCGGTACCGCACCCGCAGTTCCTTCTCGTACGGTTCGATGTGAATGTCGCTCGCGCCCTTCTGGATGGCCGACATCAGCACGACGTTGACGAGACGGACGACAGGCGCTTCCTCACCCTGTTTTGCCAGCGCGTCCGCGCTGATTTCCTGCAGCTCCTCGAGGACTTCGACGTCGCCCGCGGTGCTTTCGAGCTGTTGGAGCTCCTCGAGGTTCTTGGTCGCCAGCTCCAGCGTGCTCGGGCCGCTCGATTCACGCGTGCTTGTCGCTTTGGCGGCCGACGGGTAATACCGCTGGATCGCGTCGATCACCGCCGTCTCGGACGCCACGACCGGCTCGACGTTGTAGCCGGTCATGAACTTGATGTCGTCCATGGCGAAGACGTTGGTCGGATCGGTCATCGCGATCGTCAGCGTGGCCCCGGACCGGCTCAGCGGAACGATCTGATACTTGCTGGCGGTGTCAGCCGGGATGAGCTTGACGACGGCCGGATCGATCTCGAACTGCGCCAGGTTGATCGACGGAACGCCGTACTGCTTGCTGAGGAGGGCGGTGATCTCCTCGTCTTTGACGAACCCCATCTTGACGAGGTTGTAGCCGAGCTTCCCCCCTTGGGCCTTCTGATGGTTCAGGGCCTGTTGCAGCTGCTCAGGGGTGATGCGCTTCTCTTTGAGGAGAAGCTCTCCAATGCGGACGGCCATCGCTAAAACTGGAAAGGAGGAAAATTTACGGCGCCATGACAAATTCTGTCAATTATGACCTAAAACGTCACTCTCAGGTCGAACCCCCAGCCTTTTTTTGCGTCGTCGTCGCCCCGGGTCATTTGCGCATCAATATAGAACCCGGAGGCGATCCCGGCGCTGGCTCCGCCGCTGAACGACCGCCGGAGGTCGGCGATGGTGTTGATGCTGACGCCTCCTCGCAGTCCGACGCGTCGACCGACGTGCAACTCCGCGCCGCCCGCGAGGTGACGCTCATCGCCGGCGGCCATTCGAGTGGTCGTGAGATCGGCATCGACCGCCGCGATCACCGAGACGCTGCCGCCCGCGGCTGGCGCGTACGCCGCGCCCACCCGCACCTGACGGTCCAGTGTCACGGGATTTCCGTCCGCCGTGAGGTCAGGCGCAACCACGTGCTTCGCCGTGATCGCGAACCGCGCGGACCCCACCCTCACCATCGCGCCGACGTCGAGATCGCCACGCGTCTGGTCCGCTCGAACCAGCTTCAACGTCGACGCGATGACCAGGTATTCGCCGAGCGATTGGCCCACAGTCGCGCCGAACTGACGCAGTACGAACGAAGGCGTACGGATGCCGGCAGTTCCTTGATCTTGTCGGCGCGCGCTGGTGGATTCTGTAGGGTTGGCGGACGGTATTCCCATCCGAACGCGGTAGTAGCTCAGACCCAGTGACGGCACCGCGAGCGACACGCCGAACGTGCCCTCGTCACTGCGGCCTTGGCCCGTTCGATGCTCGACGATGGCACTGAAGTAGGCGCCGGTGGCGAGTCCGGCTGGATTCCACCAGGTCGAGCTCGAGTCGTCGGCCACCGCGACAAAGGCGCCGCCCATGCCCTGCGCGCGAATGCCGACGCTTTCGTAGAGTTGCGCGCGCGCGGGCGAGGACGCGGCGAGCGTGAGACACGCGGCGCCAAGCACCGCGCTGTAGGTACGACGATTCACCACGAGGCGGGACTTGACCTTTGTGTCCTTGGTGTCCTTCGTGGTGGCGAAGCGCTGCTGTCGATGATGGCCCTTCAAAGCGGGGACGGGACTCACCCGACCAGGACAGCCGCGGCCACGACCGTCGACCAGAGGCCTTTCTTGTCGCCGATCGCGGTCTGCGTCACGTTCTGGGTCCGAACGATCTGGTTCGACAGCCGGTAGACCTCTTTCTTTTCGTCCCAGCTCTTGTCCGGGTCGAAGTCGAGGCCCAGGGTCGTCGCCAGCATTTCAGCGGCGAGCTCCTCCGCGTAGTCGCCGGCGATATCTTCACTCTCGCCGAAACTGTGGTGCTCGGAGAGATACCCGTACAGCTCGCGGTCGCGCGGGATCGCGACGCCCACGGTCGCGGCAATCAAGCGGTGCGGCTCCCGGGTCGCCGCTTCCGACATGACCACGAAGGTGACCTGGCCCGGTTCGAGCCGCGTCATCCCCTGCGAGCGGGAGAGGATGCGGCACTTGGGAGGAAAAATGCTGGATACGCGTACCAGATTGCAGGCCGCGATGCCGGCGGAGCGGAGGGCGAGCTCGAAGGACGTCAGCTTTTCCCGATGCTTGCCGACACCCTTGGTGAAGAACATCTCCTTGGGGACGAATCCGACCACATCACGCTCCTTCGTCACGAACGCACATGCTGATGCGTGTGTCCTATAGGGACGTGGCATGGTAAACAGCAACTTCCCCACTGTCAAGAAAACGCGCTCGATTTCGGCGGCTGGGCGCCCGCCGCTCGATGGCGCCGGCGCCGTTTGACCGCCCCTGAGCCGGCGTGATAACTTAGCCCAACTAACCATTAGCCACGCTAATATGAATCGACTGCAGGCCCGCGCCGCCGCGCGCGAGCTCTTGAAAATCATGCCGTTGGTGATGCGGACCGTCGCCGCCGAGCTCCGCTTTTCGGGCGAGCTGCCGGCGCCCGCGCACTTTCCTCTCTTGATGATGCTCAACGAACATCCGCGTACGCTCTCGGAGCTCGCGAACCTGCGCGGCGTCAGCCTGCCGACGATGTCCAACTCGATCGCAGCGCTGGTGCAGCGCGGCTGGGTCCGCCGATCGGGGCCGGTCAAAGATCGCCGCATTGTCGTGGTCGAGGTGACCGACGTGGGACGCGCCGCGCTCGAGCGCGTCGGCCGCTGCGCGGAAGGGCACCTCGCCGATGTGCTCGCGCCGCTCGACGCCGCGTCGCACCGGCGACTTCAGGGCGGCCTGGGCGTGCTCAGAAGGGTGTTTACCGCCCCGCCCGAGTCGGCCGGCCGGCGCCGGCGGATGCCCGCGGCCGGAGGGGAATCGCGCGGAAAACGGGTCGAACATTGACGCCAGCTCAACCGTATATTTGTATAAAAGGATCGGTCAGGCATCTTCGGTCTCCGTTGACCGGTATTTCCCGACGAGGATCCCCGTGACAGAGACCAGCGCCCCGGCCGCAGCGCCGACTGCACATAAGAACCTGTTCGCCCGCGTCATGGGTGTCCTGATGGCGCCGCGCAGCACGTATGCGGATGTGGCCGCCCGCCCGCGCGCGCTGGGCGCCCTCGCCGTCGTCCTTCTGATCATGGCCTGTGGCAGCGTCGTCTTTTTCTCGACCGAGGTCGGCAGGCAGGCGCTGCTCGATCAGCAGATTCGGACGATGGAATCGTTCGGCATCAAGCTGCCCGCCGACGCGTACCAGTTGCTGGAACAGCGCATGTCCCGGCCGTCAACGCCGTATGTGACCGCCGCAGGACAAGTCGTCTTCCTGCCGATCGTCATGCTGGCCATCGCGGGCATCGCGATGGCGATCTTCACTGCCGCGCTCGGTGGGGACGCGACGTTCAAGCAGGTGTTTTCGATCGTGGCCCATTCGGGCGTCATCGTCGCCGTGCAGCAGCTGTTCGTCCTGCCGCTCGACTACGCGCGGGAGTCGCTGTCGAGCCCGACGAACCTGGCCGTGTTTCTGCCGTTTCTCGACGATGCCACCTTTGTGGCGCGTCTGCTCGGCTCGGTCGACCTGTTCATTATCTGGTCGATGGTGAACCTCGCCATCGGCCTGGGCGTCTTATACAAGCGACGAACAGGTCCCATCGCGGTCGGCCTGCTCGGCGTCTACGTCGCGATCGCACTGATCATTGCTGCGGTGAAGACCGCACTCTCAGGAGCCTAGATGACGCGTCGGAACATCCTCATTGCCTTAGGCGTGATTCTGCTCGGCGGCGCGGTCGTGGCCGCCAACCTCTGGTACAAGAAGGACAAGGGCCTCACGGTCACCACGGAGGTCGTCAAGGCACGCGACCTCGAGGCCATCGTCTCGGCCTCTGGAAAAATTCAACCCAAGCGGCTGGTCAAGATCAGCGCCGAGACGTCGGGCCGCGTCGTGAATCTCGCGGTGAATGAGGGCGATCGCATCAAGAAGGGCCAGTTCCTCCTCCAGATCGACCCGAAAAACCTGCGCACTCGCGTGGACAGCGGTGAGGCCTCGCTGCAAGTGGCGGCAGCCTCCCTCGAACAGCTGCGCCAAGCGGTTGAAACGGCGCGCGTGCAACTCGATCAGGTGCGACAGAATTTGAAGCGGCAGCAGGATCTGTGGGGCCGCCAGCTCACGACCCGCGAGGCTCTCGAAAAGGCGGAAAACGACACGAAGGCCGCCGAATCGTCGCTGCAGGAACGGGAAAAGCAGGTCAAAGCGCAGGACAGCCGGATCATGCAGGAGCGCGCGACGCTCGAAAACGCGCAGTACGATCTGCGCAAGGTCCGAATCGAGTCGTCCATCGACGGCATCGTCACGCGCCGCAATATTCAGGAGGGCGAAACGGCGGTCATCGGCACGATGAACAACGCCGGCACGGTGCTTCTCGAGCTGGCCGACATGTCGGTCATTCAGGCAGAAGTCGAAGTCGACGAAACGAATATTCCAAACGTGCAACTCGGCCAACCGGCAAAGATCACGATCGATGCGATCCCCGAGCGCTCGTTCAAGGGGCACGTCAGCGAAATCGGCAACAGCCCGATCCAGACCGCGACCGGCGGCGCAGGCACGCAAGCCACCAATTTCAAGGTGGTCGTCATCCTCGACGAACCGGTGCCTGAAGTGCGTCCGGGCTTCACCTGCACGGCCGACATCACGACGGCGACCAGACAGCACGTGACCGCGGCGCCGATTCCGGCGGTCGCCGTCCGCGAGCTGACGTACGACGCCGAAGGTCTCGTCGTGAAGGAGCCGCGCACCGACAAGCGTCGCCGCACGTCGGAAAACACCGCCGTCTCGGCCGAGCTCAAGCCCGGCCAGACGCGCAAGGAGACCGAAGGCGTGTTCGTGGTGCGCGACTCCCGATCCGAGTTCGTCCCGATCAAGCTTGGCATCGCCGGCGACAAGTTCTTCGAGGTGCTGTCGGGCCTCAAAGAGGGGGACGCGGTGATCACCGGCCCCTACACCTCGGTCCGCGGGATGGCCGACGGCGATCTCGTCAAAGTGGACAACAAGCAGAACCAGAAGTAGACCTGGACCTTTCCATGACGTCCTGTTCTGGATACGCGCGAGCACAGCGCCAGCGGCCCGAGCGAGCGCGAAGGCGCGAGCGAGGCGAGCGGGGGCGGGGCCCCGCGAGCATCAAGATGCGGTGCGAGCGCGTCAGGCGTGGGGGTGGGGCCCCACGCGTGTAACGATGAACAAGTTCTTCGAATCCGCGCTCATCGCGCTGAGCGCAATCTGGGCGGCCAAGCTCCGATCGTTCATGACGGTGCTCGGCAACATCGTGGCCGTGACCTCGATCATCGCGGTGGTGTCGATGATTCAAGGACTCAACGCCTCGGTCAAGCAGGCCATTCTCAACCAGGCGGGCGCGGACTCCTTCAACATCCAGCAGTTTCCGATCACGCGAAGCGACGAGGAGTTCGAGAAGGTCCGCACCAACCCTCGCATCACGATGCTGGACGCGCGGGCGATTCGCCGCTACAGCTCGCTCGTGACCGCGGTCATGGCCAGCTCCGGCTCACAGGGCCGCTTCACGTATCGCGACAAGTCGATCGACCAGACGCGGATCGAGGGCGTCACCGGAGACTTCGCCAACTTCTCGATGTTCGACGCCGAACGCGGACGCCTGATGAGTCCGACGGAAGTGGACACGGCGCGACCCGTCGCGATCATCGGATGGCAGACCGCCGATCGCCTGTTCGGCGACCTCGACCCGCTCGAGAAGATCATCCAGATCGAGGGTGTCCACTTCAAGGTCGTCGGCGTCAGCGCGAAGAAGGGAGCACTGCTCGGCCAGTCGCAGGACGAGTTTGCCATCATCCCGCTGGGCCAGTTCCAGATCCTGTTTGGATCGCGCCGCCAGCTCTCGCTGACGGTGAAGCCCCGAGACGTGGCGCAGATCAATCAGGCCATGGACGAGGCGATCATCGCGCTGCGCACCTCTCGCCGTCTGAAGCCGAAGCAACCCGACAATTTCGGCCTGTTCACGTCGGATACCATCCTGGGGATCTACAGTTCAGCCACGAACGGAATTTTCGCGGTGCTGGTTGGGGTGGTCGGTCTGTCGCTCGTCGTCGGGGGCATCGTCATCATGAACATCATGCTGATGGTGGTGACCGAGCGCACGCGCGAGATCGGCCTGCGCAAGGCGCTCGGGGCGCGGAGGTCCGACATCATGGCGCAGATGCTGACCGAGTCAGTGGTGCTGTCGGTACTTGGCGGCGCGATCGGGACGCTGCTCGGCAGCCTCATCGCCGTCACCATCGCCGGGTTCACACCGATTCCCGCCGCCGTCGAGGCGTGGTCGATCGCACTCGGCATCGGCATCACGGCAGCGGTCGGCCTGTTCTTCGGCCTCTATCCGGCGATGCAGGCGGCCCGCCTGGATCCGATTGAAGCGTTGAGGCGCGAGTAATGGCGATCCGCGTCAGCCTCCTCGGCGAAGTCGTGGCGATGGCGTTCGACACCCTGCGCGCCAACAAGATGCGTTCGGGACTGACCGTGCTCGGCGTGGTCATCGGCATCACGTCGATCGTCGGGATGACCTCGCTCCTGCGCGGCTTCGATCAGTCGCTGCGCGATCTGCTCAGCCAGATCGGCCCGACCACGATCACGATTACGCGCTTCAACGTCACCAACTTCGTCAGCGGCGCCAATGCCAGAGATCTGCTGAGGCGTCCGAACCTCACGCTCTCGGACGCTCGTGCCCTCGAGAATCAGCTGACCACTGCGCAGGTTGTCGACATCGAGCTCGGCGCCGGCATCGGCCCGCGGACCATGCAGCGCGTGTTCCACGGCGATCAGAAAACCAAGAATCTGCTCGTGCTGGGAACCGGAGAGCGTTTCGCGGAAGGCACCCGCATTCCGTTTCTCGCCGGTCGGTCGTTCAACGGCACAGAAGTGCAGTACCGCAAGAACGTCGTGATTCTCGGCAACACCGCGTACCGGTTGCTGTTCGAGCCGAGCGGCACCGACCCGATTGGCAAGTCCGTCCGCATCGGAACCCAGCGCTTCGAGGTCGTCGGCGTGTTCGACAAACGGGCGAGCATGGGCGGCTTCGCGAACAACGCCGACGACTTCAACGTGATTCCGTACACCGCGTACCGGCGAATTTACGGCCTCCGTTCGTTCAACGTCGGCCGGTTGGGCACGATCGTCAACATTCAATTCGCGGTGCTGCCGCGCGACGGCGTCAGCCAGCAGGAAGCGATCGAGGACGTCCGGCGCGTCTTGCGCATCCGTCACGGACTGAAACTCGACCAGCCGGACGACTTCGATCTCGCCACACAGGATCAGCTGATGAAGTTTCTGGATCAGATTACCCAGGGCACGTTCCTTGCTCTGGTCGTCATCTCGTCCATCGCGCTGATGGTGGGCGGCATCGGCGTCATGGCCATCATGTCGATCTCGGTGACCGAGCGGACCCGCGAAATCGGCGTGCGGAAAGCCCTGGGGGCGAGGCGCGCCGAAATCCTGTTCCAGTTCCTGATGGAGGCCGCGGTCCTGACGTCGATGGGCGGCGTGCTCGGCGTCCTTCTTGGCAGCGGCCTCGGCTTCGGCGTCAGCCAGCTCTCGGGCTTCCCCATCTCGCTGCCCTGGTGGTCGTTCGCGATCGGCCTCGGCTTCTCCGCCTCGGTCGGCATCTTCTTCGGCATGTATCCCGCTTTCAAAGCCTCGCGGCTCGACCCGATCGAAGCGCTGCGATACGAGTAATCAGTCGTCAGTCGTCAGTCGTCAGTCGACAGTCCACAGTCGACAGTCAGGCACGAGACACGACGCTCGTCCCAGGCTGTTGGCGCGGCTCGGCCCCGAGATGTTTTTCCTTTTCGTGTTTTCGTGGTTGCATTTCTTGACGGTTGCGGCGCCTTGGGCCCGCCGAATATGATGCGCCTTAAAGCATCTGGTCACCGGGTCATCTGGTTATCTCGTCATCTCAACAACCAATGACCAGACAACCAGATGAGCACATGACTCGATGAAAAGGGGAACCCTCATATGAAGGTCTACGACGCGCCCAGCATCCGGAATGTCGCTTTCGTCGGTCACGCCGGTTCCGGAAAAACCCAGCTCGTCTCCGCCATCCTCGCCGACGCCGGCATGATCAACCGCTTCGGGAAGGTCGACGATGGCACCACGGTGACCGATTTCGACGACGAGGAAATCGGCAGAAAACACACGCTGTCGGCCAGCCTGGCGTACGCCGAGTGGAACAAGCTGAAAATCAATCTCCTCGATACGCCGGGCATCGGCAATTTTTTGAGCGACGCGCGCGCCGCGCTGCACGTCGCCGACGCCGCGCTCATCGTCGTCGACGCCGTGTCTGGCGTGATGGTGCAGACGGAAAAGGTGTGGGCGGCAGCCGATGAGCTCGCGCTGCCGCGTCTGGTCGTGCTCAATCGCCTGGACCGCGAGCGCGCCAGCCTCGAGCGGTCGCTGAAATCGCTGCGCGAGGCGTGCAACCGGACGGTCGTCCCTGTCCAGCTGCCGATCGGCGAAGAGAAATCGTTCAAAGGCGTCGTCGATCTGATCGCGAGGAAAGCGTTCATCTATCAAACCGACGAGAGCGGCACGTTCACGGTGGGCGATGTCCCGGCCGACATGTCGGCCGCCGTCGAGGCCGCGCGCGAAACCCTCGTCGAGATGGTCGCCGAGGCCGACGAAAAGCTGATGGAGAAGTTCTTCGAGGTCGGCACGCTGAACGACGAAGAGCTCGTGACCGGCCTGCGGAGCGCGACGATGGGCGGGAAGATCTTCCCGCTGGTGTGTGTGTCCGCCCTGCTCAACATCGGCGTGCACCCGATGCTCGACGCGGTCATCGCGTATCTGCCGTCGCCCGCGGAACGGCCGTTCAAGGGGATCGGGAAGGACGGCGCCGAAGTCGCGCGGGCAGCCGTCGAGAAAGATCCGGCGGCGGCATTCGTCTGGAAGACAATCGCGGATCCGTTCGCCGGACGGATCACCATGTTCCGCGTCGTGTCGGGATCGCTGAAAGCCGATTCGACCGTGCAGAACAAGACGAAGGACGCCCCGGAACGGCTCGGCAGCCTCATGTTGCTGCAGGGCAAGACGCAGACGAGCGTGCCGGAAATCAAAGCGGGCGATCTCGGCGCGGTGGCGAAGCTGAAAGACACGCTGACCAACGATACGCTCGGCGACAAGGGCGATCCGACGACGTTCCCCGCTATCAAGTTCCCGGATCCGGTGCTCTCCTACGCGATCGAACCGAAGAGCCGCGGCGACGAGGACAAGATCAGCACTTCCATGCACCGGCTCGAGGAAGAAGACCCGTCGATCCGGTACAGCCGCGATCCCCAGACGAAGGAGCTGCTGCTCTCGGGGCAGGGACAAGTGCACATCGAAGTGACCGTCGCCAAACTCAAGCGCCGCTTCGGCGTGGACGTGAACCTCAAACCGCCGCGGATTCCGTACCGCGAGACGATCAAGGCCTCGACGGAAGCGCACGGCCGCCACAAGAAGCAGACCGGGGGTCACGGGCAGTTCGGCGACTGCAAGATCCGCGTCGAACCGCTGCCGCGCGGGGCCGATTTCGAGTTCGTCGACGACATCTTCGGCGGTTCCATTCCGCGGCAGTTCGTGCCGGCGGTCGAAAAAGGCATTCAGGACGCGCGCACGCGCGGCTATCTCGCCGGCTATCCGATGGTCGACTTCCGCGTCACCGTGTTCGACGGGTCCTATCACGACGTCGATTCGAACGAGCTCTCCTTCAAGCTGGCGGGATCGCTGGCGTTCAAGGACGCGATGACGCGCGCGCGCCCGACGATTCTCGAACCGATCATGAACGTCGAGGTGTACGCGCCGTCAGACTTCGCCGGCGACTTGATGGGCGATCTGAACGGCCGCCGCGGCCGGATTGCCGGCATGGACACGCGCGGCGCAATGACCATCATCAAGGCGGTCGTGCCGATGGCCGAGATGCTCACCTACGAGCAGCATCTGACGTCGGCGACCGGCGGCCGCGGCTCGTATCACATGGAGTACTCCCACTACGACGAGGTGCCGCCGCACCAGCAGATGAAGATCATCGCGGCCGCGAAGGCCGAGCGGGCAGGGGTTGAAGTCGAGGAAGTCTGAAATTTGGAATTTTGAATTAGGAATTGTGAATTCGTACATAGCGGACCTCGCGCGGTGGCTTCTCGCCGTCCTGGCGAGCGTGCTGCCGATGCGCATGTGGCGACGGCTCGAGCCGCCACTGCCGCTCCGCTCGGCCGCGTGGATGTCCGGCCTCCTGACGTCGTGCATCGGGTTCGCCATCGACGTCAAGGGCACGCTCAACCTGGTCTTCGCTGCTTCATCGTCAAGGGCAGCCGCGTTGCTCGGCGCGGCTCCGCCCGAAAACCGTCTGCTCGAAGGCCTCGGGCTTGCGGGGCCGGCGATGGGCCTGTTGACGATCATCTACTTCCCGCTGGGCACGCGGCTCGGTCTGTTCGCCACGTACCTCACCTTGTCGGGCGCGTTTCGAGCGATCTCCTCGTGGTTCGACGAACCGCGTGGCGACCCGCTGCTCTCGACGGCCCACTGGGTCGTGACGACGCTCCTGGAAAACAATCGGAGGACGCGCGCGCGGCTGGCGCGCGAGAAGCTGGAAGGACCCGAGACGCCCGACATGCTTCGAACCGGTGAGTGGGCCGGCCTGCAAGGCGCCGACTACATCGTGCTGGCGGCGCGGCGGAAACCGGAATGGTCCGCCGGTGCGATCATCATGACGAGCAGCGAATGGTATCGGCTTGGGTTCCCGTTCGACATCGACACGCCCGCGGGCCTTCGACACGCGTACCCGCTCACGATAATGGAGACCGTGGAAGTCGTTCGGCGCGGGATTCAGTACGAGCTGCCGATGCTGAGCGGCGTTCAACCACAAAGGACACCAAGAACACAAAGGAAAACCTGAAAGAATTTCCCTTGGTGTCCTTCGTGTCCTCTGTGGTGAGCAGGTTATTAATTCCTAATTCCCAATTGTGAATTTCGTCTAGCCGCCCTTCGCGCCTTGCTTCTTCGGCCGCTGTCTGGGCGCGCCGCCCTTGGCGCCGCCGCGCTTCGGAACGGCCTCGTTCTCGGTTCGCTCGCCCGGCTCCTTCTTGCCGCGGAGCCGCTCGGCCGCCGCACGGAGCCGCGCGCCAACGCCGGTGGCTTTCGGCTTGGCGCCTTCGCCCTGCGCCTCCGTCTCGGCCTTGGCGCGCGGGTTGAACTCGCTGCCGACCAGTTCGACCCGCGCCACTTCGGCGCTGTCGCCGCGGCGGAAGCCGAGACGCAACAGGCGCGTGTATCCGCCCGCCCGCGACGCGAACCTCGGCGCAATCGTGTCGAACAGCTTCGTCACAACGTCGCGATCCTGCACGTCGTGCATGACCAGCCGCCGCGCGGTCAACACCCGGCCGTTGGCCTCGCCAGCCGCCAGGCCGCGCTTGGCCACGGTGATCAGACGCTCGACGAACGGCCGCAGCTCTTTCGCTTTCGGCACGGTCGTCGTCATATGCTCGTACTTGAGGAGGGCCGTCGCCTGGTTCCGCAGCATCGACATGCGATGCTCCGTCACGCGACCCAGCTTCCGGTGTGCGACTCGGTGTCTCATAACTGTATCGTGTAGAGGCTGGAGGCTAGGGACCAGGGGCTGGGAGAGTACCAGCCCTTCTAGCCTCTAGTCCCCAGCCTCTAGCCTCCATTCCTATTCCTGTGACGCCGCCGTCGGCTGATCCACGCGTATGCCGAGGCTCAGACCCATCGTGTGCAGGATTTCCCTGATTTCGTTCAGGCTCTTACGGCCGAAATTCTTCGTCTTGAGCATCTCGCCTTCCGTTTTCTGCACGAGCTCGCGAATGGTGCGGATGTTCGCGTTCTTGAGACAGTTGTAGGAACGGACCGAGAGCTCGAGCTCCTCGACGCTCTTGTCGAGGTTCTCGTTGCTGATGCCCAACCGCGGCTGGTCGCTCGACGCTTCGGCCTGCTGCTCGGCGCTCTCGTCGAGGTTGATGAAGATGTTCAGATGATCGCGAATCAGTTTCGCCGCGAGTGAGACCGCGTCGCGCGGGTTGATCGATCCGTTGGTCCAGACGTCGACGGTCAGCTTGTCGTAGTCGGTCGTCTGGCCGAGGCGCGCGGCCTCGACGAGGTAGTTCACCTTCTTGACCGGCGAATGCACGGAATCGATCGGGATCCAGCCGATGCCCAGATCCTCGTCGAAGTTCTTGTCGGCCGACACGTACCCGCGCCCGCGGCGCATCCGCAGCTCCATGTGGAGCTTGCCGCCCTCGCCGACGGTGGCGATGTGGGCATCCGGCTGGAGAATCTCGACGTCGGCGTCGCCCTGGATGTCGCGCGCCCGGACCTCGCCCGCCTTTTCCACCCGCAGCGTCAACGTCTTCGTGTGATCGACGTGCAGCTTCAGCGGAATCTGCTTCAGGTTGAGGATGATGTCGGTCGCGTCCTCGACGATCCCGGGGATCGGGGAGAACTCGTGGAGTACGCCGTCGATCTTGACCGCCGTGATGGCCGCGCCCTCAATCGAGGAGAGCAACACGCGCCGCAGGGCGTTGCCCACCGTCGTGCCGAAACCGCGCTCGAAAGGCTGGGCGTAGAAGCGCCCGAATCGAGCGGTCAGTGTCTCGCGTTCCAACTCGAGCCGTTTCGGTCGTTGAAAACCTTTCCACAACATGGTGCTGTCCTTTCGCCTGACGGGCCCCAGACGGGCCTCCAGACCTGCACGTGACCGCCGACCTCCCGCCGCAGGTCTGTCTAGGCTGCGGGCCGACGGGTGACGAACACTGCCTATTTCGAGTACAACTCCACAATCAGTTGTTCCTGCACGGGCAGGTTGATCTGCTCGCGCGTCGGCATCGACACGACCCGGCCGATGATCGTCGTCGCGTCGAACGAGAGCCATCCGGGGATCCCGCGCCCCTTCACTTCCCCCATCGCATGTTCGATGGCCGGCGCCTTCTGACTGCGGCCGAGGACCGTGACCACGTCGCCCTGCTTCACGGAATACGAGGGGATGTCCACCTTCTTGCCGTTGACGAGAAAATGGCCGTGGCGGACGAGCTGCCGCGCCTGCGGCCGCGACGTCGACAGGCCGAGGCGGTACACCACATTGTCGAGACGCCGCTCGAGCAGCTGCAACAGCACCTCACCGGTGATCCCTTTCGTCCGATCGGCCGTCTCGAAGTAGCCTCGGAACTGATCCTCGAGGACGCCGTACATGCGCTTGACCTTCTGCTTCTCGCGCAGCTGCAGGCCGTAACCGGCCAGCTTCGCCTTCCGCGTCTTCCCGTGCTGCCCAGGCGGAAAGTTGCGCTTCTCGATCGCACACTTCTCCGTATAGCAGCGCTCGCCTTTCAGGAAGAGCTTCATGCCTTCGCGGCGGCAGAGACGGCAAACCGGACCGATATAACGAGCCATTCTTACTCCTCTAGAAACATGTCAATGCATAATGCAAAATGTCGAATGCGACGGGTTGTCATCTTGCATTCTGCACTCGACATTACACACGTCTCCGTTTGGGCGGGCGGCAGCCGTTGTGCGGAATCGGCGTGACGTCGCGAATCGATTTCACTTCGAGTCCGACCGTCTGGAGCGCGCGGATCGCCGACTCGCGCCCGGATCCGGGCCCCTTCACGCGCACGTCGAGCGAGCGCATGCCGACCGTCTTCGCCGCGTTCCCGGCGTTGAGCGCGGCCTGTGTCGCCGCGAACGGCGTCCCTTTCCGCGATCCCTTGAAGCCGATGCCGCCGGCGCTCGACCACGCCACCACGTTGCCTTCGGTGTCGGTAATCGTCACCGTGGTGTTGTTGAACGACGCATGGATGTGCGCCAGCCCGTGGTGGACGATGCGCTTCTCGCCGCGCTTCTTGAACGTCTTCTTCCGTTTGCCGGCCGCGCCTTCTTTTTTCTCTGGTGTGGCGCCTTCGGCGGTCGGTTCCTTTTTGGCCATAAGTTAGACCGTCTTCTTCTTGGTCGCGATGGCGCCCTTGCGTGGGCCCTTGCGCGTGCGCGCGTTGGTCCGGGTACGCTGGCCGTGGACCGGCAGGCCACGCCGGTGGCGCATCCCCCGATAGCAGCCGATTTCCATCAACCGCTTGATGTTCATGGAGATCTCCTTCCGAAGATCCCCTTCCACGCCGCCCTGCTCCTCGATGACGCGGCTGACCTTCCGCACGTCGTCTTCGGACAGATCCTTGACGCGGACGTCCGGGCTAACCCCGGACTCTTTGAGGATCGTGTTCGAGCGGACGCGCCCGATGCCGTAAATGTAGGTGAGACCGATCTCGACGCGCTTGGTCCGTGGAAGATCGACGCCTGCGATACGTGCCATATCTGATCCTCGTAGTCGTCAGTCGTCAGTCGTCAGTCGTCAGTCGGGATTGACCGGCGACTGTCGACTGTGGACTGTCGACTGTCATCCTTGCCTTTGTTTGTGCTTCTGATTCGAACAGATCACCCGCACCACGCCGCGGCGGCGGACGATCTTGCACTTGTCGCAAATCCGTTTGACCGACGCCCGGACCTTCATTGGCAAACTCCCGAGATGTGAGAATCGAAGGATCTAAGAATGTGAGAATGTGAAATCCACTTCCTGACTTCCTGACTTCCTCACATCTCACGAAATCCTTTCCACAATCCGACCGCGGCCGACATCGACCGGCGACAACTCCACGCGAACCCGATCGCCGACCAGCACGCGGACGAAGTTGCGGTCGATCCGATCGGCGATGTGCGCGAGCACCCGGGGCCCATCGTCAAGCCGTACCCGGTAGAGCGCCCGAGGGAGCGTCTCAATGACGATCCCATGCACCGATCGCGTGCCGCTCGCGTCACTCGGTGTGTTCACGCCTCGCTCCAGCCGCGGGCGGCCGCGGTCAGTGCCTGACCGCAGCAGGAACTTCTCTCGCCGTCAGAATCCACGGCTCACCTGCCGTCACGGCCACCGTGTGCTCGAAATGCGCCGACAAGCTGCCGTCCCGCGTCACTGCGGTCCAGCCGTCAGCGAGCACTTTGACGGCCGGCTTCCCCGCATTCACCATCGGCTCGATCGCGAGGACCATGCCTTGGCTCAGCCGGGGCCCGCGGCCCGGCTCGCCGTAGTTGGGCACCTGCGGCTCTTCATGCATGCGCTGTCCGATGCCGTGGCCCACGAACTCGCGCACGACGGAAAACCCGTACGACTCAACGTGCTGCTGCACGGTGTGACCGATGTCGGAAACCCGTCCACCCGGCCGCACGCGCTCGATGGCCTTGATCAGCGCCTCTTCGGTGACGCGCAGCAGCGTCGCGGCCTTCTCGGACACCTGTCCGACCGGGAGCGTCACCGCACTGTCGCCGAAATATCCGTCGAGCGACGCGCCGACATCGATCGAAACGATGTCTCCCTCCTGCAGCAGACGGCGCCCCGACGGAATGCCGTGAATGATCTCATCGTTGATCGACGCGCAAATCGCCGCCGGATACCCGTGATAGCCCTTGAACGCCGGCGTCGCTCCCGCCTGCAGGATTCGCCTTTCCGCCAGCGCGTCGAGATCGCCCGTGCTGACACCCGGCGCCACATGCGCCGCCAGTTCGGTCAACACCTCGCTGACCAGGCGGCCCGCCTCACGCATCCGATCGATCTCTCCCTTCGATCGGCAGACGATCACCGCCGCGTGCCTCCGCCCGCGGACGTCGCGATGCTGTGCGCCGCATCGATCGCCGCCGCGAGCTCCGCGGCCACCTGATCGGGCGGTTGCACACCGTTCACCGATCGGAACGTCGGCCGATCTTTGTAGTACTTGACCAGTGGCTCCGTCCGGAGGTGGTACACCTTCAATCGCTCCAGCACGACGGCGTTGTTGTCGTCGGCGCGCTGGACCAGCGGTCCACCGCAGCGACAGCAGCGCCCTGGCTCCGTCTGCGCGCCGATCGCGGCCGCGGTTTCGGCCGCGGCCACGCGCGCCCCCGCCGGCACCATGACTTTGTCGGCGATCGCAGCGACCGGTTCGGGGGCGTGGCCGGCGTTGGCGCCGCAGCCGGCACAAATCATCCGCGACCCGAGCCGCCGCACGAGCTCGATCTCCGGCACGACGATGTCGACGACCATCAGCGGGCCGCGGCCGTCCACGATCGTGTCGAGCGCCTCGGCCTGCACGACGGTGCGCGGAAATCCGTCGAGAACGAACCCGTTGCGCGCGTCCGGCCGATCGAGCCGCTCGCGGACGACCGGGATCATGACGTCGTCGCTCACGAGCTCGCCGCGCTCCACGATCGCCTTGACGCGGCGGCCGATCTCCGTGCCTTCGTGGACGGCATCGCGCAGGATGTCGCCCGTCGACACCTTCGGAATGCCGCGTGCGCGCGTGAATCGCTCGGCCTGCGTGCCTTTGCCGGCCCCGGGCGGGCCGAGCATGATCAGATTCAAAGCCATACAAGTCGTCAGTCGTCGGTCGTCAGTCGTCGGTCGTCAGTCGTCAGTCGTCGGTCGTCAGTCGTCAGTCGTCGGTCGGCAATTCTGACTGTCGACTGTCGACTGTCGACTGTCGACTCCTACGCTCTTCGTCCCCGGATCCGCGTCTTCTTCATGAACCCGTCGTAATGACGCATGATCAATTGCGATTC
>JAHFUI010000247.1 GCA_023265175.1 Acidobacteriota bacterium
CTGTCCGCGAACAGCCCCACCGGGTGCTCGGCGAAAAGCGCCTGTCACGGCCCACGCCTCCGCGCCCGGCGGGGCGCCCCGTTCGCGGCCACCCGCGTGAGGCTAATTTCGCAACACGCTGTAAAAAGGAGATTAGGATGCGCCGCAAGATGGTCTCGTTCGGTGTGATCGTCACCGTCGTTGCACTGGGTGTCGCGACCGCGACGGTGGCGGGGCGCGCGGCGGACAAGAACCGCGATTGGCCGACTTACGCGGGGGACAAAGCCAGCACGAAGTACTCCCCGCTCGATCAAATCGACAAGAGCTCCATCAAAAACCTGCGCATCGCATGGCGGCAGTCGGGCATGCCGGCGGAGCTGCGGGCGATGTTTCCCAACGCGCAGGCGCCGACCAACTACCAGCACACGCCGCTGATGGTCGGCGGCCTTCTCTACATGAGCACCGCCGTCGGCGCGGTGACGGCACTCGACCCCGCGACCGGGAAGGTGGTCTGGTTCGACAACCTGCCGCCGCGAGCCGACGGTCAGGGACTCGAGCGCGGAGCGTCGACGCGCGGCATCGCCTACTGGACCGACGGCCGCGACGCGCGCATCCTCGCCAACGTCGGCACGAACCTCGTCGCGGTCAACGCGAAGACCGGAAAACGGTATGCCGATTTCGGCGACGGCGGTCAGGTCGATCTCATGAAAGGCTTCGAGCGGCCGATTACCGGCTGGCGCTGGAGCAGCGGTCCGCTCGTCGTCAAGGACGTGATCGTCATCGGCGGCGTGCCCGCGCCGGCAACCGACATCCTGAACGAGCGCGCGAAGGCGCCGAAGGAAATGCCGCCCGACGACATCCGCGGCTACGACGTGCGCACGGGAAAACTGCTGTGGACGTTCCACGTCGTGCCTCGCGCCGGCGAATTCGGCAACGACTCCTGGCTGAACGACTCGTGGAAGTACTCGGGCAACAGCGGCGTCTGGTCGCTGATCAGCGCTGACGAAGATCTCGGCTACGTCTACCTGCCGTTCGAAGAGGCGACCGGCGATTACTACGGCGGCACGCGGCCCGGCAACAACCTGTTCGCTGAGAGCATGATGTGCCTCGATGCGAAGACCGGAAAGCGCGTGTGGCACTTTCAGACGCTGCATCATGGGATCTGGGATTACGACCTCCCCGCCGCGCCGGTTCTCGCAGATATCAGGGTCAACGGTCGCAATATCAAAGCGGTCGCGCAGGTGTCGAAGCAGGCGTTCGTCTACGTGCTGGACCGCGTCACCGGTCAGCCCGTGTGGCCGATCGAAGAGCGACCGGTGCCGCAGGGCAACGTTCCCGGCGAGTGGTACTCGCCGACGCAGCCGATTCCGACGAAACCACCGGCCTTCGATCAGCAAGGTGTTTCCGAAAAGGACCTGATCGACTTCACCCCCGAGCTGAAAGCCGAAGCGCTCAAGATCGTCAGCGAGTATAAGTACGGTCCGCTCTACACCCCGCCGGTGCTCAAGGGGAGCCCCGATGGACCGAAGGGGACGATCCTGATGCCGGGCACCAACGGCGGCGCCGACTGGGGCGGCGCCTCGTTCGACAAGGAGACGGGGATTCTCTATGTCCCTTCGTCGCATCTGCCCACCATCATCGCGCTCGGGAAGTCGCTGCACCCCGAATCGACGCTGCCGTTTGTGAAGCAGACCGAGCCGCGCTTCAACGGTCCACAGGGTCTGCCCGATCCGTTCAAGCCGCCGTACTCTCGGCTCGTCGCGATCGACCTGAACAAGGGGGACATCCTCTGGTCGGTGGCCAATGGCGATGGGCTTCGCAATCATCCCGCGCTCAAGGCGCTGAACCTGCCGGCGCTTGGCACACCGGGACGTCTCGCCGCGCTCGTCACCAAGACGTTCGTCTTCATGGGCGAAGGCAGCGACACCGGCGTCGGCGTGCCTCCGGGCGGCGGCGGCAAGATGTTCCGCGCGTTTGACAAGAAGACGGGATCGATCGCATGGGAAATGGAGCTTCCCGGCGGCACGAGCGGCGCGCCGATGACCTACATGTTCAACGGCAAGCAGTACATCGTCGTCGCGGTCTCGTCGCGCCAGATGCCGGGCGAGCTGATCGCGCTCGCGCTGCCATAGACATCTTCTAAGGCCGGAATCGTGATGGGTGAAGCAAGTTTGTGTGGCGCGCCTTAGAAGCTGTCTTAGGGCATCTTAGGGCCCGCGTTGCGGGCCTAATCGCTTCGCGTCCGCAGCTGGATGTCCAAAAGATACCAAGAGATCCGTTGACACCACCTCCCGACTTGTCGATGATACTGCCCGTCGACGGTTTTCTTAGGTCAGTTCGCCCGCTGCCGATCTCGCAACGCGTAAAACCTGATTAGAAAGAAAGGTGACGCCATGCGTGGACTTGTGAAGACGATGGCCGTACTCGCGGCGCTGGTCCTGTTGCCATCGGCGGCGTATGCCCAGGCATCGATTACCGGCACCGTAAAGGACTCGTCGGGCGCCGTGCTGCCCGGCGTCACGGTTGAAGCGGCGGGCCCCACGCTGTTGGCGCCCCGGTCGGTCGTGACCGAGGGCAATGGCATCTACCGGATCATCGACCTCCCACCTGGTACCTACACGACGACGTATTCGCTGACCGGATTTACAAAGGTCGTACGTGAGGGGCTCGAGTTGGCCGGGTCTGCCGTCGTCACCATCAACACCGAGATGAAGGTCGGGGCGGTGACGGAAACCGTCACCGTAACCGGCGAAACACCGGTCGTCGACGTGCAGAGCACAAAACGCGAGACGGTGCTCAGCTCCGACGTCATCGCGGGGCTGCCGGCGACGCGTGCGTACGGCGCGCTGCTGAACGCCGTGGCGGGCCTGACGGTCGACACCAACGGCCTCGCCGCGACGCCGACGATGACGTTCTTCAGCGCCCGTGGAGGCCAGACCAACGAAGGAAAGATGACGATCAACGGCATGACGGTCGCGGCGGCGTTCAACGGCGGCGGCGTCTCGTCGCTCACCTACGATGCGAACAACGTCGACGAGGTGTCGGTGCTCGTCTCCGGTGGGTTGGGCGAGACCGATACCGGCGGCCCGATCATGAACCTGGTGCCGCGCTCGGGCGGCAACCGGTTCGCCGGGCAGGCCTTCTGGAACGGCGCTGGGGACTGGTCGCGCGGCGACAACATCGACGACGCCCTGCGCAGCGTCGGGATCACGCAGGGGCCGGGCATCATCAGCTCGTACGATGTCAATACCACGTACGGTGGGCCGATCAAGCGCGACCGCCTGTGGTTCTGGGGAGGCTATCGCAAGTTTTCGACCGCGCAGGGCGTTGAAGGCATCTTCGCCAACGCCTACGCCGGGAACGCGGCGCACTGGGACTACCTGAGGGACGACAGCGTCCCGGCGCGCAATGTTCAGGGCCGCGACATCTACCAGGCGCGATTCACCGCGCAGATCACCCCGAAGAACCGCATCATGTTCTCCCAGGAGAACCAGTACCGCTGCGAGGGCTCGACGCTCACGCCAAGCGGAAACGGGTGCCGCACGCGCGGAACCGATTGGATCGCGCTGGGTTCGACCACGCCGGCGCAGTCGCCCGAGTCCAACACGGGGTACTTCAACTTTCCGTACTGGGTGACGCAGGGCACATGGACGTCGCCCGCGACCAGCAAGCTGCTGCTGGAGGCAGGCTACACCCGGTTCGCGTACCGCCACGCGGGCGGACCCGGCCAACTGCCTCCCGACGGCATTTTCAACCTGATTCCGGTGACCGAACAGTCCGCGATCGACAACCATCGAGCCAACTTCACGTATCGCGGCCTGGGCTCATACTTCGACAACTTCGGAAATCCGAACAACTGGCGCGCGTCAGCCTCCTACGTCACCGGGTCACACAGCATGAAGATCGGCTACCAGGGTGCGTATCTGATCGCCGATACGACGACCCTGCCCAACGACTCGCAACTCATCTACCGCTTCAACAACCGGATTCCCAACCAGTTCACGTTCAGGCTGCCGATGTGGCAGACGGCCGATCGGACGTCGTCGACGGCCCTGTACGTGCAGGACACCTGGACCCTTGGGCGGTTGACGGTGCAGGGCGCGCTGCGCTACGACCGCGCCTCGAGCTTCAGCCCGGGCGAGCACAACGGCACCACGGCAACCTCGCGGTTCAACGCACAGCCGATCGCGTTCGACCGGACCGACAGCGTGAACGCGTACAACGACATCTCGCCGCGCTTCGGCATGGCCTACGACCTGTTCGGGAACGGCAAGACCGCGCTGAAGTTCAACCTGGGCCGCTATCTGGATGCGGCGACGAACGACAGCATCTACACGACCAACAATCCTGCGCAGACGACCCGGATCGTGACGACGGTCGCGCGCACCTGGGCCGACAGCAACGGCAACTTTGTTGTGGACTGCGACATCCTCAACCCGGCGCTGCAGACCATCGCGGGTGGCGACACTTGCGGCGCGATCACCGGGAATTCGCTGAACTTCGGGAAGGTCGGGAGCAACCTGGCGCAGGTGAACCCGGCGCTTCTGCACGGCTGGGGCGTCCGGCGGCACGATGGGCAGTGGGGCGTGAACGTCCAGCAGGAGCTGAGGCCGCGCGTCTCGCTGGACGTGGGCTACAACCGGCGCTGGTTCGGGGGGTTCACCGTCACCGACAACTTGGTGCGGGATCCGTCGCAGTACGACAAGTGGGTGATCACGGCCCCGAAAGACCCAAGGCTCCCGGGCGGCGGCGGTTATCCGATCACGCTGTACACGGCGACCGCCGCGGCATCGGCGCTGGCCGCGCAGAACTACGTGACCTTTGAAACGGACTACGGGCCGGAACGCATCAATTACTGGCACGGCGTCGATGTCACCTTGAACGCACGACTTCGCCAAGGTCTGACGCTGCAGTTCGGCACCAGCACCGGGCGCACGATCCTGGATACGTGCGCGACCGTGGTGAAGATCGACAGCCCCGACCCGCGGAACTGCCGGAGCGAGGACCCGTTTGAGACGACCCTCCGAGGGTTGGCGTCCTATACGATTCCGAAGATCGGTGTGCTCGTCGCCGCCACGATGCGGTCGCAGCCGCCGCTCCGGCTGAGCGGCCTCGTCGGCGGCGCGAACTGGAACGTGCCGAACACGGTCGTGCAGAGCATCCTCGGCCGACTCCCGCCGAACGGTCTCGCGACTGGCAACACGACCGTGGCGCTGATCGACAACGACACCCGGATGTATGCCGAGAATCGGCGGACGCAGGTCGATATGCGATTCGCGAAGATCGTGCGGGCCGGGAGGACGCGGACGGATATCGGGGCGGACCTCGGCAACCTGCTCAACACCAACTATGCGACTGTTTATGAATCGCAGTTTGACTACGCCACCAATGGCGGCACGTGGCTGAATCCGACCAGCATCGTCGGGCCACGATTCGTGCGGCTGAACGTGACAGTGAATTTCTGATTTACATTAGTGCAACTCGACCCGCGGAAACCTTTGGAGAGGAAGGTGACGCTATGCGCGGATTTGTAAAGG
>JAHFUI010000248.1 GCA_023265175.1 Acidobacteriota bacterium
CGAGATGACCGCCGCCGTCCGTTTCCGCGGCGGCACCACCACCACCTTCACGGTGCCGCGTCCTCTGACGGCTCAGCAGTTGCGCGCCACTCACGACGACGTCCGTCAGCAGATCGACGCGCTCCTGGATGAGTACACCGACGCCCAGGCGGCCCGCATCCTCAACGAGCGCGGACTGCGCACCGGCGCCGGTGATGCGTTCGATACGCCCAGGATCCAGTGGGTCCGCTACTCCGCCAAGATCAGGAGCTTGAAACAGCGCCTGCTCGAAGCCGGCATGATCACCGGCGAGCACATCTCAGCCAGGCTCGGAGTCAGCCGCACCACCCTGGGCAAGCTCCGCACACAGGGACGGATCCAGGCACGCATCTGCAACGACCACGGCCAATGGCTATACTGGCCGCCAGATCTGGCGCCGCCGCTCACTGATTCATCGCGTGAATCTACAAATGTCAGTTCCACTGCGGGAGATGCAGTATGAAACCTGTTCCTTCGGCTTCGATGTCTTGGCGTGTCCGCGGTGCGGGGGGCGTTTGCGTCTCGTCGCGCTCATCGAGGAGGCGCGTGTCATCCGGCGCATTCTGGGCCATCTGGGACTGCCGACCGAAGTGCCCGCCGCCCGCCCCGCCCGTTCGCCACCGAGTGTCTTCGATGTTGTCGACGACGGCGGCGTTGGGGACAGGTGCGTTCCCTGACCGTGCCGGGCCCAGCCGCCACGTGAGCACCGCCGTGAGGCGGCAGGGCGGAGGTGTCTCGGCTGCAAGCCGCCTTGACACAAGTCGGCGAAGGCCTTGACACGCTCGTTGCGACGGGCTAATCATCCGCACTGTGCCTCAGGCTGTGCGTCCGGGGCTGATCATGCGCTTGTGCTGGCTGAGCCCCACGTCGGTCCGGGAGGCTGATTAATGGAGATTCCGTTAACGGGTCTCCCCGCGGCAGGGCCTTCATCGTTCCTATCGTCTTCTCCAGGCGTTCGCTCCCGACGCGCTCCTCGGCCTAGACCGTTTCACGGCGATGAACATCGACTGGCTCGCCGTGCATCGCGCCCTCGCGGATCCGGAGATCGATCTGATCCTCGCGGCGCCGCTCGGGGCGTACGTCCAGCCGTTCGAGCGCGTCGCACGCACAGGAGCGGTGACACTCGCGCTCGTGTCGCTGCTCGCACTCGCGCTCAGCGCATTTCTGACGAAGAGGCTGACGTCGTCGCTCGAGCAACTGGCCGTTGCGGCCGATGCCGTGGCGAGTGGCGATCTCGATCATCGAGTCGATGGGCGCGGCGCCGATGAGGTTCGCCGAGTGGCCGCTGCCTTCAACAGCATGACGGAGAGTCTCCGGCGCACCCTGGCCGAGCTGTCGAAACGGCAGGCGCTTGCGGCGGCCGGCGAATTCGCGGCCTCGCTGTCCCACGAAGTGCGCAACGGGCTCACTGCCGTCCGCGTCGATCTCCAGCGCGCGGAAGAAAAGACCGGCGATGGTGCCCCAAGCCGGCCGCTCATCGCCCGCGCATTAGAGAATGTCAAGCGGTTGGATGGAACCGTCAGTGGTTCGCTGCGAGTGGCTCGAAGCGATCGCAATCCGCGTCGCCGCCTCGACCTCGGCCCCGTCGTCGCCGTGGCGGCTCGGAGCGCGGAGAGCACATTCACTGAGCATGGCACGACACTCAGCTCGTTGACCAGCTCCAGCACGACGGCGTGGGTTCTCGGTGATGCGATTGCGCTGGAGCAACTGTTCCTCAACTTGTTGCTCAACTCAGCCCAGGCCATGGGGCCCGGTGGTCGTGCGAGCGTGACCGTCGAGATCGACGGCTCCGACGTGCGTATCGTGGTGACCGACACGGGAGGGGGAATCTTGCCCGCAGATCTCGAGCACGTCCTCGATCCGTTTTTCTCGACCAAGGCCGATGGCACCGGGCTCGGGCTCCCGATCGCTCGCCAGATCGCTGCGGCGCATGGGGGCTCGCTCACGATCGAGAGCGTGCCTGGAGAAGGCACGCGGGTCGAGGTCCGGCTGCCGCTGGCCGCGGCGCCGTCGTGAACCGGCCAGGAAAGGTCCGTCACGCGTCGTCAGAGTGCCTGAAGGAACGCCACCAGGTCACTTTTCTCCTGTGCGCTGAACCCAATGCTGAAGCGGCGGTCATGGTAGTCGACCACCGTCGTGAGGTCGGGCGCCGACCCGTTGTGGAAGTACGGTGGCCGTGCCGCCAGGTTGCGCAACCCCGGGACCTTGGTCTTTCCGATGTCGATGAATTTGCCGGTGACCAGTCCCCGGCCAGGATCCGTCACCACAGTGGTATTCCCGGTCGTGGTCTCCATGAACCAGTAGATGGGAAGATGGCCGACGTCCAAATTGCCGAGAGTGGGCGACGGCGACGTGACCCCGATGTCCACGAACAGCGAAGTCGAGTGGCTGCCGACGTTCGGTGTGTTGTGGCACGAGCCGCAGAAACCGCTAATGGGCGCCGTCGACGCATCGTGGGGGCCGTTGAGGCCGGGCACGCTGGCGATCCTGATCAGCTTCGTGTTGAAGACGACTTCGCCTCTTCCGATCGCCGCGGCCTGGGCGTTTGACGGTGTTCGGCCCGGCTCCCAGCTTTGATAGATAGTGAACACTGCGGGGTTGAAGCCGGGTTTGGATGGATCGTTCATGCCAAGGGAAAACGCAGGCGCCACAGCAGTCATGAGGAAAACGGCGCCGCCATTTCCGCCGCGCGCATCCAATTTAAGGTTGCCGATTTTGACCTGCGCGGCGAACAGGTTGGTCTGGAAGCTGGCGATGCTCGTCTGATCGGCGTCGGAGATCGAGCTGGTCGCTTGAGCGTGGATGAGCTCCGCGGTGTTGGCCTGGTGCTTCAGGTCGCCAAAGATCGTTGGGGTCACCTCCTCTCGTCCATCCCACATGACGTTGGCGATGAAGCTGGCGTTCGCGACTGGCAGAGGGCGGCGGTACATGCGCAGGTTCGAGGCCGTCGGAGCGGTCGGGCAGGCGAACGGATCGGAAGAACCGGCAAGCCCGAAGTCCGCGCCTTGAGGGATGCCGAGCTCGATGCGCGTGTTGCCAAAATTGCGCATCTCGATCGAGTTCGATGCTGACGTATTGGGGACGCCCGGCGGGAGGCAGTCGGAGCCATCGAATACGAACAGTGGGTCACTCGCCGGCAGTCCCGAGGCGGCCGTTGCCGTGACGCTCCAGCCCAGTCTTTCCACATGGCATTCCTCGCAACCGAAGCGCCCGAGCGTGCCAAAGTCTTTGAAGAACGGGCCGGTCTGCTGGCTGAATGCGTTGTTGGGGGCAGCCGTCTCCGTGGTTCCGATCGCGTCGGCATCGGAATTGGTGACGACTGTCGCACGGGTCGGTGCCGAGCTCAACGTCGCGGTACCGAGCCCCGCGAGAAGGAGAACGATCGAGCCACCGATTAGCCTTTTCATAAGTCCCTCCACAACCTTCCTTAATTAGGCCCGGCTATCCTCTGGGACTGGAGGCAGAGCCCCGTCCCAGGGAATCGCGAGAGCAGCGAGCGGCAACAGTGCTTTACTTTTTCGTGGTCGGGAGGAAATTCTCAGTGACCCAAATCTCGTAGCCCATCGGTGTACGCGTACTCACTTGAAACGCGATCTGCCGCCCATCGGGATGGAGGCGACCTGAGCCGACATTCCCGTCCACCGTCGTGTCCAGCTTGACGGCCTGAGTGCCATCGACAAATGCATGCCACAGCTCGAACTTGCCACCCGAAGGAATCCGGATCAGCAATGACCGGCTGTCCGGACCCCACACAAACATGCCCGGCTGTTGGGGTTGCGCTCGCCGAATGACTTCCGTCGGCTCGCCGCCCGCGGTCGGAATAATCAGAAACGTGTTCGATTTGGTGGACGGATCGCTGATCGCGGCCGCGATATACCGGCCGTCCGGTGACAGATTGAGCGCGCCGAAAGCCGGCCATAGAGCCGGCCGGCGCAGCAATTCTATCTCCGTCGCAGTCGCCAGCTCCCGCTTCACAACCGTCAATTCCGTTGCTCCGGGAAGGTCGATCCTTTGGGCGTAATAGAGCGTCTTGCCATCGGGCGACAGCACGGGGGAGGCCACGTTCGATCGAGACACCACGAGCGAGCTCTGCCCGATCTTTGCATCGATCCTGTAGATACCCTGGACGAGTTTCGAATCGCGGCCTGTGGCGATGAAGGAACCGCCGTCAGGCGCCCAACCCAACGACTGAAGACCATACAACCCCGACGATAGCTCGCGGACCTGCCCCGTCTCGAGCGTCCGAATCCCGATGACAGCAGATCCGAGCCGCCCCGACACATACGCCAGATACTTCCCATCGGGTGACCAGTCAGGCGCCGAGCTTCCTACAAGGGTACTCACCACGGGCGATGGCGTCGAAAGGAACTGTCCCTTCGCGAAGTCGAAAGATGCCACCTGGATGTCACTTTGAAGTCCGAAATCAAATTCTTTCGTGTACAGAGACCCTGATGCCGTAATCCCCAGGGAGAAACCAAGCATGTCACGCTTGATCAACTCTGGCGACCCTCGGGTCTTTCCTCCCGAGAATCCCAGTGCCCACAGATCGCGGGAGCCGCTCCGGGCGCTCGTGAACAGCAGCCGCGTCCCGTCGGGCGACCAGCCAGCCAGCTGATTGTCCGACGGGGGTACCACGGCGGCACTCTCAGAGCTGGCATCGGTAGCCAGAATGAAGATGTCGCGCTGCCCACTCGTATCGCGAGCGGCCAGATCGTAGGCGAGGTACTTCCCATCGGGGGAAAAGAACATGCGCAGAGGTTTACCGTCCACCGACTTCAGGACGCGCCAGGAACCGTCCCGCACGGATACCAAGCCGATCTGGCGGGAAGAATCTCTCCTCGACAACCAGGCGGCGATCCACTTGCCGTCAGGCGACCAGTCCTGCGGTTCGATCACCTGTACTTCCGGGTTGTCCAACAGTAGCCGAAACTGCGGGATGCCGGCGCCTTGCAAGTCAATGACGCGAAGCTCGTAACTGTTTTTCCAGCCGATAAACCAGTTGTACGTTAATTGCTTGCCGTCACGCGAAAAACTCCACTCCGCCGCATATTGATGCTCCGACTTGGGCATGCCGGGTCGAAAACTCGCCCCGTTGGTCACGCGGCGATCCGCGCCCGTGGTCAGATCGTGCAGGAACAGTTCTTCGTTCACGGCATCGTCATAGAAGGGGATATAGCGGCCGTCTCGAGAAACAGCACCGAAATCCATCCCCTGGTTCGGCGAAAGCGTCCAGACCCGCCGCGTGACGAGGCCGGCGTTCCGCGCCGACGACGGCAGCGCTGCGCGGCGCATGCGGGCGTCGGCAACCGCCTCCGTCTGACCGCCGAACTCCTTGATGATCCGGTCGTACGTCTTGCGAGCCTGCTCCGTGCTCTGCCGCTCCTGCGCCTGCGCCAGATAGAGCAGCGCGCGTGCGGCGAGCGTGCGGTCCGAGCTTTTCGCCACGTCCTCGAAGAGCGAGGCGGCTTTCGCCACGTCGCCCTTCGAT